>JBPPMX010000196.1:0-4483 GCA_051306275.1 Tepidiformaceae bacterium
GGGCCTGCTGCTCGCGAGTAGAAACCGGGGGCGCTGCGTGATCATCGAGGGACGTATTTCCCCCGAAACCCGTGAAAATAGCGGGTGGCATACGTTGTTTCAACGTGTTGCGAACGATTCGGTTTGTGCAAGAGTACCGGTGCGGCACGTGGGATCCCTGGCGCTGGCCGCGCAGCACCGGGAAGCGCGATTCGCGAGCGCACTTCCGATAGTTTGTGGAGGGACTGAGACATGTTCACGACGAAGCGACGGCTGTTGGCCGTTGCCACCCTTGCTGTCCTTGCGGTCGCAGCCGTCGTGCCCGCGTCCGCGGGCCAGCAGAACTTCTACCCGTACAACGGCTCCTGCGTCGCGACGGGCGAGGGCAACATCTGGACCGAGGTCGGGGGCGACTACATCACCAGTGAGGTCTGGGAGACGTCCTGCAGCCAGGTCGTCGCCGCTCGTGTCACGAGCTACCACGACGGGGCATGGGACGATCTTCGGCCATGGATCGTCGACATCGACTACGCATACCAATGGGACGGTGACGATGCACTGTCGTATGGCTATTCGAGAGGCCAAGTGCAGGTCGGGTTTTCCTGGGGACCAGTCATCTCGACATCGTTGATGTACCCGTAGCCGATTGCCGCATCGAGGGGGTGGACGAATGAGAACTACGCCGCGAACGAACTCGCTTTGGCTCGCCATCGTTATCAGTTCGTTCACCCTGCTCGGTGTCGCCTGCGCTGACGAGGGTCAGCCAGCCGCCGTCCGTGACTTGGCCAACGTGCCGGAGCCCCAGCGCGAGATACTGGCCGACGGGACGGTAACCGAGGTCGAGTATGAGCGTGCCGTGCTCGCCATGCTCCAGTGCCTCGCAGACAACGGGGTCCAGCACACGGCGCCGGTCTGGGTGCAAGGGCGCGACCGGGCGACCTTAACGTTCGAAATGAGTTCGAGTGGCAGTGACACGGTGGGGGTCTATGACACGTGTTTCGTCGAATACCAACGCGAAGTCGAGGTCGCGTGGGTATTGCAGCACGCCCCGAGTGAGGTAGAGCGGCAGGCGCGCCGTGCGGTTGTGGTCCAATGCATGAATGAGCGCGGGTATCCAATCGTCGATCTCGCACAGATGGACGAGTACCTGAGGACGGCGCCCGAGTCTGCGAACCGGGATGCGACTTCATGTCGAACGCTGGGTTTCCTCGGCTACGACGCTCTTGCGAGAAACACTGCCCCGACACCGGACGCCAGTGCGGGAACGGCGCCGGGGGCGTTCGTGAAGCTGGTCCCGGAGCTGGCGACAACGTGGCCGCAGGTGTCGGAGTACCAGCGACTGATGCTGGCGGACGGGGACCTGACCCGCGCGGAGTATGAAGCATCGGCGCAGGCGGTCGTCCAGTGTCTGCGCGACGTTGGGTTCCGGGACGTGCGGGACATTCACCCGGACGTGACCGGGAAGTTCCTTGGGTACGGGAT
Organism: Tepidiformaceae bacterium; assembly: GCA_051306275.1. Taxonomy (GTDB): domain Bacteria; phylum Chloroflexota; class Dehalococcoidia; order Tepidiformales; family Tepidiformaceae; genus JBPPMX01. Next base: position 1,462 of record JBPPMX010000196.1, read on the forward strand.
TAGCTTCGGGAGCACGGATGTGCCGTCGCTGAAACTTGAGCCGGACGAGACGCCGCAGCAGGCGATCGAACGCTGCCGGGTGGAGTTCCACGATTCCGTCTCGCTGGTTTACGAAGCGATGTTCGCGCCGACCCCGGCAGAGCTTGCAGCCGCTGAGACCGCGGTGCGCGCCTGCATCGCGGGGTTCGTGGCAGGCGAACCGGGCACGTACGAGTTCGCGCTGGCGCTGCGCGACCTCGGCGACGACGGGGTGGTGCGCTATGTGGATTGTTCTGACGACTATGCGCGAGAGCATGGTGTCCTCTGGCGCCCGCCGTCGTACCAGGGCGAGCTCCCATCGGTGGCGCCGACGAGGATACCGGAGGACGCTTCCGCGGCGGCGAGGCGGGCGGTTGGTGAGTGCCTTCGCGCGGCGGGATACTCTTCCGTGCCGGATTTGCCGGGCCCCCTCGATTACAACGCCGTACGCGCCGCTGGCGGTGTCGAGGCGATCGGTGAGTGTCTGCGCCAGGTCGGCGAGGAATTCAACATCCCGGACTACCAGGGATAGGGGGCTGTGGAGTGATTCCAGGACAGAATAGTGGGCATCGGGTAGTGACGGGCGGCGGGGCGGCGGTAGAGTCTTGGGATACGCGTACGAGGATGCGCTGCGGGAGCGTGAAGGATGCGCAAAGTCGCAGGGACGTTAACGTGAAAGTCGTTGACAGGCGCGTGGCTGATCCGTTAGAACGGCGGTACCAACCCTTCGCAAAGCGGGGGGGGGGGGCACTTGATGCGGAGGGACCCCCATGCCGCTCGGCGGACTGGACGCGAACAACTGGCGGGAGCTCCTTGGGGAAGCGCACCGCCGCCACCTCACGCCCAACGAGCAGACGGTGATCGCGAAGGTCGCGCTCGGGCATACGGTCGCCGAGATCGCGGCGGCGGAGGGTGTTTCACAGGGCACGGTGCGGGGGTGGCTGCGGACGGCGGGAGAACGAGTGTACGACCCGCTGGGCGTGATGTGGACGCACGGGCTGCTGGGGCTGTGGTACGGGGCGGGGCTCGACACGTGTTGCTGTTCGGAAGCGGCCCTGTGATTGCGAAAACGCCTGCAAAAACGTCACGGAATCATGACGAAACGTCAACACGACGGGTGCGGATGGTGGCAGAGTGCTAGCGCGGCCCGTGGGGCCCCTGGCGATGGCCGCGCAGCACCGGGAAGCGCGATTCGCGAGCGCACTTTCCTCCAGAACCGGGAGGAACACAGATGTTCAGGATCAGGAGACGGCTCCTCGCCGTCAGCGTTCTAGCGGCGCTCGCGCTCGCTGCTGTGAGCAGCGTCGCGGCCTACGAGGTCTATACGAACCCCTCTCACGAGGGGTGCTCGACGAACGGGTACGCCGAGGCCTGGATCAACTCGGGCGACCACATCTACAACCAGAATACGAAGACGTCTTGTGCGAGCCGAGTAGCGGCGAAGGCGTGGTATCAGCACCCAACCGAAGGATGGCTTGGGACGATGTGGGATATCAGCTCCACGACCGCCTACGAGGAGTGGCACTACGTTAACGCGAGCCCATACACCAAGGGCTCCTACCAGGTTGAAGTCGGCGGAGGTGAGAACTGGGGCGGGATCATCTATTCCGCGCTGCTCACTCCCGACTAGAAAAGGGGAGCGTTCGATGACGGTGATCACGACCGTGGCTAGCTTTCTACTACGACCATTCCTCGCCATGGTCGTGACCATCGTCATTTTCGGGTGTGGGGGCACGGCGGAGCCCGGAGCCGCCAGCCCTACGCTCACGATCGGGTTGCCGGAGGTTCGGAGCACGAAGCCGACCGAGATTGCCCTGCAGGGGATGCCGGAACTGGACGGCAAGGCTTTCCAGGACGAACTCCTCAAGGATGGGGTGACTGAAGCGGAGTATGAGAGGGCGGTCCTCACGACGCTGCAATGCCTTGTTGATGGCGGGGGAGCTTATTTCGACCTCCAGTGGGGCGAACACCGGGGTTTCCGGAAGTTGAGAGCTGCCATTCGGGAGGTGCCAGGCTTTGAACCCGGGGTCGATCCCAGTATCTACGATGCTTGCTGGGCGGAGTGGTCTCGGGCGGTGGAAGGGCAGTGGGCCATTCAGCACGAGCCGACGGAGGAGGAGTTGCAGGCGATGAAGGCGGTGTGGGTGGCCTGTGTCCAGGAGAGAGGGCTGGAGGTGCATAGCTGGGACGAAGGCCCGACGCTTTCCGGGCGGTTCGGTGAGGCGGGGCACAACGCGTTCTATGCCTGCAACCTCGAATCGGGGATCGGTGGGGGGCCGCCTGTGGCGGGGTCGGGGCTGGCGCCGTGATGACAGATCCGAGCGGAAGTGCTGGTGTGGTGGCTGTCCTCCGGGCGTCCGCCGATCTGGACGAAGTGCGTGGTCGCGTTCGGCGCTGGTCTGCTTGAGCGCGTTTCGCCTTCCTTTGCTGTACCTCGGCGTGATCGTGGCGCCGCTGGCGTTCCTGCTGGGGGTGCGCGTCTTCACGGAGGATGAGCTGCCGGGGGTGACAGCGAGCAGCGAGCCGCTGGTCACGCAGGCGACGGACCGGGAGGTGCGGGACCAGCAGCCGCTCAACCTGGAGCTGGAGTGGACGGAGGGCCGGGAGCTGGTCGCGCCGGACTGGGATGGGACGATCACGGCGGTCTATGTCGCCGCGGGGGCGGAGGTGACCTCGGGCCAGCGGGTGGTGGCGGTCGATGGGGTGGACCGCTTCGCGTTCGCCTCGGCGCGGCCGTTTTATCGCGAGCTGCGCAGCGGCGATACGGGCGCGGACGTGGTGGCGCTGAACGAGATGCTGGTCGCGCTGGGGTACCTGGCGGCGGTGCCGTTCGACCCGGCGATCTACCCGTATTCGACCTACCAGGCGGTCTACAACCTCGAGGCGGCGCTCGGCATCGGCCGGCCGACGGGAGTGTTCGACCCCGGGCTGGTGGCGTGGCTGCCGGAGTCGCCGTTCGCGATCGCGACGCTGGAGCCGGAGGTGGCGGCGGGGGCGCCCGGGG
>JBPPMX010000197.1:0-15071 GCA_051306275.1 Tepidiformaceae bacterium
TGGCAGGTGCGGCAGTTGTTGGCGTAGAGGAGGGCGCCGCGGCGGGCGGATTCGGCGTCGAAGAAGCCGGCCTGGCGCTCTGAGCGGACGGGTTCGATGAAAGCGTAGGCGGCGCAGCCACCGGTCATCACGAAGAACAGGACGACAATCAGGAAGATTTGTTTCTGCGTATTCAAGCGATGCCCCTCCCCTTACCCGCTGTACGGCACGGCGCGCAGCGGGTTGTCGTTGCTGCCGCCGGTGATGAGACCGGTGTTGATACCGAGCGAGCCATCCGCGTTGACGGAGACCGCCATCGTGTCCATTGAGCGGGGAGCCGGGCCGAAGACGCGGACGCCTGCGGTGGAGTAGGTGGAGCCGTGGCAGGGGCAGCGGAACCAGCCGGTAATGCCGGGGTACCCGACCTGTCCGCCGGCGAAGGCGCCGTTCCAGGGGACCGTGCAGCCGAGGTGCGGGCACTTCCAGTAGAGAGCGACGACACCACCGGTACCGCCGACCTGGAGGACGTCGCCCTGGGCGCCCGCGAGGTTCACGAGCCAGAGCTTGCCTTCGGAGACGCGAGCCGGGGCTTCGCCGGGGGCAGGGACGCGGGAGGCGGCGACGGTGATCGTGCCGCCGAAGCCGGTGGGGTTCCGGAGGTTGAAGAAGTTGAGGAAGCTGGCGGCCATCGCGGTAACGCTCAGGGTGAGGCCGGCGAAGGCGCTGACGCGCATAAACGAGCGACGAGAGAGCTTCCGCGCTTCGGTGGCGCGGGCTCGTTCAACGCGGCCGGCGGCTTGCTGTTGTGCCATGGCTATGCCTGCTCCTCAGCGGGGGTGTGCGACGTCATCATTCGTGTGCTACTTCGCCGGGAATACCCTCACTGAGGGAGAGATCCCATGGGAAGACGAGTTCCTGGCCTTCGCCACGGAAGGCGGTTCCTGCGAGTGTGAGCACGCCGTACGCGCCGATGAAGCCGCTGAAGAGCGCGAGTAGCGCATCGCGCCGGTTGTTGACCCACCCGATGCGCCACATGACGAGAATCATCATCGCGGGGAGGCCGACGAGGAACGCCGTGGGGATGCCCTGCTCCACGAGCCACGCCGGGAAGTCGAGGTGCTGGAAGTCGTCGCCGAGGATCTTCACCTCGATGGGCAGGTAGGTAATCGAGCGCGACCATTCGGGCCACGGGAGCTGGTTCTGGATGGAGCGCGTATCAAGCGCCCAGAGCATTGCGTCGCCGCCGGATAACCCGAACCAGTCGTTGAGCGCCTGGGCGATCTTGCCGGCGTTCCAGAGAATCAGGATCCAGGTGCCGATGAAGCCGACGAGGCCGGCAGCGATGGTGATCTTGACGGAGCCTTCGGTCGCGAACCATGCGCCCTGGCCCTCGGTTTCGCGGTCGAAGTACGGGAAGGCGCCGAGAAGGACGAGCCAGATGGTCGGGACGATAACACCAGCCATGGCCGGGTTCATGTGGAGGAGCAGCTCCTGGAGGTTCAGGAGGTACCAGGGGGCTTTCGATGGGTTCGTCGTGACGTCGCCGTTCGCCTCGTCGAGGAGGGGAGCATTGATGGCGAATGAGAGGATGAGAATCGAAATCGAGAAAACGAGGGCTGCGATGAATTCGACAAAGACCAGGTCCGGCCAGACAAGGACTTCCTCATCACGGGCACGGGCCTGGGGCCTTGCTACGGGGCGGGCGACGACTGCGGTGGCCATAGTTTCGCTACCTGCTCGTATCTCGACTTAGAGTGGCCGGGCGAGTCCGCCGTCACGGCGGATGCGCCAGAAGTGGACGGCCATGAAGATCGCCGCGAGAAGCGGCAGGCCGATGACGTGAAGGGTGTAGAAGCGGATGAGGGCGTTGGGGCCGACTTCGAACCCACCGATGAGCCAGAAGCGGCTCTTCTCACCAAGGATGGGGGCGGAGCCGGCGATGTTCGTGCCGACGGTGATGGCCCAGAACGCAAGCTGGTCCCACGGCAGAAGATAGCCGGTGAAGCTGAGGAGGAAGGTCAGGACGAGAAGGATGACGCCGACGATCCAGTTGAATTCGCGCGGTGGCTTGTACGCGCCGGTATAGAAGACGCGCATCATATGCAAGAAGACGAGGATGACCATGGCGTGGGCCATCCAGCGGTGCATGTTGCGCATCAACTGGCCGAACTGGACGTTGGTCTGGATAGTCTGGATATCGAGATAGGCCCGCTCGACTGAGGGGACGTAGTAGAACATCAGGAGGATGCCCGTGATGGTCAGGCCGAGGAACATGAAGAATGAGAGCCCACCGAGGCAGTAGGTGTGGGTAATCTTGACGTGGGTGCGGTGGATTCGGGTCGGGTGGAGGTGGAGGAAGAGGTTCGTCGCGACGACAAGCATCTGGTTGCGTGGGGTATTCGGATACCCGGTGCGGAAGATCGACTTCCACACGTAGTTGTGGAACATCTTGTCGTAGATCTTGTCCGCGATTGTCGGACGAGTGGGCTGTTCTACTGCCATGGCTTCCCCTCTACCTGTCGCCGTGCCTGCGGGCTATCGCTGCCACCACTGGCCGAAGGCGACCAGGATGGCGAGTGAGAGTACGAGCGTGATGCCGACGAATACGAGTTCGAGCGCCTCACCGACTTCCATAGCCCTGGAACCTCCGCAAGAGATGGGCGCACAGGCACGGAATCCCGGCGCCCCGGGACTTTGTGAATCCCGTAGCGAGCGCATTATTCCATCGGGTTTGCGAGCGGGTCAAACGTCGCGCCTGCGCATTCGAAGCGGTTATCACGGCAATCGGCGGGGGCGTTACGTTTCGGGGGCTAAAGGCGGCGGAAACGCATGCGGATCAGGCCGCGAATGTCTTCGGTCGCGGTCTTGAAGATATTCACCTTTGTGTCGGGGTCTTCGATCCAGCGGACCGGGAGCTCACAGATGCGGAAGCCGCGGCGATGGGCGAGGACGAGGAGTTCCGTATCGAAGAACCACATGCGGTTCTCGATAAGAGGGACGATGTCTTCGACGGTGCGACGGCTGAGCGCTTTGAAGCCGCATTGGGCATCGGTAATGCGCAGGCGGGGGAACGTGAGCCGGATGAGCGCGACGTAGCCGCGTGAGGTGATCTCGCGCTTGAGGGAGCGGGTGGTCTTCGAATGCTTCGAAAGGCGCGTGCCGCTGGCCACATCGCAGCCGTGCTCGGTGATCATCGAGACGAGCTTGGGGAGATGGCGAATGTCCGTGCTCAGGTCGGCGTCCATGTAGGCGACGACATCGGCATCGGTGGTGAGCCATGCTTCGCGTAGGGCGAGGCCTCGGCCTTTAACGTCGAGCAGGAGCGCTTTGACCTTGCCGGGGTTCTCGGCTTCGAGGGCGGATGCGATCTCCGGGGTGCCGTCATTCGACGGACCGTTGTCGGCGATAACGATGCGCCACTCGAACTCGGGGCGGGTGGCGAAGAAGGCGAGGGTAGTCTCGACGCTCTGGCGAATGACGCCCGCTTCGTTATAGCAGGGGATGACGACATCGACGCGAGGAGGCGTAGCGGGAGCGGTCATTGTGGGTAGCGTACGCGGGGCGTGGGAGTGGGGCCAACACGCGTCCGAAAACGGAGCGGCCCAGACAACGGTGCCAGCTCGGTCAGGATTCGCCGGGCAGGGCGGCGATGATCGAGTTGAGGGCGACTTCGGCGCGCTGGAGGCGGGCGTGGATGCCCCAGGGGCCGTGGATGTTGAGCGTCATGTTCTCAGCCTGTCCCCGGACGCCCGGGAGACGCCCACGGGTACCGGAGGCTTCAAGGTAGCGGTCTAGCTCCACCGAGCCTTCGCCGAAGAGGGCTTCGAGGATCTCGGTGGTGCGATCGTCCCACTGGTTGTACTCGAACGGGTTCGGGCCGGTGCCACGAAGCCAGGCGATGCGATCGACCTGGGCCTGGAGGCGTATACGGGCGCGGGCTGGATTTCGGACGGCCATGGGCGAGAGTGTAGCGGGCGTTGAGACGAGTGACGAGTCGCGGGCAGGCGCTGGTGACGAACATAAGCGAGGGTGTTACCCTCCGGCGCGGACATGGATAACGACTACAGCGCGGACCTCGACGAGATTCTCTCGACGTTACAGACGGCGGAGGTGGTTTCAGTCCGGTTCGTGGTACTGGGTGAGCGGCTACTGCTGGACTTCCGGACGTCGGATGTCGATGGGCCGCTGGTGAAGGTCGTGCCGCGTGTGCGTTCGGTGCAGGAGCGGTACGCGTCGCTACGAAAGATGCGCCCGCGATTCGACGATCCGCCGCGGATTATCTCGATCTTCTGGCCGAAGTTCGCGTCGTCCCTGGAGTCGAGCGGGGTGAGGGACGCGGTGCTTGAGCGTGTGAGCGAGAGCGGCCACCCGGACGCCGTGCGCCGGGCCGCGATCGCGTTCGAGGAGCTGGTAGCGCTGGAACGGGCGCGGCAGATGGATGCGGTGCAGGGCGAGGGGTTCCGGACGCTCTGGAGTGCCTCAGCGCGCCTGCGGTAGGGCGGCGGAGGACCACTGGAACGGGCACACTTCCGGCAACTGGTACGGGAAGCGGTGGCGACGCTGCCGCCGGAACTGCTTGAGCGCGTCTCCAACGTAGACATCGTGATCGAGACGCGGCCGACCGCGCGTGACCGGAAGGTGGCGGGAATCGGGCCCAGGCGGACATTGCTGGGGCTGTACCACGGAGTGCCACTGACGAAGCGGGGTGAGTACTACAACCTCGTACTGCCGGACAAGATCAGCATCTACCAGGAGCCCATCGAGAGCATCTGCGAAACGGACGAAGAGGTGCGCGAGCAGGTGCGCGTGACGGTGCTGCACGAGCTGGCGCACCACTTCGGGATAGACGATGACCGGCTGCACGAACTCGGCATGGGTTAGTAGCTGATGGGTTAGAGGTGACAGGTGACAGCCCGCCCCTGCCTGCCGTTTAGCGGAGGAGGGCGAAGGCTGTCAGGGCGATGATGCCGGCCGCGAGGAGCATGAGGGGAACGAGCTGGACCGAGGCGGAGTGGGGCAGGGGGGCTTCGGCGACGCCGGGTTCATGGCGGGCGGCGAGGAGTTCGCGGGCGGAAGGGGCTTCGCCGGCGGGGACGAGGACGACCCAGGTCTGCTGGAGGCCCACTGGGGACATCGCGATCCGATTGATGTTGAGGCCGCGCGGGACGGCGTTGTAGCCGTCCTGCTGGAGGGAGCCGGCGATGACGGTGGCGTCAATTTCGCCTTCGCCGCTCCAGACCATCTCCCAGTCGATCCGCTCCGGAGCTGTCATCCGGACATCAGCGGGCGGGGGTGGGGATGTCGAGCTTGTGCTTGGCGAGTTCGGCCATGACCTTCGCGCCGATGGCATCGGACGGTTCGACGACGGGGAGGCGCGGGGCGCCGATTTCGAAGCCGAGCTGACGGAGCACGTAGCGGATGGTGCTGGGGCTGCCGTTGAGGAAGCAGGCATCAGTGACTGCGACGAGGCGGCGGTGGATTTCGGCGGCTTCGAAGAGGTCGCCCTTCTGGATCTCGCGAAGCATGGCCTTTTGCTGGCGGGCAACGATGTGGCTGGTGACGCTGATGGCGCCCCATGCGCCCATGCACCAGAGGTGGAAGTTGTCGTTGTCGTTGCCGCTCCAGATTTTGAATCCGGGCGCACCTTCCATGACGTAGGCGCTGCTGGCGAGGTCTCCGTTCGCTTCCTTGTTTCCGACGATATTCGGGATCCCGGCAAGGCGGATGACGGTCTCGACGGTCATGTTCGTGCCCACGCGACCGGGGACGTTGTAGAGGATGACCGGGAGGCGAGTGCTTTCGGCAATGGCGCGGAAGTGCTGGTAGATGCCCTCCTGCGGCGGCTTGAGGTAGTAGGGGACGACCGTCAGGACGGCGTCGGCGCCAGCCTCCTCAGCAAGGGTTGTGAGGGCGATCGAGTGGTGGGTATCGTTCGTGCCGGAGCCGGCGACGACGGTGTAGTCGGGGCCGAGCTCTTCCTTCACTTCACGCCAGAGCCGGGCCTTCTCGTCGTCGCTGAGGAGCGGCGATTCGCCGGTCGTGCCGGTGACGACAACGCCATCGTTGCCGGAGTCGACGAGATGGCGCGCGAGGCGGCGGGCGTTCGCGTAGTCGACCTCACCCGTGGGGGTGTAGGGCGTGACCATGGCGGTGAGGAGACGGCCGAGTTCGGACATGAGGTTGGCTCCGGGGTTTGAACGATGGAGCGCCTAGGGTACAGCGGATTGAAGGCGAGCGGTTAGCCTGCTGGCTCCGCAACGTGGCATGCGAAGAGGCCCCGGACTTTTCGCCGGGGCCTCTCGTAAAGGGCAAACGTTGGCGATCAGGATCCGCCGAGGCGGTCCCGGAGGCGTCCGCGGAGTCCGTCACCGGCGGGAGCGCCGTCCGGGCGGCCTTCGTTCACCCAGCGCGTGATGCGTTCGAGGGCGCGCGCCTTGAGGTCCGTAACTTGCTCTTCGGTAAGACCGCGCTCGGCTGCGACCTCGTCGATCTTCGCGTTGGCCTCGAATGCGAGGGCGTCGATCACGGCCTGCGGGTCGACGCCGTTCGCTTCGGCGAGAGCGGCGGGGGTCTCCCCGGCACGAAGGCTTTCGGCAAGCTCGTCGAGCTCGATGCCGATGACTTCGGCGGTGGTCTCAAGGCGATGGAGGTGGCGGCCACCCTGCCCACCGTGCGGGAGGTCTTCCGGGTCTGCGGCCATGATGCGGTCGAGTGCGGCGGCGGCATTCGCGTAGATTTCGTCGGCTTTGGGCTGGTCGATTCGGCCGTTGGCGACCGCCTGATCGAGCTTGGTGTCGAGGATGGCGAGGACCGCGGCCTTCACGGTCGCCGGGTCGACGCCGTTCTCTTCGAGGATCTCGTTGATGGTCTTGCCTTCCGCGAAACCCGCGCGGAAGGTTGCGAGGTCGAGGCCGGAGGCGGCAACGATGCCCCGGAGGCCGGCGTGCGGATGGGCGTGGGCGGCGTCTTCGCTGGCACCGGGGCCGCGGCCGCCTTCCTGTGCGAGGGCGGCGCCGCCAACGAGCCCGACGGCGAGTACGCCGGCACAAACGGCAGCGAGGATGCGGTGAGAACGGAACACTTTCATGGCTATCTCCTGATTCGGTCTTGGCCGGCGCGGGTAACGGCGCCGTCTCGTGAGGGGAATGGTGCCCCCGACCCCGGAGGTGACGGGGGGCGACCAGGAGATGCGCGGGAGTTTACCCGTGCTTTTCGACCCAGCGGCCTTCGAACAGGAACAGGTCGCCCGACTCGACGCTGACGGTCGCGGGTGAGGTGACGACTTCGTTGTGGATGCCGAGCGGGCTGAACGGGAGGATCGCAGACAGCAGGTCCCATCGCAGGCCGGAGGTGGTCACGCCGGTGCACTCCCCAATCGCGATGAGGGAGACGACGGTCCCGAGGGGTGCGGTGATGGTCGCGACGCCGTCGACGAGGGAGGTGGCGAAGAGGTCATCGTGGATGGTGAGGCGGGCGCGGCCGCGATAGAGCGGAAGGACGGAGAGGTTGGCGAGCGCGTGATCGGCGCGTCCACCACCGGCGGCGACGATGTCTATCTCCGTTGCGCCGTGTTCGAGGCAGAAGTCGATAGCTTTCTGGAGGTCCGTGCGATCGGGGTCGGCGTCGAGGTGAAAGGTGGATGCGGGGAGGGCAGCGCGGACGGCAGCGCTGACGGAGTCCAGGTCCCCGATCGCGACATCGACGGTGATCCCGTAATCGAGAGCGCGGTTGGCGCCGCCATCAGCCGCGACGAGGAGGCTGGCGCCGGCACGGAGGGACTCGACCAGCGCCCGTGAGGGGAGATCTCCGTGCGCGAAGATGAGGGCTCGCATTGGAGGAGGGTAGCGGGTTCAGCGGGCGGGGCGAATAGGTCTCAGCCGGTCATGAGTTCGATAGGGTCGCCGGGGCGGATAGCGCCGGGGGTGAGGATGCGAGCGTAAACGCGGCTATCGCCGGGATGCTGGTCGTTCAGGATGCGGGCGAAGTTGTTCCCCACGAACGACCGCTGGATGGTGGTGCAGGGAGTCGTGTAGCGAGTGACCTCGATGAGGAGGTCCGGGCCGAGGCGCAGACGCGCGCCCGGGACGACGAGTGACCAGTCGAGCCCGGCCGTTGTGATGTTCTCGCCGGTCGAGCCGGGGGAGATGGGGTGGCCTTCGGCCCGCAGGGCTTCGATCCGCTCGTTTGCGAACAGGCAAACGGCGCGCTCGGGGCCGCCGTGGTTGCGACGATCGCTGTGGGTGTCGCCTTCGATGCCAAGTTCTGTCACGTTCGCTTCTAGCACGGGCAGCTTTGGAACGCCGCCGTGCGAGAGATTGATCTGGAGAATGTGGGGATCAGGCATAGGAGAAGGGTAGCAGGAGGCCTGCGACTTGAGGCTGACATCGCCGCCGGGTATATCCTACCGCCAAGTACTGGCAGGAGCAGCGAGATGGCAGAGCGCGTGACGACATTGACCATTCGGTGGGGGCAGGACGATCTGCCGCAGGAGAAGCGATACGAATGGCTGGCGGCGTGGGTGGTGGCGACGGATGGGCAGGAGGGCGACTTCTTCTACGAGGGGCCTGGCGGGGCGGCGCACACGTTCGCGGTGCCGGAAGGCGCGATCGGGTTCAAGCTGCGCTGCGGCATGGGAGACCCCGCCGATGGGAGCCAGCCGGGCACGAGCGGTATGGCGACGACGGCAGCGCAGTACTTCGGCGATGCGCGCGGGGAGTTCATCTTCGAGGCGATGTCGCTGCCGGTGTAGGGATCGGCCCTAAGGCGGGCGCCCCCAGGTGCCGAAAGTAAGGGGGAGGAGTGTGCGAAATGGCACTCGGTGTCCCTCTGTTCGAAGCTGATACGCCAGCCCACCGGGTCGCGTGGTACCGGCGGTTGCTCGGCCTGGCCACGCTGGTGCTCTGGATCGCAACGCTGGTCTACTTCGGCCGGTTCGCAGCGGAAGAGCAATCCCCGGAGACATCGGCGGCGCTCGCCATCTTTGTGGCGCTCTTCGCCGCCGTGTACAGCCAGGTGCTGGTCGTGCGGTGGTCCGGGGCCCGAGCATGGCGGCGGCTGCGAAACCGAATGCACGGGTCGGTCTACATCAGCGACGTCGCGGGCCTACCGAACCGGAACTACCTGCTCGCAGAGCTGCGACGGGAGATGCCCCGCAGCCGCGAGACGGGGAAGCCGTTTGTGGTGGTGGTGGTATCGGTGGATGGATACGAGCACATGAAGGAGCGACGGGGCGAGGAGTTCGCGGCGCGTGTACTCGGCGCGGCGGGTGCGACGGTGCAGCAGGTCACACGAAAGTCAGACTTCGTTGCTTACCTGGGCGGAGCCGACTTCGGCATCCTGTTGAACGAATGCACCCTGGAGCAGAGCTACAAGTACTACAACAGGGTCCCGGCTGAAGTTGAGGTCGAGCACCGGCGGCAGCGATACCCGGTCACGTTGGGGATCCGGGCGGCCGCATACGACATGGAATCGCTCTATGCGACGGATGTCCTCCGTGAGGCCGAGAAGGCGCCACCCATCCGGCAGGGCAGCCGCCAGCGGATCGAACGGGCGATCTAAGCGCCCACGGCGCGGACGATAAGGCCACCGGCGAGGAACAGCGCGATGGCGAGCCCGGCCATGCGGAGAATCCGCGAGCGGCGCGCAGCGGCTGCCGCGTCATCGGGTACAGGGGCGATCGCGGAACCGCCGGCTACATCGGCGATGACGTTCCGGGCACGCGCGAGATCGTCGCGGGAGACAACGACCGGATAGGCGCTTATGCCGCCACCACTCGCTCCACCCAACGCCGCACCGGGCCCACGTTCGAAGGTGGCGGCGGGGATGCCCGCATCGGCGAGCGCATCTTTCCAGATCGCGGCTTCGATGGCATCACTTGCGTTCGCGACGACAACTGTCCCGGGCATCAGGAGATCGAGCCTTCTCCGACACGGTGGAGCTTGAGGAAGTTCGTGGTGCCCGCGGAGTTCACGGGGAAGCCTGCGAGGACCACCACCTCGTCGCCATAGAGCGCATCACCTGCATTCAGCAAGACGGAATCGACGCTTGAGAAGATTCCTTCGAGGCTATCGCTGTTTGTGGTCGATCGAGGGATGACTGAGCGGGCAAGTGCTAACCGGCGAGCGGTCGAGTCGCTCGGGGTGATGGAGATGATCGGGACGCTGAGGCGAAGCTTACTGGCGAGGAACGCCGTGTAGCCGCTGCGCGTGAAGCAAACGATCGCCCGGATATTCGTGTCCGATTCGACGATGCGGCGGGCAGCGAGGGCAATGATCTGGGCGTGATCGTCGATCGCGGCGACGAACTCGAGCTGATCGGCCGTCTGGCCCGCGGATTCAGCCGTGCGGATGATGCGATCCATCATCGCGACCGTCTCGACGGGGAAGCGACCGATGGCGGTCTCCTGGCTGAGCATGACGGCATCGGAATAGTCCCAGACGGCGTTCGCAACGTCGCTTGCTTCGGCGCGGGTGGGCCGGGGGGAGTCGACCATCGATTCGAGCATCTGCGTGGCAGTAATGACCGGGATCATGTGCCGGGCGGCGGCGCGAATGATGCTCCGCTGGAGGACAGGGACTTCCTCGGGGGAGATCTCCACGCCGAGGTCGCCGCGGGCAACCATGACGCCGTCAGCCTCGGCAAGGATCCCTTCGAGGCTCGCGACGGCCTGACGGCGTTCGATCTTCGCGATAACCGGAGTCTCCGCCCCGGCGGCGGCAATGAGGGATCGAGCGTGGACGATATCGTCACCGTGGCGGACGAAGCTGAGCGCGAAAAAGTCCACCCCGCAGGAGGCGCCAGCGGCGATCGCATCGCGGTCGCGCGCGGTGACAGGATTGGTGGAGAGGTTCGAATACGGGAAATTGACTCCCTTCGACGAGGTGAGAAGGCCCCCCTGGATGACGCGGCAATCGACGCCGTCGCCGGAGATTCCCGTTGCCTGGAGTTCAAGCCGGCCATCGTCGAGCAGAATGTGGTCGCCGGGGCGGACATCGGCGGCGAGTTCGGGATAGGCAACGGAGATCAGGTCGCGGGTGACCGGCGTTGGCTGGCTGGTCAGGCGGACTGCCTGGCCGGCCTCGAGGACCACTGGCCCACCCTCGACCTTGCCGGTGCGGATCTTCGGACCGCCGAGATCCATGAGAACGCCGACGACCTGGCCCTCTTCCCTCGCCGCTTCGCGGACGAGATCGACCATGCGAATATGGTCATCGATGGTGCCGTGACTGGTGTTCAGGCGCGCGACATCCATGCCGGCGCGGATCATGGCGCGGAGCGTGCCGGGGTTCGCCGAGGCTGGGCCGATGGTGCATACGATCTTCGTGTGGCGCTTCACTACCTCCAGTGTAGCGGTGGCATGTGACCGGGAGGTGAAGGAGGCGATCCTCCGGGTCAGCCGCAGGTGGTCGCGGTGAAAACAAAGGGGTTGCTGGTGAGGCCGCCGGCATCCCGAGCCTGAACAGCAAAGCTGGTACCAAGGGATGGCAGGACGACAGTCGCGACCCATTGACCGCCCGATTCCGAGAGCGATGCAGCGGCGGCACCGCCGGAGACATACGTCACTGTGACGGATGCGAGGGCAAAGTCGTCGTTCGCGAGCACCGTGAATTCGTGGGCGACGCCAGTTTCGAGTTCGCGAGTGCAAACGCTTGCCGCGACGACGGACGGGGGCGACCCGACGCGCGTCACGGTGAGGTTCACGAAGGACTGGCCGGCGGGCGTGCTGATTCGAACGCGACCGCCAACGGTGCCTTCGAACGGAAACGGGAAGTCGGCGCCGCTAGCGGTCAGTGTGAGGTCCACGAAGCCGAACGCAGGGACGGTCGCTGAAGCGGGTCCGAGTGCGAGATATGTGGCGCCGAGGTCGATCGACGCGGTGAAGCTGCCCGCCGAGCAGCCGTTGTTCTGAATGCGGATGGTGTTGGCCGCGGTGGAAGCGGAGGACGGTGCGAAAACGATAGGGAGCGTCCCGACGCTTGGAGAGAGGGCCGGTGGGCAGATCGTTGGTGTGAGCGTCGGCCCGGTGGGTGAACTCGACGGGGGCGGGACGTCCGTCGGCGCCACAGACGCGGAGGCGATACCGGTGGCGGACACGGCAGGTGGAACGGAGGACGGGACTCCCACGGGGACGGATGTGGCGCTCGGGCTGGCGGGGTGCGAGGTAGGCGAAGGAGCACGGGTTGGACTCGCTGCCACCACCGTGGTGGATGGCTGTGGCAGCGGCGGGCGGGGCGTCGCACTGGCGTCCTCGCTGGAGGCGACGGCCGCAGGGGCGGTGCTGGAATCCCCTGTGATCGCGAGCGGGCTGGCTGGGAGGAGAAGGAGCCCCCCGACCGCAGTCGCGAGCGCGGTGACAAGGAGGAGCGGGATCGCAATGAAAACGCGGCGACCGCGTCCTGATCCGACCTGGACGGAGGCACCGGGAAGTGGAAGGGGTTGAACACGAGGGTCGATCGAATCGAGGACGGGCCACCGGGCGAGCGCGGCTGCGGTGGCGCCCTCAAGCAGACCGGGCGGGAGCGGCACCGCCGGTATCGCGCGAAGGACAGGGGCGGGGTCGCCGGCGAGAGCGATAACCCGTTCAAGAGTGATCGTGGCAGAGCTCTCGGATATACCCAGCGACGCCGCGAGATCGCGGGCGTCGAGGCCCTGGCGGAAATGGAGGTCAAGGATGGCGTAGTGCCGTGCGGTCGGCGCGGGGGGCGACGGGGCGACGGAGCCGATGCGGGGTATGAGCGCGGCATGGGTGAGGCCGAGCAGCCAAGAGTGTGCGCGGTCGGCATCGGCGAGTGGGCGGAGAGCGAGGGCGGCCCGGGAGCAAGCCTCGATGATCGCGTCGCGGGCTATGGTCTCGCCGGCGGTATGGAAGGCGAAGTCGTAGGCAGCCGGGAGGTGGCGGGAAAGGAGAGCCGCGAAGGCCTGCGCGTCACCGGACTTCGCGTTTGCGAGCAGGGTGGAATCGGCGGGTGCTTCCACAGTCGATAGCGGCCTTTCGACGGGCGGGCCGGGGATCCTGGAAGGAGTATAGGTCTAGGGAAACCGGGGAGCGTGGCGCGGGACCAGGTTGCGGAGAAACGCGATGAGAACTCCGAAGAGGAATCCGCCGATGTGCGCGAAGAACGCGACGCCCGATTCGGCCGACGTTTCGGGGCCCAGGGATGCGACGCCGGCGAAGAGGTTCTGGGCGAACCAGATGCCGATCATGATGACCGCAGGAATAGGTATCGGGATGAAGATGAGGATGAAAAACGGGATGACAACGCGGACGGTCGCCCTCGGATAGAAGAGCAGGTACGCCCCGAGGACGCCAGCGACCGCGCCACTCGCCCCAACCACGGGTATCGCACTCGATGGGTCCATGAATCCCTGAGCAAGCGTGGCCGCGACCGCGGAGGCGAGGTAGAAGACGAGGAAACGCAGATGGCCGAAGCGGTCCTCGACGTTATCGCCGAAGACCCAGAGGAAGAGCATGTTGCCAATGATGTGCAGCCATCCGCCGTGCACGAATGCGCTCGCGACGACAGTCAGCAGGACCATCACGGTGTCGACCTCGGTCGTCCCGGTATCGCCGGCCACGGTGTCGAAGAACTCGTCGGGCTGGAATCCGAACTGACAGAAGGCGCGGTCGAGTTCTGTTGGGAGCGTCCGGAATCCATAGCAGACACCGCTGGTCTGTTCGGCAAAGTCCGCAGTGGCCGTCGCATTGGAAGCGGGGACGGTGTTATCGAGCGTGAGCATCCACACGAAGACGAAGATGTTCGCGAGGATGAGGGACCACGTGATCCAGGGGATAGTTCGCGATTGTGGACTGTCGCCGACGGGGATCACGATGCGGAGGGTACCCGGGGATGAATCGAGTGGACAGTCCCGGCGCGGCTACTCGGTCCTGGGGAGGCTGAGGCGTTCGAGGTGGGCCGTGTCGTTGAGACGGACGACGACGGGCTTCGAGGCATGGACGGCGAGTTCGGAGAGCGCGCAGTTGTTGACTTCGAAGTTGAAGGTCGCGGGGATGGAGCTGCCGAGGACTTCGCCGATCATGCAGTTGATCGCCGTGCCATGGGTGACGATGAGGACGTCCTGGTTCCGGTGGCGGCGGATGACCCGCTGGAGTGCGGCGAATGTTCGTGCGCGTACTTCGGCGACGTTCTCGCCGCCGGGAGGGCGCCAGGCCGGGTCCCTGCTGCGCATGAGGCGATATTGCTCGGGCCAGCGACGGGCAACGACTCCGCCCTTCTCAAGCTCCCATTCGCCGTAGTGCAGCTCACGGAAGGCGGGCTCGGGGATGGTGGCGGGGCCGCGGTCACCGAGGACGATGGCGGCCGTCTCGATCGCGCGGGAATAGTCGCTCGTGTAGACGGCGCCGAACGTGATGGACGCCAGCCGTTCTCCGAGGGCGCGAGCCTGTTCGCGGCCGAGGTCGGTCAGCGTCGTTTCGGCGTGCCCGCAGAAGCGGCCCTCGACGTTCGTGACGGTCTGACCGTGGCGGGTGATGAAGATGCGGGTCGGGGGTTTGCGCGTTCGGGCAGCCATCGTTGCGGCATTGTCCCCGAGAAGAAGCTGCCGCGCGCGTGAGAGGAGGTTTCGAGGGCTCACGCCCCCATCTTTGCGCGAAAGACAGGCGACGGACAGGTGGCGGTAAAGCGTCTGCAAATTCAGGTGGAGTGCGGGATTTCAGCCTGTTCTCTACCGCACTCGGCTCTACGGTCAGGTGCGGCGGGCGGAGTGACGGGATGGGACGATGCTGATTTCGAATTGGCGCAGGCGAGCTGCGGCAACCCTGGTGGTCGTGGGGGCGATGGCATTCAGCGCGGAGGCATCCGAGTCGCGAGCGGTAGGGACATGTGAGGTTGGCGCCGGGGACATCGCGCTGAGCGCGGACGAACTCGCTGCGATCGGGCTGATCAACGCTGAGCGAGCCGCCTATGGGCTCGGGCCTGTCGCGATCTCGGACACGCTAACGCGGACGGCGGCGTGGAAGGCGAACGACCTCGCGGGCGGCGCCCCGTTCGGACACGTCGATTCGCTGGGGCGGGACCCCCACGAGCGGGCGGCGGATTGCGGGTACCCGGGCGGGGCGGTCGGGGAGAACATCG
>JBPPMX010000198.1:0-5411 GCA_051306275.1 Tepidiformaceae bacterium
CCCCTTCCCGTTCATCTCCAGCGGGAGTCTCTCACTCGCGATGGACATCCGGAACCCGCGCACGGGGCAGGAGCGGTTCGCGCGGATTAAGGTCCCGCAAAACCGCCCGCGGTTCATCGATGCGGGCGAACTCCGGTTCGTACCACTGGAGGATGTGATTGCCGCCCATGCGGACACGCTCTTCCCTGGTATGGAGACGATGCGCTGGGAGCTCATCCGTGTGATCCGGAGCGCTGACACGGGGACCCCGGGCGAAGAGGCGGACGACCTGCTTGAACTGATCGAGAACGAACTTCGGCGGCGGCGACTGGCTGAAGCCGTCCACCTTGAAATCAGTCCCGGGCTTTCTTCCGAGCGGCTGGACCTTCTGCTGGATGAGCTCGCGATTAGCGAGCGCGATGTTTACCGCGCGAGCGGCGTGCTGGGAATGGCCGACCTTATGCAGCTCGCGGCACTCGAGATCAAAGAGTTGCGGGAGGAACCGTCGACGCCGGCGATCCCGAGCGCATTCGCGATCACGAACGACGGGCCGTCGCTTTTCGCGGCGATCAAGGAGCGGGACATCCTGGTGCACCATCCGTATGAGTCGTTCGACGCGACGGTGGCGCGGTTCGTGGACGAGGCAGCCGATGACCCGGCGGTGCTCGCGATCAAGCAGACGATGTATCGCACATCGCCCGATTCGCCCATCCTGATGTCGCTGATCGAGGCGGCGGGGCGGGGGAAGCAGGTCGCGGTGCTTGTGGAGCTCACGGCCCGCTTCGACGAGGCGAACAACATCGACTGGGCACGGAAGTTGGAGAACGCGGGCGTGCATGTGGCCTACGGGTCGCCGGCGCTGAAGATCCACAGCAAGATCTCGCTGGTGGTGCGTGAGGAGGTCGGGGGCGTGACGACCTATGCGCACGTCGGGACGGGCAACTACAACTCGCGCACGGCGCGGGTGTACACGGACCTGGGATTGTTCACGGCCGACCCGGGGATCTGCTCCGACCTCGTGAAGATCTTCAACTCGCTCACCGGGTATTCGCAGAATGTTGATTCGCGGCACCTTCTTGTTGCGCCGTCGAACCTTCGTTCGGAGCTGCAGTGGCGACTGCAACGTGAGATCGAAGCTGCGCGAGCCGGGAAGCGTGCGCGGGTGGTGTTCAAGCTGAACGCGCTCGAAGACCGCGAGTTTACACGGATGCTGTACGAGGCATCGCAGGCGGGTGTGCAGGTCGACCTGATCATCCGTGGGATCTGCCGGTTGCGGGCAGGGGTGCCGGGTTTGAGCGAGAACGTGCGGGTGGTAAGCGTGATCGGCCGCTTCCTCGAGCACTCACGCGTCTACCGGTTCGAGAACGAGGGCGACCCCGAGTACTTCATCGGGAGCGCGGACCTGATGAAGCGAAACCTTGACGAGCGTATCGAGGTTCTCACCCCGGTCCGGCAGGCGGACCTGAAGGTACGGCTCGAGGAGATGCTGGAGATCCAGCTCGGCGACGGGCGACAGGGCTGGGAGCTGCAGGATGCGACGTGGGCGCGGGATGAGTCCGACGCCACGGCGGGGACGCATGCGATCCTGAGCGGCCGGGCTCCGTTCAGCTAGCCCTGAGGGCATGGTAGAGTTGGCCGCCCCGGGCGAATGCGCGGGGAATTAGCACGCCGCCGGGGATTTGCCTTGCCAGACTGGATTGCCGCCGAACACGAGTACCTGTTTCAGAACTACGGGAGGCAGCCGATCGTGCTGGCTCGTGGCGAAGGGACGCGTGCGTGGGACGTCGATGGCAAAGAGTACCTCGACTTCGTTGGGGGCCTCGCAGTGAACGTGCTGGGGCATGCCCACCCGGTCGTTTCGGACGCGCTCGCCGCGCAGGCGAAGACACTCATCCACACCTCGAACCTGTACTACACAACGCCGATGATCGAGCTCGCCAAGCTGCTGGTTGAGAACTCGGCGTTTGACCGGGTGCTGTTCTGCAACTCGGGCGCTGAGGCTATCGAAGGCGCGATCAAGGTTGCCCGGCGTTGGGGCCACGACACGAAGAACGGTGCCTTCGAGATCATCTCGACGCAGGACGGTTTTCACGGGCGGACGCTGGGCGCGCTCGCGGCGACCGGCACAGCCCGTTATCGGGAGCCGTTCGAGCCGGGGCTGCCGGGCTTCCTGCACGTGCCGTGGAATGACCTCGACGCGATCAGGGCGGCGACCACGCCAAAGACCGCAGCCGTGCTCATCGAGCCGATCCAGGGCGAGGGCGGGGTGAACATGCCCGGCCCGGGCTATCTGACGGGGATCCGCGAGTGGTGTGACGCGAACAACGTGCTGCTGATCCTCGACGAGATCCAGACCGGGAACGGGCGGACCGGGACACTCTGGGCGTACGAACAGGAAGGCATGGAGCCGGACATCATGTGCATCGCGAAGGGGATGGCGGGCGGTGTCCCGATCGGCGCAGTCCTCGCGAAGAACGAGTACGCGAAGCACCTTGTGCCGGGCGACCACGGGACGACGTTCGGGGCGAACCCGCTGGCGACTGCCGCTGGACTTGCGACGATGCGCTTCATCATCTCGGAGGGATTGCCGGACCGCGCAAAGGCCGCGTCCGAGCACCTGACGGCGCGGCTACGGTCGATGGAGGACCGGTTGCCAGCGGTGACGGAAGTGCGGGGCCGGGGGCTCCTGATCGCTGTGGGGCTGAACGCCGACATCTCGGCTGACGTCGTTGCGGCGTGCCGGGAACGCGGTCTGCTCGCGAATAACGTGCGTCCGAACGCTGTGCGTCTGATGCCGCCGCTCACGGTCAGCGACGACGAATTGGACCGCGCCTGCGACATCCTCGAAGAGGCGATCGTCGCGGTCACCTCGAAGGCATAGCGCAGATGTGGGTGGGCTTTCTCGCGGTCACCATCGGGGGCGGGGTGCTCCTGACGATAGGGATCCTGGGTCTCGTCGGGAAGCTGCCACCGAACCACTTCGCCGGGATTCGGACGCAGTACACGATGAGCAGCCCTGAGGTGTGGTATGCCGTCCATCGCGCTGGCTCACCCGTGATGGTGCTCTGTGGGGTCGCGGTTGTCTCGGTCGGGCTGGCGTTCTTGCCGTTCGCGATCACCGGGAACATACCGTCGGGACTCGGAGCCATAGTTCTCGCTGCCCTGGCCGTGTTCACGCTGGTGTCGGTGCTGGCGTCGTGGCGGAATGGGGTCGCCGGCGCGAAGAAGGAACTCGGCTAGCGATTCCCCGGTTCGGCGTCCCGGGGGATACTCAGGGCGAATTACAGAATGGAAGTCGCCCGTGCCAAAGCTTGTCCTCGCCTATTCGGGCGGTCTTGATACGACGACCGCAATCACCTGGCTCACGAAGGAGCAGGGCTACGACGTTATCGCCCTGAACATCGACGTTGGGAAGAGCAAGGAGCAACCCGTCGTCGAGTCACGCGGGATGGCTGCTGGTGCGCTGAAGGTCCGCGTCATCGATGCGAAGGAAGACTTCATCCGCTACTTCGCCTTCCCGGCGCTGGCAGCGGGAGCGATGTACCAGGATGTCTATCCGCTCGCGACAGCGCTTGCGCGACCATTGATGGCGAAGCTGCTGGTGGATGTGGCGCACGAAGAAGGCGCGACCGCGGTCGCGCACGGCTGCACGGGTAAGGGCAACGACCAGGTGCGGTTCGACGTCGGGGTCCAGACGCTCGACCCTTCGCTCGAAATCGTGGCGCCGACACGGGAAAACGCCATGGCACGCGAGATGCAGATGGAGTACCTGAAAGAGCACGGGGTCGATATCCCCTGGGCGGCCAAGGGGCCGTTCAGCATCGATGAGAATGTGTGGGGACGGAGCGCGGAAGCGGGGGTGCTCGAAGACCCGTGGCAGGAGCCGCCAGCAGCGGCATACGAGTGGACGCGCTCCCCCGAGGAGGCACCGGCCGAGCCCGCATACATCGAGATCACGTTCAGGCATGGGATGCCGGTGCTTCTCGATGGCGAGGAGATCGCGCCGCTGCCAATGGTGGAGCGCCTGAACGACCTCGGCGGGCTGCATGGCGTCGGGCGGATCGACCACATCGAAGACCGGCTGGTGGGGATCAAGAGCCGCGAGATCTACGAGTCTCCTGCGGCGGTAATCCTTCACACGGCCCACCGCGCACTCGAGGCGATGACGCTTTCGAAGCAGCAGATCAAGCTGAAGAAGTGGCTTGCGACGGAGTATGCCGAGCTCATTTACAACGGCCTCTGGTTCAGCGCCCACCACCAGGACATCGCAGCGTACGTCGCGAGCACACAGCGGCACGTCGATGGGACGATCCGGGTGCGGCTCCAGCGGGGGCAGGCGACCGTCGTGGGTCGGAAGGCTGATGCGTCGTTGTACGACCGATCGCTTGCCACCTATGATCGCGGCGACACGTTCGACCAGTCGGCGGCGGTCGGGTTTATCAGCATCTGGGGGCTGCAGACGCGAGTCCAGGCCCGGCGCCAGCTGCTCCGTGACCCCGGCGAGACGCTGAAGATCGCTACCCCGCAGGAGAACTCGTGATGGCTATCGCCCCGGACAGTGACATTCAGATCGCCTATGAAGACGCGGGTGTCGCGCCGGAGTTGTGGGCAGCGACGCAGGCGAACTTCGCTGTACGCTTTCCCGGGAAGCATGCGCGCGAGTTTGCGGTGCTGGTGAACGATGCGGCGATGGAGTACCTGACGGGCCAGCTGGGCGTGGAGGATTCGCCGGAGATCCGCAGGACGCTCGCGCGGATTGTGGGCGAGGCCTACCTACCGATCGCCGTGGCGAGTTCGGCGGACCCGCTGGTCATGGTCGCGCGAGCGACGTTCGCGGAGTCACCGGGGCTCCTGGCCGAGGTTCGGGCGAAGTTCAGCGCTCTCTAAGAGCGAGCGGGAGACAGGTCCGCGCCTGACCCGTCGCGCAGCGGCGGGTATCGCCTGGGCCGCAGTGAAGAGCGCGGCGCCAGCAATCCAGAGTGCCAGGCCGAGTGGCGGGACAACTATGCCGTCTCGCGTGAGTCCGATTGCCAGCGCGACCGCCAGTAGTGTGGCGACGTACCAACCACTCAGGCGGTAGACGGCATGGTTCCGGTGAAACGGGGCAAGCATCGTGAGCCAGGCGGCGGCGACGGCAACGCCGAGGATGGCAAGGTGAATCGCCCAGAGGAGGGCCGTGGGCCCCGGATCCAGTTCCAGGGCACGGAGGCGGCCGCTGAAGGTGACGAGGGCGTAGCCGCTGAAGTCGTTCGCGGCGAAGGGGCCTGTCCCCGTTGCCCAGGGTAGGAAGAAGCCCACAAAGGCGAGCGGCCCGGCAGCGAGGCGAGCGGCGAGGAGCATGGGCGAGGCTAGTCCTCCGCGATCGTGAGCGCGCCCGAGACGCGGACGATGTCGTTCTCGTTGACGAAGTTGAGGATAAGCCCTTCCATCAC
>JBPPMX010000199.1:0-2432 GCA_051306275.1 Tepidiformaceae bacterium
TGAAATACCGCGCACCGGGCGAGTAGCTCCGGACAGCCGTCGCACAGCGACAAGGAACGAGAGCCCGCCAGCGATGGCGGGTTCCGTGTTTCTCGATGGAGCGCCGCGACGGGGCTGGGGCCTGAACGAGGGTCGAACGGGTGCACGGATTGACCCGGTTGGCCGGTTCGCGATCACGGCGGGCAGCGCATGCTATGGGGTGCCACAAAAGAGGTGACCGGCATGCGATGTGAACGCTGCGGACGGGAACGCAAGGCCTTTGACTTCCCGGATGATTACGGGCTCTCGGATGTTTGCTTCGACTGCGCGAACGAGCTTCTGCCGCATCCACCAGCCGAGCAGCCGAGGGCGCACGCGTTCGAAGATCCCGACGCGACGGACGCCACGCCGGTGGATGCTGGAGCCGTGAAACCACCTCCGGGGCGGACGAGGCCGGGATCGGGTGCGTAGAATCCGCAACGGGCGGGCGACAGCCGGGCTGAGGTCCGGTGTCCGAGGGGTGCGCTATGCCGGGCGCGACGATGACGGTGCGGAAGGATGTTTAGGTCGCAATGCGTGATGGGATGCACCTCGCGACGGACGTGCATCTGCCTCCGGGGCCGGCGCCTTTTCCGGCGCTGGTGAACCGAACGCCTTACGGGAAGGACGGCGGTGTGAACCAGGGGTCCATCGACCGTGCGCGCCGGTGGGTGGAGCGCGGGTATGCCGTGCTCGTGCAGGACTGCCGCGGTAGCGGGCATTCGGAGGGGGAGTACCACTACTACCTGGACGATACGGACGACGGTCATGACACGGTCGAGTGGGCGGCGCAAGAGCCGTGGTGCACGGGCCGGGTGAGGGTGTTTGGGACATCGTACGCGGCGAATGCGGGGTACCTGCTTGCGCCAACTCAGCCCGAGGGGCTTACGGCGATGGTGATGATGCTGGGCCCCTCGAACAACTATCTCGATGGGCGATGGCGGGGCGGGATGTGGCATGCGGCACGCGCGGCGTACTGGGCCCAGATCGTCGAGGTAAACACGGGGCGAAGCCCGTCCTCGACAATGGCGGGGATGCTGAAACAGTTGCGCGGGAAGAATGTGCACCTCAGCCGGGCTCGCCAGACGATCGGGCGCATGCAAGGGGCGCAGGGTAACCCCCTGGCTACCTCGTTCCTGATCGATTCGTACCGCCACAAAACGCTCGACGACTACTGGCGGAAGCAGTCGACCGACGACAAGTACGATCGAGTAACCGTGCCGACGATCCACGTCGCGGGGATGTATGACCAGTTCGAGCGCGGGAACATCCAGAACTACCCGGGGTTTTCGAGCAATCCGGCGGCCGGGCCGCAGGTGCTTGTGCTGGGCGCGTGGATCCACGGGATGGTGTCCGAGCCGTGGGTCCTCGCGCTCGTGGCGGCGTGGTTCGACCACTGGATGACGGGGCGGGGGTTCCCGTTTTGGAGGACGACGCGATCGAGTTCCCGCTGCGGACGTTTGTCGTCGGAGCGAACCCCGGGGAGGAGGGGCCGGAGCGAGGCCCATGGCGGAAGGAGAAGAGCGGGTCGGCGGGATCGCCGAATGACGGGACGCTTTCGATCGACGAGCCGGGCGATGAGCCGCCGGACGCGCTGAGCTACGACCCGCACTCGCCGGACCTGCCGGGGAGCATCGGGCTTCGGAGCCTCGCGATCGGGGCGAATAACCCGGGGAGCGACCAGCAGCACGACGAGGCTCCGGGTCTTGTTCTGACCTATACGACGCCGGTGCTCAAGGACGACGTGGAGGTGACCGGGCCGATCACCGTGGAGCTGTACGCGTCCGGGACGGCGGTCGACCAGGACTGGGTCGCGCACCTCACTCGGGTGCACCCGGACGGGAAGTCGTGGCTGACAACCGGTGGGATGCTGAAAGCAAGTCATCGCGCCTCGCACAGCGACCCGGGGCCGATCACGCCCGGCGAGGTCTACAAGCTGGAGATCGAGGTGTGGGCGACGAGCCAGCTGTTCCGGAAGGGGGAGCGGATCCGGCTCGACCTGATGAACGCGACATTCCCAAAGGTGGAGCCGTGTCCGTACCCGTCAACGAACGAGGTGTTCCCCGACCGGGAGCGGCCGTCGTGCATCGTGTTGCCGATCATCCCGCGAGATGGCGGCGGGGTGTGGATGGACTGAGGCGGGAGCCGCTCGCGCGATCAGGAATCCTGAGAACCCGTTCACGAATCCCACCGCAGTACGGTGTCGACCGGGACACCGCGGGTGGGGCCGAAGCGTCCGATCGGGTACCCGACGGGGATCATGGCGAAGGATGCCGCGTCGTCAGGGAGGCCGAGGACGGCGTCGATCTCGTCTTCGAAGGCGAGGTGGAGCGTGGTGATGGTCGCGCCAAGGCCCTTCGCTCGACAGGCGAGCATGAGGTTTTCGACAGCGACCCAAACCTGGCCGTTCACGG
>JBPPMX010000200.1:0-3055 GCA_051306275.1 Tepidiformaceae bacterium
TCGAGCGCACCTACGACGACCGCGGCAACTTGCTGACCGAAAGCGGACCGGAGGGATCGTTCACCTGGACCTACGACGCCCGCGACAGGGTGAAGTCAGCGGCGGGCCCGGGCGGCTCGTACACCTACGACTACGGCGATCTTGGCCAGCTCGAGGTCATCACCGGGCCCGACGGGACGACCACCATGACGCACGACGAGATGGGCCGCATGACGACGCGGACCGGGCCCGACGGTGAAGAGGCCTGGACCTACGACGGTGCCGGACGTGCGGCCACCTCCACCACCGGGGGAGAGACCCTCTCCTACACGTGGAACGAGCATGACCGGATCGAGCGCGTGGAACGCGCGGACGGCAGCCAGGCACAGCTGTCCTGGAACCTGGACGGCAGGCCAGATGCGATCATCGACGACGTGCTCGGCACCATCACCTACGAGTGGGACGCCAGCGGAGACCTGCAGGCCGTGTCCCGACGGGGCGAGTTCATCGACTACGTGTACGACACCGAAGGCGCGCTCGCTGACCGCCTCGCCACGCCCCTCGAGGTGGAGCCTGCTCCACGCGGGCCTTCGCCGGTGTCCGGCCGGCCCCGTCGCAGGGCGGCACCCGCGGGGGAGGTGGAGGCGGCGTCCTCGGCGAGTACGCCATGCTCCTGCAATGGGCAGTCGCCGGCACGGTCACGATCACCACCGTGGCCGCCCTCGACGAAGCCATCGAAGTCGTGGCAACGAGCATCTCCACCAGGGTGCCCGCCGACCACCGCCCACCGACTCCGGTCGCGCCGGAAGACAGGCCGCATACCAGCAGTCCTCCAAAGCCGCTCCCGGACGAGCCCCCGACACCGCCGGACGAGGACAACGACTGCAGAACCACCTTCGCCGGCCCCAACGAGATCGACCCCAGGCCCACGACGACCTTCCGTGGTGAGGAGGTTGCGTCAGGCGTGGTTGCCATTCTGAGCGCAACGGAGAGGACTAGCCCTGCGGTAAGGGGTCAGAAGGCGAGCTATCCGGCCGTCGGATGGGGTCCGAACCGGACGCACAGGGGTCATCTCATCGCGAAGCAGTTCGGTGGCCAGGACGGGGTCCGGAACGTGGTTGCGATGTGGCAATCGACCAATCGCGGCGCCTACTGGGGCGCTGAGAGGAAGGTCAAGGACGCGATCGAACGTGATTGCAGCGAGGTGCTGGTTGACGTCACGGTCACATACCACGATGGGTCGGAGTCGGTTGAGGAGCTCCTTGCCCGCGACCGCCTCCCGGCCGACTATTTCATCTTTGAGGCGACGACCGATACTGGGGCACTGTATGTCGCTGAACCTGGTCCGATATTGAACCGACAGAAGGACCTTCCGTGAGTGTTCAAGACCTGGTGGATCTCGTCGAGCCACCGACGGAGGTGCAGGTGGACCGAACTTGGTCCGTCGCCAGTGATGTTCTGCAGGTCTCGTTCGCGCCTGACTACCGGTCGGTGGTGGAGGTCTACGGTTTCGGCTTCTTCGAGTCTGGGACGACCCTCTATGACCCGCGGCGCGACACGTTCGGCCTGAACGTCGGAGACCTGCTCGAATTCCTGGCGGATCCCGAGCTTCGAGGCGAAGCACTTCCCCTCCCGCCACACCCTGGGCCCGGCGCTCGCCTGCTGCCGGTCACCTCCAATGGGTCAGGTGGCCACCTCATGTCGGTCGTGGTCGACGGCGTCCAGGACGAGTCCGTGTTCTGGCTGGCAGATCTCGACGACGACGAGTTCATCGAGGTCGCGGGCCCGTTCTCCTCGTTGCTGGTGAGGCTCGTGCAGCACACCCCCGGCATCGATGAGATCTGGCACATCACCGGGCCGTTTCGTCCCTGGTGAGCAAGCCATGCCTCCGTCAGCCGTGGGGCCCGGGAGCGACGCTGAGAGGCGTGTCCGTCCCATGACAGGTGGTGTGCCGTGAGCCTCGCTGAGCGGACGAAGTCGTGGTGGAGCTCAGCTGGAGCGATGCCACCGCGCGGTCGGTATCGAGGTTGCATGGGACTACCGAGTTGTCCTGGAACACCACTGCAACCCCGAACTCCGAGACGTGACGGTGTCGTAACGCGGGCGAATCGGAGACCGTCGTGGAGCTGTGGGAGCGAGGTCGGATCCCTGCCGATTCATTCAACTTCATCGCCGTCAGCGATACGGGCCCACGGACCGGATCGGATCCTGAATTGCTCATGACGCTCGAGGCCTTGCTCTCCCGGGTGGAGCCACCGAGCTCCGTCGCGGTGGACCGGGATTGGGCGGCGACAAGGAAGTCTCTGGGGATCGCTTTCGTGAAGGAGTACCGGGACGTCGTCGGGACCTTCGGTCGCGGCTACCTGGAGCCCGGCGTCGTCATCTGGGACCCGCGGTCGGACCGGTTCGAGGAAGACGTCTCGGGCGAGTTGAAGGCAATGGCAGATCCGGAGCTGGGCAGCCTGCACGCGAGCCTGCCCTATCCTCCGCTTCCGGGGTCGGGCCGTCGGCTCCTACCTGTGGCAGCCGACGGTTCAGGTGCGTACGTGATGGCGGTCATCGCGGACGGCGTGCAGGCGGAGTCGGAGTACTGGTGGTGCGACCTCGATGGCGGCGTCAGCCGGGAGTTCCGGTGCGGGTTTGCGGGCGTCCTGCTGCAGCTGGCCGACGATCCATCTCCCGAGTACAAGAGCTGGCGTTTTCGGAGCACCTTTCACCCGCTGTGATCGGCATCAGGAATCGCTGACTCATGCCGCACGATGTGGGTCGGCCTCTGAGAATGTCCGATCCCGACGGTGACGATGTCTCTCTCACCTATGACGAGTTCGGTGACCTCGAGACGTGGACGGATGGTGAGGACCGCACCTGGACCTACTCGTACGATGACCTCGGCGCCGTCGAGTCGATCATCCCGCCGTCCGGTGCCGCGAACACCATCGACTACGACAGTGACAGCAAGGGCCGCATGACCCGCCGCACCGAACCAGATGGGACGTTCACCGCCTGGACCTACGACAGCGCGGGCCGCGTCGAGACCGAGCAGACCGCCGCGGGTACCACGGGGTTCACCTACGAC
>JBPPMX010000201.1:0-11865 GCA_051306275.1 Tepidiformaceae bacterium
GACTGTCCGCGCATTCGTGCAGGCTGCGCAGAGTCCGACGCGCATCATGGCTCAGGGTGTGCTTCGAAGAACGCCCAGATGACTTCGGTGGCATCGATAGCGTCCGACGGATTATCCGCGTCGGCGAAGCCCGGCTGGCCGCCTGGCCACGAGTGTCCGCCACCGGAGATCGTGTAGAGCACGACGGCGATCCCGGCGTCGCATTCGCCCCAGGATTCGGTGATGAGCGCGCCGGCCTCACCCCGATCGGCGTTGGGGCTGCAGCCATTGTTCTCGACGAACGCTCCTACGGAATCGGCGACGGATGTGTCGACGCGCGCGTTCCGGTCGGCCTGTACGATGGGCTCGCCGCCCTCGTAGCGGACGCTCTGGTCGGCTGTGCCGTGGAAGGCGACGATCGAAATCGGCTCGGCTGGAGCGCAGTCGGGTACGTTCAGCGCGCCAGCGATCGGGGCAGCCGCCGCGAACACGTCGGCCATCTCGCAGGCGAGCCGGTAGCTCATCATCCCGCCGTTCGACATTCCGGTAACGTAGGTACGGCGGGCATCGACCGGAAGTTCCGCGACGAGGTCCTCCACGAGCGCCCGCGCGAAGGCCACGTCGTCGACCTCTTCTTCGAGCGCGTAGCCGCAGCAGTTGCCTGCGTTCCATGTGTGAAGGGCGTTCGCCAGCCGTCCGCTTCCTTCGGGGTAGACGAGGAAGAAGCCCTCGCGGTCGGACACCGGTGTGAAGCCGGACATCCGCTCGGCGTTCGCGGCATTGCCGCCGCCGCCGTGGTAGACGAGCACGAGTGGACGCGGTCCGCTCCCGTCGTATCCGGCGGGGACGTGAAGGACGTAGCGACGGGTCTCGCCATCGACGTCAATCTCGCGGTCGTGGTTGCCGGGCTCGAGCTGGATTGACGGCGCGGAGGTCGCAGCGGGGTCGGGGTCGCTAGCGCGGCCGGCACATGCCGTCGCGCCGACCAGCAGCAGGAGCAGGCTCGCAATCAGGGCCGTTCGCATGTGTTCACATCCTCGCACAGGCAATGGCGTGGGATGGCGCGGCGGTGCCGGTTGTGTGGCGCTCCGTGTAGTCGTCAGCACCAGCTACCAGGAGAGCCGGCATGTGGCTTCGTCTTCGCCAGATCGCGCTCGTCTGTCACGCCATCAAGGCCGTTGGGGACGACCTCACCTCGATCCTCGGGATCGAAGTCGCGCACTGCGACCCGGGGCTGGCGAAGTACGGGCTCGAGAACATCCTGTTGCCGCTCGGCAATACGCTGATCGAAGTGGTCGCGCCGATTGCCGAGGGTTCGGCGGGTGGGCGCTACCTCGAACGGCGCGGGGGCGATGGCGGGTACATGGTCATCACCCAGTGTGATGAGCAGGCGCCGAGGCGAGCGCGGATCGAGGCGCTTGGTATCCGGATTGTGAGCGACTTCACGCGGCCGACCTTCAAGAATATGCAGCTTCACCCGCGCGACACGGACGGGTCCTTCTTCGAAATCGATGAGCAGCTCGGCGACCGGGCCCTCGACCCCGATGGGACGTGGGACGCCGTGGGCGGCGACGGCTGGCAAGCGCACCGGCGCACGGATGTCGTACGTGCCGTTACGGCAGCCGAGATGCAGTGCGACGACCCGGCCGCTACAGCTAGCCGGTGGGGGGACATCGCCGAACTGCCGGTGACGACGGACGCGGCGGGGCGCCTTTCGATCGCTCTCGACAACGCCACGCTTCGCTTCGTCCCGATTAGCGATGGGCGGCCAAGAGGGCCTCTCGGCGCTCGACCTGGAGGTCGCGGACCGGCCCCGCCTCCTCGCGGCGGCGCGGGAGCGAGGGGCGTATCGCAGCGACGATCTGGTGTACACCTGCGGAATGCGGCTGCACCTCGTATAGGGGCGTTCAGGGGTATTGGTAGACCAGCATCGTGCGGCCTGATGCTCGCACCCAGTCGCGCCCGGCCACCCGGCGGAACCCGAGGCGGAGGTAGAGCCGCTGGGCCGCTTCCATCGTTGGCTGGGTTGAGAGGACGATCGGTTGGGCCTGTGCGCGCTCCATCAGCGCCCGCATTAGCAGCTCGCCGGTGCCCTGGCCGCGGGTCTTCGGGTTGACCGCGAGGAGCCGCACCTCGAGCTCGCCTGAGTACCCGATCTGGCGGTACGGCGAACCCCATGGGACCAGTGAGACTGCGCCGACCACGCTTCCGTCCGCCTCGTCCACGGCGACGAGCAATGTCGTCGCGGCGGCGCGCGCTTCGACGTCCCGGAGCACACCGTCCGCCGACTCCGGGCTGAAGCCTTCGCCGATGTAGACGCTTGCGGTGATCTCGGCGATAGAGGCGAAGTCGGCGGCGACCGCGTCACGGATGACGATGGTCATCGGGCTAGCCTCCCCGCCACCTCCGCGACGCGGCGCCCGAGGGCGCGGGCCTGGGCGCGGTCTTCGTCCGTGACCTCGCCATGGGCGGTGGCGCCGTAGTAGCTTCCCGAGCGGCGCATCGCCTCGGTCCACGGGAGGCCGACGAGGACGAGGCCGTGCGACATAAGGAGGTGTAGCATCTGGAGGAGCGTGGCTTCGTTCCCGCCCGAGCGCGAGTACCCTGCGGTGAACGCCGCGCCGACCTTCCCTTCCAGCTCACCGGACTCCCAGAGGTCTCCGGAGTAGTCCCACCACTCCTTCATCTTGCCGGTCATCCCGCTCCAGTTCGGCGAACCGATGATGAAGCCATCGGGCCCGTTGAGTTCCGCGGGATCGGCTTCGTCGACGCGGCGCCGGATGCACTCTGCTCCGGCTTCGAGAACGCCCGCTTCGACTTCGCCGGCGAGCTTTTCGACGAGTCCATCGCGGCTGTCGTAGAGCAACAGGATTCGAACCACGGGGCGCCTCCTCGGATGACTGCCTGAGTCTCGTGCAGGGGGCGGCGGGCTGCAATCTTCGGACGGAACATACCCCGGCGCCGTGATCGCGTGCGCCCTGTGACGAGGCCGACCGGGGAACACGCCTACCGCGCCTGGCTACCTTCCCGCGCGTATCGCCCCTGGCATGCTGCGATCATTGGCGTCGCGGTTGTGCTCCGAATCCTGCCGTTCACCACGGAAGCCTTCCCCGCCAACGACGGTGGCCTGTTCGCGGTGGTCGTGGACGACCTGAACGCAGGAAGCTTCGCCTTCCCGCGGTACTTCGACTACAACGGCCTCGAGATCCCGTTTGCCTATCCGCCGCTGGGGTTCTACGTCGCGGCTGTCGCGACGAAGCTGGGGATGTCTACCGCCGATGCGCTCGTCGTCATCCCGGTGGCGGCGTCGATCCTGACGGTGTTCGCGTTCTTCCCGCTGGCCATCCGGCTACTGCGCGACGAGCGGACAGCGGTCTTTGCAACCGCCGTGTTCGCGTTCACGCCGCGCAGTTTCAACTGGGAGATCATGGGCGGCGGCCTGACTCGATCGCTCGGCTTCCTGTTCGCGATTGCGGCACTGACGTTCGTGTACGACACGTTCGCGAACGGAGACCGGCGCGCGATGGTGGTCGCCGCCATCCTCGGGTCGCTCGCGCTCCTGAGCCATCTTGAAATGGGGTGGTTCGCCGCTTCTCCGCGGCGACCCTCCTCGCCTACCACCGGGATCGGCTGCGCGAGAACCTCTCGCTGGTCGCAGCGGCGGCTGTGATCTCGGCGGCGATCGTGTTGCCATGGTTTGCCATTGTCGTCGCGCGCCATGGGGTGGACCCGTTCTTCGCCGCATCCGCGACGGGCGGCTGGGGGGCGCTGGGGCCCGCGCAGTTCCTGACCGGACTCTTCACCGACAACCCGGGCCTCGACGTTGCCGCGGTGCTCGCCCTCCTCGGGTTCGTCGCGCTTGCGAGTTCGGGTAGCTACCTGCTGCCGGTCTGGATGGTCGCGATCTTCTTACTGGACCCGCGAAAGGCCGCGACGCTGGCGATCGCACCGGTCGCGATGCTGGCTGCGGTCGCGGTGTTCCAACTGATCATTCCGGCCTCCGGGCGATGCGGAGGGATCGGCCAGTGGGGAAGTTTGCGACGAGTGCGTTTCTTGGCGTGCTCGTGTTCTATCTGCTGATGGGCGGGATTGCGGCAAGCACACTCCGCAGCACGCGAATCTGGAGCAGCGCGCAGCCGCTCCCGAGCGAGGAGCGCGACGCGATGGCCTGGGTAGCGGCGGAGACACCGGAGGGCGCGCGATTCGCGGTGATCACCGACGCGACCCGCTGGTCGTCCGACCGTTCGGCCGAGTGGTTTCCGTACCTCACGGGCCGGGTCAGCGTCTCTACCGTGCAGGGGCTGGAGTGGGTGAGGGGTGATGCATTCGAGGACGCGCGGGATGCGTTCGAGGAGCTACAAGGTGTGGTGAGGAAGGGGTCGCCTGCGTCGATGCCTGGTCCAGCGTCTACGAGAGTCCGATCGAATACGTCTACATCCCGACGCGCGAAGACCCGCCGGGCGACATCGGCGAGCGGCTCGCGGCATGCTGCAACGTGCTCATGAACGAGCTGAGCGCGTCACCGGATTGGGAGCAGGTCTACGAGAACGCGAGCGTCAGGATCTGGATGCGACGGGACGTGGGCGCTTCACGCTAGAGACGCCCGGGCGAGCCAGCCCTCCGCCTCGCGTTCCATGACGGTGCGCACATCGTCGAACGTTTCGAACGGGAAGATAGCGCTGTGGACGTCCGCGAGCCGATCCCAGAGGGTGCTCCGCGCGAAGACTACGTTGGAGAGCTTGGCCGCCTCCACGTCCGATTGCCCGTCGCCTGCGTAGACAATGAAATCGCCTGCTGCTCGAAAGGCTGAGACGTAGGAGACCTTGAACCCGTCCTCGATCTCGATGCCCCGAGGGGAGAGGTACCGCACCTGCCACTTGTAGATGTAGCGTGCCCGGCCCGCGTGGCGGACGACCCGTTCGAGCCCGAGGTCGCGCAGGACGGGGTCGATGTAGAGGTCGAGGCCGTTCGACACGATGGCGAGTTGCCAGCCATGCCAGTGGGCCCAGTCGTATAGCTCGACGAATCCGGGGCGTGGGACGGCGACCGTCCGCACGAGCTCCGCAATCTCGGCGGGAGTTGCGGCACCGATGAGTTCGAGCGCACGGGCGTTGAACTGCTCGACCGTCATCTCCCCGCGGTTGTAGCCCGCTTCGAGATCGAGCCAGCCCGGCTCGGCGAAGCGTTCGAGGACCTCGCGCATCACGTTCCCCATGACAATCGTGTCGTCGAAGTCGATGCAGAGGATTCCGGTCACAAGGCGAGAGTACCACCGGACTCCCGGTTATCCTCGACGCGTGGACCTTGCCGCCGCCCGCTATCTCACGTCGCCGACCGGGCTGTCCGCGTTGGCCGCGCTTCCACCAACGCTCGGGTCGCTCTCGCCGAACGCGCTCGTTGCGGAGCTACGACGTGATCACGGCCCGAACGAGGCTTCGGCGCTTGCCACGCAGGTAACGCTGCGCGCGGCTGCGTTCGGGCGCTGGGGGGAGCTCCCTGTCCCCCTCCTCACGCGGGAGGGCCTAGAGATGATGACCCACCCGGTCCTTTCCCGGCGCAGGGCGGAGCGGTTGCGAACGCTGGGATTCCCGGTCGTCGACCTGACGTGCGGGCTGGGCGGCGATGCGCACGCGATCATTTCGGCCGGGGTTCCGCTGCTCGGTGTTGAACGCGATGCGGTGACGGCGGCGCTTGCGAGCCACAACCTAGGAGGCTGCGTGGTGATCGGCGATGCGCTGTCCCCGCCGGCCGACATGAGCCGGGCCGCGGTCTTCATCGACCCGTCGCGCCGCTCGGGCAATCTCCGACGGTTCGATCCCAGTGCGTTTTCGCCACCGCTCGACGCCGTGTTCGCGATGGCTGCGGGCGCACGGGCGGGGATTGTCAAGGCGCCGCCGGGACTCGATCACACGGTCGTCCCCCGGGACGGGGAGATGGAGTTCGTGCAGCTCGGCCGCTCCCTGCGCGAGGCCGCTATCTGGTTCGGGGCGGGTGCTGATCCGGGCCTCCGGCGAGCGGTCATGCTTCCGGCGGGAGTTGAGATCGATTCGCGTGCGCCGGAAGCAGCGGGTGAGTGTGTGGAGCCGGGCGCGTTTCTCATCGACCCGGAATCGTGCGTTACGCGGGCCGGGCTGGTGCGCCACCTGGCCGCGGCGATGTCTGCGCGGATGGTCGACCCGCAACTCGCGTATCTGTCGAGTGATACGCCGTCCGCCCACGCGATGGCGGCGACGTTCGAGATCCTGGACGGGCTGCCGTTTTCGCTCGCACGTCTTCGGGATCTGCTGCGCGCGCGGCGCTGGCGGCCGGACGAGATACGCCGCCGAGCGTTCCCGATTGAGCCGGACGAACTGCGGCGGCTCCTCGGCCGGATGGACGGGGACCCGGTGACGTTGATCTGCACGACGATTGCGGGACGTCGGACGGTGTTCGTGGCCCGGCGAATCGACCGTAACGGCGAAGATCTGTGAACCGGTGTAGACAATAACCCCGGAACCCTGCTAGTGTCCGTTATTGCCTATGCAGATGAGCCTTTGGCGCTCTGCCGGGACACCGCCGCGGAGAGCGCGCCATGGTGATGATCACCCCGTTCGACAATTACCTCGACCTCGTGGAGGCGGCGCGCGAACTGGCGATCCACCCCCAGAGTCTCCGCCGGCTGATCAAGCAGAAGAAGATTCCTGCCACGCTGTTCGCGGGGAAGTACCTGATCGAGCGGGACAAGCTTGAGATGTTCAAGAGCAATTACGACCCGCGCCCCGGTCGAAAGCCCATCCGCCGCCTGCTTTAAGCCCGGGCTTGATCCCCGGACCGGGCGCGAAAAAGCCACCCTTGCCGGGTGGCTTTCGAATTCTGCTCAGGCGCCGGACTCGCTAGAGGTTACCGGTCTCGATCAGAATCCCGACGGTCACGAGGCCGGCGAGTTCCAGGGTCAGGATCCCGCCCACGACGAGGAACCAGACGAGCTGCGTCATGCCGCGAGTGGCGAAGACGGGGATCGTGAGGATGATCGTTGAGGCAACGAGGATCAGGGCACCAATGATGCCCCATGAGAGGGTCCCGATAAGAAACAGCGAATCTGGCAATCCGGCACTCCGTTGTGGGAGGTCGCTCGCGCCGTGGCGCGACTCGGGCGCATTCTATGCAAAGGCTGCGTTAAGGGCGAAACCCCTCGCCGGTTAGTGGCCGCGGGCCCGGTAGTCCGCTACGGCCGCGTGCAGGGCATCTGCGGCGAGGACGCTGCAGTGCACCTTGTCTTTGGGGAGTCCGCCGATGCCTTCGGCGATGGCCTCGCGGGTGAGTCCGTCGACCTCGTCGAGGGACCACCCAACCACCATCTCGCTGGCGAAGGAACTGGTCGCGATGGCGGGGGGGCAGCCGCGCGTCTGCCATCGCACTTCCGCGATGTGGCCGTCTGCGACGCGGATCATCACGCGCATGCGGTCGCCACACACCGGGTTGGCCTTCGTGGCTTCCCCGTCGGGGTCGGGCATTTCGCCGGCGTTCCTGGGGTTCTCGAAGTGTTCGATGACGTTCGGGGAGTAGGCAGCCATGTCCTGATCGTAGCGTATCGGGCATCGCGCTTGCCCGTTTCGCGGATCACCTGCGATACTGCAGTCTCTGGTGGCTAGAGCGAGGTGGCTCCACCCGTTCCCATCCCGAACACGGAAGTGAAACGCCTCAGCGCCGACGATACTGCCCGGGCAACTAGGTGGGAAAATAGGCCGCCGCCGGTCAAACAATCAAACCGCCACATGTGGCGGTTTCTTTGTCTTCGGTGCGTTAACTCCTGCGTTCTCTCACCCGTTGTGAAGAATGTGGGCAGTTCCGCGCTGGCGCCCGTGCGAATCCGTGACGCGCCCCTTCGTCGCTTTCGCCACCCCACCTGCGCTGGTACACTCGAAGCACACCCCCAAAACCCTTCAGGTCGCGCGTGCCTTCCAGCAGCACGGCCGCCAATCGGAGCCCGTTTTTGTCATCAACTGATACCGCCCAGACCACGACCGAACCCGAAGCCCCGCAAGAGATGGATATGGGAGCGCTCCTCGATTCCGAGGCCGCTCAGCCCAGCCACCTCCGTCGCGGCGAAATCGTCGAAGGGATGGTCATGGGCGCTTCGCCCGAAGGCATCATCGTCGATGTCGGCACCAAGACCGAGGCACTCATCCCCTCCGGGGAGATGATGTCGCTCGGCGCTGGCGGCCCTGCCAAGCTGAAGGCTGGCGACACGGTCAAAGTCATGGTCCTCCAGCCGTCGAGCGCTGAAGGTCACGCCATCGTCTCCCTCGACCGCGCTCGCGGCGAAGAAGGCTGGGACGTGCTCCAGGCCCGTCATGACGCTGGCGAAGTGTTCGACGCCGAGGTGACCGGGCATAACCGCGGTGGCATCCTCGTTAATGTCGAGGGCGTGAACGCGTTCATCCCGCTGTCGCAGATTGACTCTGTCCGCCGCGATGACCCGGACGCGACGAACGCGCTCGCCGAGCTTGTTGGAAAGTCGATTCGCCTGAAGGTGATCGAGCTCAACCGCAAGCGGAATCGCGTCATTCTCTCCGAGCGCGCAGCGATGGCCGAATGGCGCAAGGATCAGAAGGATCGCCTGATCGATGAGCTGAAGGAAGGCGAAATCCGCGAGGGGCGCGTCTCGAGCATCACCGACTTCGGGGTGTTCGTGGACCTTGGCGGCGCCGACGGCCTGGCCCACATGACCGAACTCACGTGGGAGCGCGGCAAGAAGGCGAAGGATCTCTACAACATCGGCGACGAGGTCCAGGCCTTCGTACTGAAGGTGGACCGCGAAGCCCGCAAGATCTCGCTCTCGCTCAAGCGGGCTCAGCCGGAGCGCTGGGACAGCATCGTCGACCGCTTCGTTATCGGGCAGATCCTGATCGGGCGTGTCACGAAGCTTATGGCGTTCGGCGCCTTCGTCCGGCTCGATGGGCCTGTCGAAGGGCTTATCCACATCTCGGAGCTTTCGAACCGCCGCATCCAGCATCCGAAGGACGTGGTGAAGGAAGGCGACGTTGTCCCGGTCAAGCTCGTCCGTATCGAGAAGGACCGGAATCGGCTTGGCCTCAGTCTTCGCCAGGCCCGCGCCGACGCGGAGGCTATGGGGTTCGTTTACGACGCCGATGGCCGCGTGATCGACTACCCGGAAGATGTGCGGATCGAGTTCGGCCTTCCCGAGCGGGACAAGGCGCAGGTCCGCGCCGCCGCCCGCCCCTCCCCTCGGACCGCGCAGGAGGCCATCGAACAGGCTGTCGCGCGTGACCCCGAGCCGATCTCAGCGTTCGCGCACGCTTTCGCCCAGGCGCTTGAGAACGCGGAGACCACGGCCGACTACCTCGATCCCGCTGCCGCCGCCGAAGGCGAAACGGCCACGGATGCACCGGCTGCCGCTGTTGAAGCGGTCGCGGATGCACTGGTCGAAGGGGTCGACGAGCCTGCGGCGGACGCCCCGGCTGAAGTGGCCGAGACTGTCGCGGAGGTCGCCGAACCGGTCGCGGAAGCTCCCGACGCCCCGGCTTCCGCTGACGAAGCGGTTGCGGAGGCACTGGTCGAAGGGGTCGACGAGTCCGCGGCTGAGGCAGCCGAAACCGTAGCGGAAGCCCCCGCTGCCGAGGAGGCCGCTGCGCCCGCAGCGGACGCCCTCGAAGTCAGCGATACTGTTGAAGAAGAAGCGCCATCCGAGGCCACAGCCGAAGATGACAACAAAGTCGTCGACGCCACCGAAGAAGCCGTCAAGGAGGGACTCGCTGGCGAAGACCCGTCGTAATGCAAGCCGTGGACAGGCTGGGAGAAGCTGATGGCCGATCGATTCGATAAGTTCACTGAACGGGCGCGTCGAGTTCTAACGCTCGCGCAAGAAGAAGCGCACCGGTTCAACCACAATTACATCGGCACCGAGCACATCCTCCTCGGCCTCGTGCGTGAAGGCGATGGTGTCGCAGCCAAGGTCCTCGCGAACCTGGGTGTCGAGCTGAATAAGGTCCGCTCCGCCGTTGAATTCATCATCGGGCGTGGCGACCGGACCGTTCTCGGTGAAATCGGGCTCACCCCGCGCGCCAAGAAGGTGATCGAGCTTGCGGTTGACGAGGCGCGCCGCCTCAACCACAGCTATATCGGTACAGAGCATCTCCTCCTCGGCCTCGTCCGCGAAGGCGAAGGCATCGCGGCGGGCGTCCTCGAAAGCCTCGGCGTGAACCTTGAGCGCGTGCGCGCGGAGACGACGCGCATTCTTTCGCAGTCCGCGCCCCAGGCTGCCGCTTCTGGCGCCGGTGCCCGCACCGCGACCCGCACTCCTACCGTCGACCAGCTCGGCATCGACCTCACCCAGGCGGCCCGTAACGGCCAGCTGGACCCGGTCATCGGCCGGTCGAACGAGCTGGAGCGCGTCGTCCAGATCCTGTCCCGCCGGACGAAGAACAACCCCGTGCTCATCGGTGAGCCGGGCGTCGGCAAGACTGCCATCGCCGAACTCCTCGCCCAGCGCATCATCAGCGGCGATGTCCCGGAGACTCTCCAGAACAAGCGCCTCCTGACGCTCGACATCGGCTCGCTCGTCGCGGGGACCAAGTATCGCGGCGAGTTCGAAGAGCGCCTGAAGAAGGTCATCGAAGAGATCAAGTCAGCGGGCAACTGCATACTGTTCGTCGACGAGCTTCACATGCTCGTTGGTGCGGGTGCTGCTGAGGGCGCGGTCGACGCAGCGAACATCCTCAAGCCGTCGCTTGCGCGCGGCGAGATGCAGTGCATCGGCGCGACGACGCTCGACGAGTACCGTAAGCACATCGAACGGGACGCCGCTCTTGAGCGCCGCTTCCAGCCCATCATTGTCGAGGAGCCTTCGGTCGAAGAGACCGTCGAGATCCTCAAGGGAATCCGGGCGCGCTACGAAGAGCACCACAAGCTCAAGATCAGCGACGACGCCCTTTCGGCCGCTGCGGAGCTTGCCGCTCGCTACGTGATCGACCGGTTCCTCCCGGACAAGGCTATCGACCTCATCGACGAGGCTTCGAGCCGTGTCCGCATCCGCCGCGCGGCGACCCCGCCGTCCCTCAAGGAGGCGATGAAGGGCCTTGAGAGCCTTCGCCGCGAGAAGGAACAGGCGATCGCTGCCCAGCAGTACGAGTACGCGGCTGAACTTCGCGACCGGGAGATGAAGCTCCAGGAGAAGATCGGCGAGATGGGCGAATGGGAAGAGGGCGCCGAAGGCATCGCTACTCCCATCGTCTCGGACGAGGACATCGCTGAAGTCGTTTCGATGTGGACCGGCATCCCGGTTGCCCGCATCGCGAGCGAAGAGAGCGCCCGCCTCCTCAAGATGGAAGAGAGCCTTCGCAGCCGGGTCATTGGCCAGGACGAAGCGATCCAGTCGATCTCTCGCGCCGTCCGCCGAGCCCGTGCCGGGTTGAAGGACCCGCGCCGGCCGATTGGTGTGTTCCTGTTCCTCGGG
This sequence comes from Tepidiformaceae bacterium, assembly GCA_051306275.1. Taxonomy (GTDB): domain Bacteria; phylum Chloroflexota; class Dehalococcoidia; order Tepidiformales; family Tepidiformaceae; genus JBPPMX01. Next base: position 11,435 of record JBPPMX010000201.1, read on the forward strand.
CCGACCGGTGTCGGCAAGACGCACCTTGCGCGCGCCCTTGCCGAGTTCATGTTCGACTCCGAGGACAACATGGTGAAGCTCGACATGAGCGAGTTCGGTGAGAAGCACACCGTTTCACGGCTCGTCGGTGCTCCTCCGGGATACGTCGGGTATGAAGACGGTGGGCAGCTCACCGATACCGTGCGGCGCAAGTCCTATTGCCTGATCCTCCTCGACGAAATCGAGAAGGCGCACCCGGAAGTGTTCAACCTGCTCCTGCAGATCTTCGACGAGGGCCGCCTCGCCGATGCCAAGGGGCGCAAGGTCGACTTCCGCAACACGGTCATCATCATGACGTCGAACGTGGGTTCGGACCTCATTAAGCGCGATTCGAATCTTGGCTTCTCGATTTCGAAGGAAGACATCAAGAACAACGAAGACCGCTATGCCCG
>JBPPMX010000202.1:0-2253 GCA_051306275.1 Tepidiformaceae bacterium
TCGGCGGGGGCGCGGCGGGATTGATGTGCGCGCTTGAGGCAGGGCGGCGGGGCCGGTCGGTGCTGGTGCTGGAGCGGAACGACGAGCTGGGGCGAAAGATCCTGATTTCGGGGGGCGGGCGGTGCAACTTCACGAATGTGAACGCCGGGCCGGAGAACTATTTCTCGCAGAACCCGCACTTCGCGCGGTCGGTGCTGGCGCGATACCCGGCCGCGCGGTTCATCGAGATGGTGGAAGCGCACGGGATCGCCTACCACGAGAAGAAGCTGGGCCAGCTGTTTTGCGATGGGAGCGCCAGCCAGATCGTCGACATGCTGGCGGATGAGTGCGTCGACGCGGGGGTCGAGATCATGGTCGGCTGCGATGTCGTGGACGTGACGCGTCGCGATGGGTTCGTGGTGGCGACGGGTACGCGGACCTTCGTCGGGGAGTCGCTCGTGATAGCGAGTGGGGGACTCTCGATCCCGAAGATCGGTGCGACGGGGTTCGGGTACCGCGTCGCGGAGCAGTTCGGGCTGCGGCGGGTGGCGGTGCGGCCGGGCCTGGTCCCGCTGACGTTCTCGCGAGAGGAGCACCTGTTCTTCGAACGGTTAAGCGGCGTGGCGGTGGAGGCGACGGTTAGCTGCGAGGGCATCTCGTTCACGGAGAACGTGCTGTTCACGCATCGCGGGCTTAGCGGACCGGCGATCCTGCAAGTGTCGAGCGCCTGGCGTGAAGGGCGGCCGATCTTCGTCGACCTGCTGCCCCGGGAGTCGGCGCTGGAGGTGCTGGACGCGGCACGCGATGACGCCCGCGAACTCGTGACGGTACTCGGCGAACACCTGCCGAAGCGATTCGCGCAGGCGTGGTGCGCGGCGTACGCGCCTTCGCGGCAGATGCGCCGGTACAGCACGACGGAGATCGAGGCGATCGCACAGCGCCTGGAGCGCTGGGAACTGGTGCCCGCCGGGACTGCGGGGTACGCGAAGGCGGAGGTCACGCTTGGAGGCGTTGATACGGATGAACTGCGGTCGACGATGGAGTCGCGGAAGGTGCCCGGGCTGTACTTCATCGGCGAGGTGGTGGACGTGACTGGCTGGCTGGGCGGGTACAACTTCCAGTGGGCGTGGGCATCAGGGTACGTGGCCGGGCAGAACGCATAGGTCTCCGGCCTGTTCAGCCTCGCGCTGATAGGATGCCGGGCAATGTCACAACCGAGCGGGACCGCGAAACCGCCATTCAGCATCCGGTCTCTCGCGCTGACGGTTTACCTTCCGACGCTGCTGTTCGCCATTGGTCAGGGCGCGGTCATCCCGATCGTGGCGATCGTGGCGCGGGATCTCGGGGCATCGCTGGCGGTCGCCGGGTTGATTGCGGCGCTGCGGGGGATCGGCGTGCTGGCGTTCGATGTCCCGGCCGGGTGGCTGGTAGGGCGCTTCGGCGAAGCGAAGGCGATGGCGGCGGCGACCGTGCTGGTCGCGGTTTCGCTGGTTGGCTCGGCGGTCGCGCCTTCGGTGCTGACGTTCGGCGTGTTCACGTTCCTGATGGGGTGCGGTTGGTCGGTGTGGCTGCTGGCGCGGCTGAGCTATGTGACGGAGTCGGTGCCGATGGAGGTGCGTGGGCGGGCGCTCTCAACGCTCGGCGGCATCAACCGGGTTGGCAACTTCATCGGCCCGCTCATCGGGGTTGGCGCGATTGCCGTCATGGGGACCGGCGGTGCATATGTCGTGCACCTCGTTACGGCGCTGGGGGCGCTCGCGATCCTGGCGTTCTTTGTGCGGCAGGGTGATGTCGCGGACGGTGCGCATGCCGGCGGGCACGCGAACCTCGTCGGGGTGCTGCGGGCGAACGGCGGGGTGTTCCTGACGGCTGGCGTGGGCGTGGTCGCTATTCAGGTGTTGCGCGCGGCGAGGCAGGTTGTCCTCCCGCTGTGGGCGGTGCACATCGGGCTGGACGCGAGCGAGGTGAGCCTGATCTTCGGGATCTCGGTAGGGATGGAGATGCTGCTGTTCTATCCAGCAGGGAGCGTGATGGACCGGATGGGGCGGAAATGGGTCGCGCTGCCTTGCCTCGGGATCATGTCGTTGGGGATGCTGCTGATACCGGTTGCCCAGGAGTTCCTCGGACTGGCGCTCGTCGGGATCTTCGTGGGGTTCGGGAACGGGCTGGGGAGCGGGATCGTGATGACGCTCGGCGCGGACTTCTCACCTGCGCGGGGTCGTGCTCAGTTCCTCGGGGCGTGGCGGTTCGTGGGCGACCTCGGGACCTGTCTCT
>JBPPMX010000203.1:0-3013 GCA_051306275.1 Tepidiformaceae bacterium
CTGATCGGGTCAGATCGGAATGCGCGATCGGATGAGCCCGGAATGCGCATAGCAGGCGTCGAGCGGGCGGTTCTGCCATTCGGCCACCTTCTCGAGAACGGCGTCGGTGACCGCCGAGACGAGGTCTGGCGACACGTCGATCCCGTAGACCTCCTCGAGATGGCCGCGGATCTCGCGCACTGTCATGCCGCGGGCGTACATCGACACGATTTTCTCGTCGAAATCCGGGAAGCGCCGCTGGTACCTCGCGATCAGCTTCGGGTCGAACGTGCCCGCCCGGTCCCGGGGGATGTCGAGCGTCACCTTCGAGGCGCCAGTCAGCATCTTCTTCGGTGAGCTGCCGTTGCGCCGGTTCGACCGACCGTTCTGGCGCTCGCCGCCCAGGTGTGTTGATTGCCGCTGAGAACTGACCCGGGCGGCCGGGAGATTTCCACTGAGAAGTGACCCATGTTCGAACGTCCCCTGGCTGGAGAAGCGGGGGCAACGGAGTGATCGACATGGCGTTATTGAGCGTGATCCGACGGTGGGCATTGCGGAATCAGCTTTCCATCCGGGAGATTGCACGGCGGACGGGGCTGTCGCGGAATACGATCCGCAAGTACCTGCGCTCGGGAACGGTGGAGCCGGCCTTCAAGGTTCCGGAACGGCCTAGCAAGCTGGATCCCTTCGCCGACAAGCTGTCGGCCTGGCTGAAGACGGAGGCGGGCAAGTCGCGCAAGCAGCGGCGGACCTTGAAGCAGCTTTACGCCGATCTGGTCGCTCTCGGCTACGAGGGCTCCTACAACCGGGTCGCAGCCTTCGCGCGGACGTGGAAGGCCGACCGCCAGCGCGAACAGCAAACCGCCGGACGCGGCGTTTTCGTGCCGCTCGTGTTCCAACCCGGGGAGGCCTTCCAGTTCGACTGGAGCGAGGACTGGGCGGCGCTTGCCGGGGAGAACACGAAGCTCCAGGTCGCCCACATCAAGCTCTCGCACAGCCGGGCGTTTCTGCTCAGGGCCTACCTGCTTCAGACCCACGAGATGCTGTTCGATGCCCACTGGCACGCCTTCCGGGTCTTCGGCGGCGTCCCCGGGCGGGGCATCTACGATAACATGAAGACCGCGGTGGACCGGGTCGGCTCCGGAAAGGCGCGTCAGGTCAACGCCCGGTTCCTGGCGATGGCAAGCCACTACGTCTTCGAGCCCGACTTCTGCAACCCGGCCGCGGGCTGGGAGAAAGGCCAGGTCGAGAAGAACGTGCAGGATGCCCGCCACCTGGTCCTGCAGCTGATGCCGGACTTCCCCGACCTGGGAGCCTTGAATGCCTGGCTTGAGCAGCGCTGCATCGAACAGTGGGAGCGCACGCCGCACGGCGCGCTGCCGGGGACGATCGCGGAGGTATGGGCCCTGGAGAAGGCCGCCCTGATGCCGACGCCGCCGGCCTTCGATGGCTTTGTCGAGCAGAGCAAGCGGGTGTCGCCGACCTGCCTGATCAACTTCGAGCGGAACCGCTACAGCGTGCCAGCCTCGTTCGCCAATCGGCCGGTCAGCCTGCGGATCTACCCCGACCGGCTCGTGGTCGCGGCCGAGGGGCGGATCGTCTGCGAACATGCGCGGGTGATCCAGCGCGCGCACAAGCTGCCGCCCCGGACGATCTACGACTGGCGCCACTACCTGGCCGTCATCCAGCGAAAGCCAGGGGCGCTCAGGAATGGCGCGCCCTTTGCCGAACTGCCCGAAGCTTTCCGCGCGCTCCAGCAGCATCTGCTCAAGCACCTGGGCGGCGACAGGGAGATGGTGGAGATCCTCGCCCTGGTGCTGCAGCACGACGAAGAGGCGGTGCTCTGCGCGGTGGAATTGGCCCTCGAGGCCGGGGTGCCGACCAAGACCCATGTGCTCAATCTGCTGCACCGGCTGATCGACGAAAGCCCCTTAGGCACGCCCGAGGTCGCCCCGCCGACGGGTCTGGCGCTGATCGAGGAGCCCAGGGCGAATGTCGAGCGCTATGACGGACTGCGCGGCCAGGCCCGGGGGGTGCGCCATGCGTCATGACCCCGCCAGCGCCGCCATCGTCATCATGATGCGCAGCCTGAAGACATACGGGATGGCCCAGGCCGTCGAGGACCTTGTCGAACAGGGCTCGCCCGCCTTCGAGGCGGCCGTGCCGATCCTGTCGCAACTGCTGAAGGCCGAAGTCGCGGAACGCGAAGTCCGGTCCATCGCCTATCACCTCAAGGCCGCGCGCTTCCCGGCCTACAAGGACTTGGCCGGGTTCGACTTCGCCGCCAGCGAGATCAACGAGCCCCTGGTCCGCCAGCTGCACCGGTGCGAGTTCATCAACGGCGCCCACAACGTTGTCCTGATCGGCGGACCGGGCACGGGAAAGACGCATGTCGCGACCGCGCTCGGGGTCCAGGCCGTCGAGCACCATCGAAAGAAGGTCCGCTTCTTCTCCACGATCGAACTCGTCAACACGCTCGAGCAGGAGAAGGCGAAGGGCAAGGCCGGGCAGATCGCCGAGAGCCTCACGCGCGCCGACCTCGTGATCCTGGACGAGCTGGGCTACCTGCCGTTCAGCGCCACGGGCGGGGCTTTGCTCTTCCACCTTCTGAGCAAGCTCTACGAGCGTACCAGCGTCGCCATCACCACCAATCTCAGCTTCAGCGAATGGGCCACGGTCTTCGGTGACGCCAAGATGACCACCGCACTCCTCGATCGACTGACCCATCGCTGCCACATCCTTGAAACAGGAAACGACAGCTTCCGCTTCAGGGCCAGCGCCGAGGCGGCGCGCAGAAAGAAGGAGGGAGGACCGCCATTGACCCAGACCTGAACCGGCGACCATAACCTTCAGGCGGGTCACTTCTCGATGGAAAGCCCGGGTCAGTTCTCAGCGGAAATCAACATGATGAGGTCGAAATGCCCCGGCCCGAAGCGGCGGGCGCCGTCCTGCATCTCCTCGATCAGGTTCATCATCGTCGGGTAGGTCGAGAGAAACACCCGGGCGCCGGTGGTGTCGTTCTTTCGCGGGTCAT
>JBPPMX010000204.1:0-4851 GCA_051306275.1 Tepidiformaceae bacterium
GCCCTCCCCGGCTGGGAAGGCGCTGCGTCGGCCGCGCTGTCTGCTGGCGCGCGCGGTTTCGGCGAGCTCCGCCCCCGGAACCAGCGCTGGGACCCGCTCGGCCCAGAATCACACCGCCTCTGTGACCTCGCTGCGAGCGCCGGCGTCCCGCTCCTCTGGCACGTCAGCGAACCCGTCGGACACCAGTATCCGGGGAAGTCCGGCGGCATCACTCCCGCCGACCTGATCGCGCTGGCGCTCGACCATCCAGCCACGCCAATGGTCGCGGCCCACCTCGGCGGAGGCGCGTCCTTCTACCTGCAGATGCCAGAGATAAGAGCGAGTCTAACGAACCTCTATTTCGATACGGCTGCAGCGTTTCTACTGTACGATGAGACAAGCATCACACGATTGGTTGACCTCGCAGGTCCCGATCGCGTGCTCTTTGCCTCGGATTACCCGCTGCTGTCGCCCCGGCGCCAGTTGGAACGCGTACAGGCGCTCCTCCCCGGCGGCCTCATCCAAGCAGTGTGCGGCGGAAACGCCCAATCCCTCTTTTTCGGACAGACTGAAACAAATGACTGAACCTGCAGAAGAACACGTACGGCTTTTTGTGGCCTGCGAAATCCCTGAAGACGCCCGGGAGATCATCACCACCGTAATCGGCGATCTGCGCTCCCGAAGTGGCGAGACCGTCCGCTGGGTCCGCCCCGAAGGGCTCCACATCACGCTGAAGTTCCTCGGCGAAGTTCCCGTCAAGAAGCTCCCCGCGATCAAGCTCGCCATCCAGGAAGCCGTCACCGGTCACTCGCCCTTCAATCTTGAGTTCGCGAACATCGGTACCTTCGGCGGCCGCGAAGGCCTTCGCCTGATGTGGGTTGGCGTCGCTGGCGATGTCCTCCGGCTCGAAGCGCTCGTGAAGGCCACCAACGCGGCCCTCGCCGTCGTCGGCTTCGAACCCGAGCGACGTCCCTTCCGGCCGCACCTCACTCTCGGCCGCGTCCGCGACGAAGTTCCGACACGCACCCGGGCAGAGATCGAAGTCGCGGTCGGCAAAGTCTCGGTCAACGAGTTCTCGTGGCGCACCGCCCAGGTCTCCCTCATGCGCAGCCGCCTTACCCGCGGAGGCGCCCAGTACGACGTCCTCGCCACCTTCCCCCTCCGCATGTCGCAGTAGCCTTCGAACTTCGTCCCCCATCGCGTAGCATCACCGCATGAGCGGCCCGCCCACCGATACTGTTTTCACGCTATCGCCATCCAAGGCCGAGACCTTCGCGAGTTGCCGCCGCAAGTACGACTTCAAGTACCGCCAGCGCCTTCCGGATCCCCAGGACTACGAACGCCACCCTGCGGCCCTCATCGGCACCGCCGTGCACCGCGCAATGCACACCCTCGGCGATACGGGTCGTCGTGATCGCATGGAAGAGACCTACGCCTCCTACCTCTCCACTCCCGAACACGAAGTCGCAGGTCCTCTCACGCAGTACTACGCGAAGGGACTAGACCTCCTGGCGAACGGCTACGAGGCGCACCAGGAGCTGCTCGCCGCTGCCCCCACCCATCACTACGAACACAGCGCCGATGCGCAGTCCGGCCCCTTCCGGTTCTGGACGAAGATGGATCGCGTCGCGATCGACGCCACTGGAGGCGTCACTGTCGTCGATTGGAAGACCGGCGGCGCCGGCTTCTGGGGCCCCTCCGATGACCTCCAGGCGATGGCTCTCCACGTCACCGCGCGCGCCAGTTTCAACGTCCATGCCGACACCTCTGTACGGGTACTCCTCTGGAACCTCCGCTCCGGCGACCGCGATGAGCGGGTCGAAACGCGCGAACACGCGATAGCGGCTGTCCGCAACCTACGCGCCGAAGCCCGCCGCATGATGCAGACGAAGGAGTTCGGCCCAAGTCCTGGCCCGCTCTGCCGCTGGTGCCCGTTCCTCGACCGCTGCCCGGAAGGCCAGGCGGCTACCCGCCCGCGCGATCGCGCTGCCGAGCAGGATTGGCTTGAAGTGGAAGACTGACCGCGTAGGATGCGCCAAATGTCGACCTGGGGGCCATTACGCCATGACCGACCATCCTGTTCCATCCGAAGCCGAGGTCCTCGGCTACTTCGAATCTGTATCGAACTGGGGCCGGTGGGGCCCCGACGACAGCGCCGGCACCATCAATCTCATCACCCCGGAAAAACGCCGTGAGGGCGCTGCCCTTGTCCGCACGGGTCGCGCCGTGTCCATCGCCCACCCGCTGAACACCGTCGGTCAGCCCGGTAACTGGAACCCCGCGCAGCACTTCATGCGCTTCAACCCGAACTCATCCGGTGACTACATCGGCGTCTACTTCCACGGCTACGCCCACACGCACATCGACGCCCTCTGTCACATCTTCTGGCAGGGAAAGATGTGGAACGGCAAAGATCCCGCGAAAGAGGTCACTCCCGCCGGTGCACTCTCCGGCGGAATTGACGCGCTCAGCCAGGGCATCACGACGCGCGGCGTCCTCGTCGATATCCCCCGGTTCCGCGGCACGCCGCATGTCACCCTCGATGCCCCGGTTTGCGGCTGGGAGATCGAAGCTGCCACCGAGGCCCAGGGCACACCGCTCCGCCCCGGCGATGCGCTCCTCGTGTTCAGCGGGCGAAAGGCGTTCTATGAGGGGAACCCGGGCGCCGTCCCCGGCATCCCGCCAGCCCCCGGTCTCCACGCCGACTGTGTCCCCGTCCTCCGAAGGAACGATGTCGCGCTCCTCGGCTGGGACATGCTCGATGCCAATCCCTCCGGCTACGAGGTCTTCGCAAACGCGTTCCTGGACATTCCCGTGCACGTCTTCGCCATCACATACATGGGGCTCCCGCTCCTCGACAACGCGAATCTCGACCCGCTCGCTGCCGCCTGCGCCGAGGAGAATCGCTGGGAGTTCATGTTCACGCTCAACCCGCTTCACGTTCGCGGTGGCACCGGCTCCCCTGTGAACCCGATCGCCACCTTCTAGGCGGGCGTCCTGAAAACGCGCTCGCGGTAGTACCGCAACTCCGCCAGCGACGCCCGGATGTCATCCATCGCCCGGTGCGTTTCGCCCTTCACGGGGAGCGGCGTGTCCGGATACCACCGGCGCACCAGCTCTTTCACGGTCGAGACGTCGACGTTCCGGTAGTGCAGGTGCGCCTCGACGCGCGGCATGTGCCGCTTGAGCATCGCCCGGTCGAAGTGCACCGAGTTCCCCGCAAGCGGCGACTTCCCCGGCTCGCAGTGCGCCTGCAAGAACGTGAGGACGATCTCCTCCGCTGCCCCGAGTTCCAGGGTCGACGCGCGCACCGCCCCCGTCAGCCCCGAGCCCCCGTGCTGGCGCGTGTTCCACTCGTCCATCGCGTCAAGCACGGCATCGTCCTGGTGAATGACGCGGTTCGGCCCCTCCGCAAGTTCGTTCAGGTCGCCATCGGTGATCAACACCGCAATCTCAATGAGCGCGCACTCGTCCACCTCAAGCCCTGTCGCTTCGATATCGACCCAGACAAGTGGTGCTGGACGCTCTGTTTCCGCTTCAACCATCGCAACGATTCTGGCACTTAACGTGTCAGGACGCACTTGACCTCGTTTCCTGTGACGACTAGGGTGTTGGGGCAGGTTAACGCGCACGTTAACCTTGCGCCCCCGGAGGGGGCCGTTCGATGAGCCTCGCAGTCGTCAGAAAGCTCCCAATCCACCGCCCCGATCGCCGGCGTGTGGCGATCCTGTCGATCGAACTCACACTAACCTGCCTGGCGCTCCTCCTTTATTTCGTCGCGCGCGGCATGCGCCCGCCCGAGATAGAAGAATCTGTCGCACGCAGCCTTCGTATCATCCATTTCGAGCAGCAACTCGGGATCTTCCGCGAGCAGGCCTGGCAGTCAGCCTTCATCAGAAACGACCTCGCGATGTCAGTGGCGAACCTCGTCTACGCGTGGGCGCACTTCCCGGTGCTCGCGGCGATCGGCGTATGGCTCCTCTTTAAGGACGTCGGCCGCTTCCGCTTCACCCGCAACGTCATGCTCCTTTCCGGCATCATCGGCATCGTCTGTTACTGGGCCCTTCCCGCCGCTCCCCCGCGCCTCATGGAGTTCCACGGCTACGATTTCGGCTTCGTCGACACCGTCCATAGCGCCACCAGCAACGCCTACTACCTGCAGCCAGGCCCGCTGGTGAACGACTACGCCGCCCTACCCAGCTTCCATTTCGGATGGATCGCCCTCGCCTCAGCCACAATCTGGGTGAACACCACCCGCAGCTGGATCCGCGTGATCGCCGTCGGTCTCTCGCTCGTGATGCTCTGGGCCATCATAGTGACCGCAAACCACTACTTCTTCGATATCGCTTTCGGTGGCGCCGTCGTCGGGATGTCCTGGCTCACCATGGCGGGGCTCTATTCGCAGCCCGTTCGGGTCCGCTACCTTGCTGTTGCGGTACGCGTCCGCTCCCTGTTCCGTCGTCCGCAGGTCTCCCAACCGCGCGATATATAACCGTCATTTCCCCCACCGCAGGTCAACCCCTAAACTTAGCCCCCTATGTCCGCAGCCCCTTCCACAGTTGCAAGCGTCGACGAACTCCGCGCCATCGCGAAGCGCCTTCGCGCACACATCGTCCGCATGGTCTTCTCCGCCCAGAGTGGCCACCCCGGCGGCTCCCTCTCGTCGGTCGAACTCGGCGTTTCCCTCTTCTGGAACCACCTTCGCTGCGACCCCGCGAACCCGCAGTGGCCTGAGCGCGACCGCTTCATCCTCTCCAAGGGGCACGCCACCCCGTTCTACTACTCGCTACTGGCAGAGCGCGGATACTTCAGCACCGAGCTCCTGTCGAGCTTTCGGACCCTCGGCAGCCCGCTCCAGGGCCACCCCTCTAT
>JBPPMX010000205.1:0-27501 GCA_051306275.1 Tepidiformaceae bacterium
GGGCTTCGCTGCGGGCGACTCGAGCGGTCGTGCAGGCCAGGCTGACCTTCTGCCTGGAACCGCCGCCACCAGCGGTACGCCGTCTGCCGTGACACGCCCATCTCGGCGGCGACGTGGGCGACCGCTCGGCCCGCGGCGATCCGGCTTACTAGTGTCAGTCGACCCGCAGGAGTCAGTCTCGCGTTACCGTGCATGTGGGGCCTCCTTGGACCGGTGTGATTGCTAACCACACGTTCCTTCGGAGGTCACTTTCGTTCACCCCGGCCTGTCACCAACCTCTGTGCTCAGTACATCTAGGACGAGGCCCTCAAGTGCGAGGGGCGCACTGCGTAAGAACCGCAGGAGGCTTTCGGCCCGGTCCGACGGCAAGTCACCGAAGCGGACACGCTTCCAAAGGGCTGCGGCTACTTCTCGGTAATTCAGTCGGGCGCACAGAGGTCCTCACTCGCGCGCAGGCGTTGGGCCGCTTCGGAGTCAGGTTCCGGAAGGAGGCACTTGACGACGACACTCGTGTCAACGACGTATCGCATCTAGCGCGAGTCACGGTCTTCCCGGATGAGGTCCGTCGAATCCGAGAAGATCCGATCACCGAAGCTGTCCCGGATTCGCTGGGCCTCGTCGAAGAAGGCATCCATGCGGCGGCGGCGGTCGTCTTCGGATGTTGTGGCGGCATCGAGGATCTGGCGGACTTCGGCTTCGAGTGAACGACCGTTGCGCTTCGCGCGGGCGCGGAGGCGTTCGACGAGCGCGTCATCAAGGGAGCGGACGAGAATCTGAGCCATCGGGTACCCACCGGCAATGTGCTATCAAAATGATAGCACATTGCTATCGGACACAAGGTATGGGGCCGTGGTTCCCCGCCACGGCCCCAAAGGAGAACAGCCCCCGCGCAAAGGGGCTCCTCGGTCAGCCGGCCATCGCTGGTGCCCGGGCGGCGATGGCCGGGACTTTGAGATGCCAGTCGGTCAGCTGCTGATACGCATCGCCGACCATGAAGGAGGCGGATTCGTCGAAGGGCCTGGCGATGACCTGGAGGGAGAGCGGCATCCCAGCGTTGTTGAAGCCCATGGGGATGGCCATCGCGGGAAAGCCGAGCACGTTCCAGTAGCGCGTGTAGTTCGGGCTGGTGAACATCGCCTCGGTCTGGACGTCGACGAGCTTGAGTGCGCCGCCACCGGTCGTGGGCGAAACGATGACGTCGAGCGGCGCCATGAGCTCGGCAACAGCTCTCTTGGCGTACTGCCGAAGGCGTTGGGCCTGGACGTACTCGTAACCCGTGGGCATCGAGCCGCCGAAGAGGAAGTGGGTGGTGTACACGCCATAGAGGTCGCGGCGGACCTGCATGTCGGCGCGGTGGTAGGCGAACGCCTCGGGGCGCATCGTCGTGTTGGCGGAGTCGACGATCTCGGTGAAGTGGGGGAGCGAGACATCCACGAGCTCCGCGCCCGCTGTGGCGAGGACGGCGACGGCCGCTTCGAAGACTGCCACGATCGCGGGGTCCTGGTTTGGATGGCTGAGGTGATGTTCGCGCTCAACCCCGATGCGGACACCCTTGAGGGAGCCCGTGAGCGCCGCAAGGTAGCCGGGCACGGGGACGTCTTCGGAGCAGAGATCCGACGGGTCGTGGCCGGCGAGAACCTGGAGCATGATCGCGCAGTCCCGGACGGAGCGGGCCATCGGGCCGATGTGGTCCATCGAATAGCCGACCGGGGCGCAGCCGGACTTCGGGACGCGGCCGAAGGTTTGTTTCATGCCGGAGATGCCGCAATAGGCCGAGGGGATGCGAATCGAGCCGCCGGTATCCGTGCCGAGCCCGCCGTAGAACAGTCCGGCGGCCACACCGTTACCGGTGCCGGAGGACGAACCGCCGGTCCAGTGGTCGGTGTTCCAGGGGTTTTTCGGGACGGGGAAGGGCTTCGTGGCGTCCGGGTAGCCGCAGGCAAACTCCATCGTGCTGGTCTTGCCGGTAATGACGGCGCCAGCGGCGCGGAGCCTGGCGACTACGGGCGCATCGACGTTCGCGCCCCAGTTGGGGTCGAGGACGAGGGACTGGGCAGTGGTCGGGGCGTCCTTTGTCGCGATGATGTCTTTCACGCCGATCGGGATGCCGTGGAGTGGGCCTCGATCGATGCCCGCGGCGAGTTCCTCGTCGGCTTTCCGCGCGGCAGCGAGGGCTGCGACATCATCACGGCCGATGTAGGTCCCGAGAAGTGGATCGAGGTGGTCGGCGCGCTCAATCATCGTCTTCGTGATGTCGACGCTGGAGAGCGTACCAGCGCGCATGGCGGCGGCCGCCTCGGAGATGGTCAGTGGGAGGTCGGTCACGCGAGCACCGCCTGGGCCATGGCCGGGACCTGGAGATGCCAAGGGGTGAACTGCTGATAGCCGTCCGCGGCCTTGAAGGCAGTGGCCTCGTCGAACGGCTTTGCGACGACCTGGAGCGACAGCGGCAGGCCGTTGCTGGCGAGGCCCATGGGCACACAGATAGCCGGGAGCCCGACGGTGTTCCAGAAGCTCGAGTACATCGGGAGGGTGAAGAAGCTCTCGGCGTTCAGTCCTTCGAGCGGGGGGGCGCCTGCCCCCGTCGCCGGGGCGATCAGGACATCGAGCGTCTGCATGAGTTCGTCGACCGCCTTCTTCGCGAACATCCGGAGGCGCTGGGTCTGGACGTACTCGTAGCCGGTCGCGAGGGCGCCCCCGATGAGGATGTCCTTGGTGTGGGCGCCGTAGAGGCCGCGGTGATTGCGAAGGTCGAGGCGGTGGTAGGCGAAGGATTCGGAGCGGCCGGCCACCTGACTGGCGGCGTTGACTTCCTTATAGAAGGGCACCTCGACTTCGAAGACCTCCGCGCCCGCTTCAACAAAGACCTTTACGGCGGCTTCGAAGACGTCTTTCGCGAATGCGTCCTCGGCTGGGTGGCCGAAGTGGTTCTTGCGTTCGACACCGACCTTCATGCCCTTGAGAGAGCCATCGAGGAATGCGGGGTAGTCCGGCACGGGCATGTCGACCGAGCAAAGGTCGGAGGGGTCGTGCCCGGCGAGGACCTTCAGCATGATGGCGCAGTCCTTCGCGGAACGGGCCATCGGACCGATGTGATCGCGCGAGTAGCCCAGGGCGACGCAGCCGGACTTGGGTACTCGGCCGAAGGTCTGCTTCATGCCGGAGATGCCGCAGAACGCCGCCGGGATGCGGATGGAACCGCCGGTATCGGTCCCGAGCGCTCCGAGGAAGAGGCCGGCGGCGACGCCCGAGCCGCTCCCGGAACTCGAGCCGCCTGGCCAGGTGTCGGTATTCCAGGGGTTTCGGGGGACAGGGAAGGGCTTCGACGCATCGGGCATGCCGACGGCGAACTCCATGGTGGAGGTCTTGCCGATGATGACGGCGCCAGCGGCCCGGAGTCGGGCGGTGACCGGGGCGTCGTATCCGTTGCCCCAGTTCGGGTCGAGCACTTCGGACTGCGCGGTCGTGGGGGCATCCCTCGTAGCGATGATGTCCTTGATGCCGATCGGGATGCCCTGGAGCGGCCCCTTATCGACACCCGCCGCGAAGTCCGCGTCGGCCTGCTTCGCCGCGGCGAGTGCGGGGACATCCATGCGAGTGATGTAGGTCCCGAGAATCGGGTCGAGGTGGTCGGCCTTTTCGAGGAGTGCGGTAGTCAGCTCAACGCTTGTAAGCTTGCCTGCGCGGATGGCAGCAGCGGCTTCGGTGATGGTGAGTGGAAGGTCGCTCATGCGAGCACCGCCTGGGCCATCGCCGGGACCTTCAGGTGCCAATCGGTGAGCTGCTGGTAGGCGTCGCCAATGCGGAAGGTCGCGGATTCATCGAAGGCTTTGCCCGCGATCTGGAGCGAGAGGGGCATGCCGTTCGCGTTGAAGCCCATCGGGATCGAGAGCGCCGGGAAACCGACCGCATTCCAGTACCGCGTGTAGTTCGGGGTTGTGAACTGGCTCTCGGAGCTGAGGCCATCGAGGAGGACCGCTGCGGCGCCGCTCGTGGGCATGACGATCGCATCGAGGCCGGCCATGAGCTTCGTGAGTTCTTTCACTCCCCAGGCGCGGACGCGCTGCGACTGGACGTACTCGTAGCCGGTCGCCATGGTCCCGCCGAGGAGGAAGTCGGCCGTGTAGCGCCCGAAGAGGTGGCGCCGGACCTGCACGTCGAGCTTGTGGTAGGCGAGCGCCTCAGGGCGGCTGGTGTAGTTCACGCAGCTGACGATTTCGTCGAAGCCGGGAAGGCTGACGTCGACGAGTGTGGCTCCCGCCTCTTCGAGGACCTTGAGAGAGGCTTCGAAGAGATCGCGGAGGGCCGGATCGTTGTACGGGCTAGTGAAGTGGTGCTCGCGCTCAACGCCGATGCGGACGCCAGCGAGGGAGCCGGAGAGACCGGCCGTGTAGTCGGGCACGGGTTCGTCGGCGGCGCAGAGGTCCGAGGCGTCGTGGCCGGCCATGACCTGGAGCATCACGGCGCAATCGCGGGCGGAGCGGGCCATCGGGCCGATGTGGTCCATGGAGTAGCCGACCGGGGTGCAGCCGGACTTCGGGACGCGCCCGAATGTGGCCTTTATCCCCGAGATACCACAGAACGCGGCGGGGATCCGGATCGAACCGCCCGTATCCGTGCCAAGGCCGCCGTAGAAGAGGCCGGCTGCGACACCGTTGCCAGTGCCGGAGGACGAGCCGCCAGTCCAGTAGTCGGTGTTCCACGGGTTCTTCGGGACGGGAAAGGGCTTGGCCGGGTCGGGGACGCCGCAGGCGAACTCCATCGTGCTCGTCTTGCCGACGATGACGGCGCCCGCCCCACGGAGGCGCGAAACAACCGGGGCATCGATGTTCTCGCCCCACGCCGGGTCGAGGACGAGGGACTGGGCCGTCGTGGGGGCGTCCTTCGTGGCGATGATGTCTTTCACGCCGATCGGGATCCCCTGAAGGGGGCCTCTGTCGACGCCGCTGGCGAAGTCCGCGTCGGCCTGCCTGGCGGCGGCGAGCGCGGACACGTCCATGCGGTAGAGGTAGACGCCGAGGAGCGGATCGAGGTGATCGGCCTTCTCGAGCATCGACTTCGTCAGCTCCATGCTGGTGACTTTGCCGGAACGCAGGGCCGCCGCGGCATCGGTGATGGTCAGTGGGATGTCGGTCACGCCGGCACCGCCGCGGCGACCGGGGGAACCTGGAGGTGCCACTCAGTCTGGCGCTGGTAGGCGTCGGCGAACTTGAAGACGGTGGATTCGGCGAACGGCTTGCCGACGATCTGCATCGAGAGCGGCATCTTCGTGTCGCTCGTGAACCCGCAGGGGATGGCGATGGCGGGCTGGCCGGTCACGTTCCAGGGGAAGGTGAGGAGCGGCGCGAGGACGAGCATGTCGGGCGAGGCATCGGCGATGAGGCCGGGAGGTGTGGCGGATGTCGGCATGATGAGGACGTCGTAGGCCTTCATAATCTCGGCGACAGTGCGCTGGTAGTACGTGCGGAAACGCTGGGCCTGGACGAAGTCGCTGCCCATGTAGAACGCCCCGCGGGTGAGCGTTGTCCGGGCGAAGAGGCCGTAGTCGTAGCGGCGCCCGGTGAGGTCCTTGAGGTGGTAGGCGAGGGCTTCGCACTGCATGGTGACGAGGCCCGCGATCGGCGCGAGTTCCGTGTGAGGGATGGTGATCTCGGTGACGATCGCGCCCTGGGCCTTGAGGACTTCGACACCAGTCATGACGGCGGCGTAGGTTTCGGGGGTCGCGTTCTCGAAGAAGTAGTTCATCGGGAGGGCGACGCGGAGGCCAGCGATATTGCCATCGAGGCCGGCGGTGTAGTCGTCGACCGGCTCATCGGCGGCGCATGGGTCCGAGGCGTCGTAGCCGGCGATGACGTTGAGCATGGCGGCGGCGTCCCACGCGCTCCGGGCATGGGGACCGATGTTGTCGAGCGAGTAGCCGAGCGGGACGCAACCGGACTTCGGCACACGTCCGAAGGTCGCCTTGATGGCGGTGTGGCCGTTGGCCGAGCCGGGGGCGCGGATTGAGCCGCCGGTATCGGTGCCGAATCCGCAGTAGACCATGCCGGCCGAGACGGCGATGCCGGTGCCCGAGGACGAGCCGGCGGGGCTGCGCTCCGGGTCCCAGGGGTTGCGGGGCATCGGCCAGCCCTTGGTGACATCAGGCAGGCCGCAGGCGAATTCGCTGAGGGAGGTCTTGCCCATGTGGACGGCGCCGGCGGCGCGCATGCGTGCAACGACGGGCGCATCCCAGCCTTTGCCCCATTCGCGGTCGAGGATGAGGGAGTTCGCGGTGGTCGGGGCATCCTTCGTCGCGATGATGTCCTTGGTGCAGTAGGGGATTCCCTGGAGCGGGCCGAGGTCGATGCCGGCGGCGAACTTCTCGTCGGCGGCGGCGGCTTCAGCCATGGCGGACCCCTCGGTGATGACGAGGAACGCGCCCAGCTCAGGGTTGAGCGCCTTCGTCTTGCGCAGCATTTCGGTCGTGATCTCGACGCTGGTGAGCTGCTTCGCCCGGAGGGCGGCAGCGGCGTCTTTCAGGGTGAGGGGCAGGTCGGTCATGCGAGTACCTCCACGGCGATTGGCGGCACCTGGAGGTGCCAGTTCGTCAGTTGCTGGTAGGCGTCGGCCACTTTGAAGACGGCCGCTTCGTCGAACGCTTTGCCGACGACCTGCATCGAAAGGGGCAGATGCTTTTCGGCGGAGAAGCCGACCGGTACAGCCATCGCGGGCCAGCCATTCACGTTCCAGGGGAAGGTGAGCGTGGGGGAGACGACGATGGAGTCCGGGTGCATGTCGGCGATCAGGGGTGGCGGGGCAGCGGAGGTCGGGGTGATGAGGACATCGACGCCCGCAGTGGCCGTCTCGACTGCCTGCTTCCAGTAGCTGCGGAAGCGCTGCGCCTGGACGAAGTCGCTACCGGTATAGAGCGCGGCGCGCATGAGCCCCGTGCGACAGAAGTACCCGTAGTCGAAGCGCCGCGTCTGGAGGTCCGGCAGGTGATAGGCGAGCGCTTCGCATTCGAGCGTGATGAGCCCGGCAACCTGGGCGAGTTCGGCGTGCGGAAGGTAAACCGGCACGATCGTGGCGCCCGCGTCTTTGAGAACATCGACCGCATTCATCACGGCATCGGCGATCTCCGGGGTGCAGACTTCGAAGAACCAGTTCGATGGGATCCCGATGCGCATCCCGGCGACGCTGCCATCGATGCCAGCGGTGAAGTCCGGAACCGGTTCTTTCGCGGCGCAGAGGTCAGTAGAGTCGTAGCCGGAGATGACCGTGAGCATCGCGGCGCAGTCCCAGGCCGAACGGGCGTGGGGGCCGATGTTGTCGAGGCTGTAGCCGAGCGGCGCGCACCCCGACTTCGGCACGCGTCCGAAGGTCGCCTTGATCGACGTGTGACCGTTAACGGACCCGGGCTGGCGGATGGAGCCGCCGGTATCGGTGCCGAGGCCGCAATAGACCATGCCCGCCGAGACGGCGATGCCGGTACCGTTGCTGGATCCGGCAGGGCTGTAGTCGGTGTTCCAGGGGTTCTTCGGGACCTGCCAGCCAAGCGTTGCATCGGGCAGGCCGAAGGCGAACTCACTGAGGACGGTCTTCCCCATGTGGACGGCGCCGGCCGCGCGGAGGCGGGCAACGACGGGGGCATCCCATCCGGCGCCCCATTCGCGGTCGAGGACGTGGCTGTTCGCCGTCGTCGGCGCGTCCTTCGTCGCGATGTTGTCCTTCACGCAGTAGGGGATGCCCTGCATGGGGCCGAGGTCGATCCCTGAGGCGAACTTCTGGTCGGCCGCAGTCGCTTCTGCCATCGCGCTCTCTTCGGTGATGGTGATGAAGGCACCGAGGGTGGGGTTGAGCGCTTTCGACTGGCGGAGCATCGCCGTAGTGAGCTCGACGCTGGTGACATCACCAGCGCGAAGCGCAGCCGCCGCTTCCTTCAGGGTGAGTGGGAGCGAACTCATGCCATGACCTCCGCGGCGATTGGCGGCACCTGGAGGTGCCAGTCGGTAAGGCGCTGGAAGGCATCGGCCACCTTGAAGACGGTGGATTCGGCGAAGGGCTTACCGATGACCTGGGCCGAGAGCGGCATGTGGCTGTCACTCGAGAAGCCGCAGGGAATGGCGATCGCCGGGGTGCCCACGAGGTTCCAGGGGCCGGTGAAGCCGGGGCCAAGGGTCGAAGTCGAGTCCATCGACGAGAGGATGGGAGCGGGGCCAACGGACGTCGGGGTGATGAGGACATCGACAGCCTGCATGACCTCGGCGACCTTCTTCTGCCAGTACGTGCGGAAGCGCTGGGCCTGGACGTAGTCGCTACCCATGTAGAGCGCGCCACGCATGAGGGTCATCGAGGTGAACTTTCCGTAGTCCGGCTTGCGGAATGCGAGGTCCTGGGCGTGGTAGGCGAAGCCTTCAACCTGCCAGGTGATGGTGTTCGCTTCCTTCGCCTCAGCGCTGTGGGGGAGGTCGACTTCGACGATGACCGCGCCAGCGGACTTGAGCGCGGCGAGGACGGCCATCACGGCAGCCTTCGTCTCCGGCTCAGGGCCGGGGTTCTCGAAGAAATAGTCCGTGGGGATGCCGATGCGGAGCCCGGCGACGTTCCCGTCCAGAGCGGCGGTGTAGTCGTCGACCGGCTCCTTCGCTGAGCACGGGTCGGTCGGGTCCCATCCGGCGATGACCTTGAGCATCGCCGCGCAGTCCCAGGCCGAGCGAGCGTGCGGGCCGATGTTGTCGAGGCTGTAGCCAATCGGGACACAGCCCGCCTTGGGGACGCGGCCGTAGGTGGCCTTCATCGCGGAGTGGCCGTTGTGCGACCCGGGGCCACGGATCGAACCGCCGGTATCGGTGCCGAGACCCATCAATGCGAGGCCCGCGGAGATAGCGACGCCGGTGCCGGAGCTCGAGCCAGCGGCGCTGCGGTCGAGGCCCCAGGGGTTACGCGGGATCGGGAAGGGCTTGGCCGGGTCGGGGAGGCCGCAGGCGTATTCGCTAAGGACGGTCTTGCCAAGGTGGACGGCACCGGCGGAGCGGAGGCGGGTAACCACGGGAGCGTCCCAGCCAGCACCCCATTCGCGGTCCATGACGACGCTGTTGGCGGTCGTCGGGGCGTCCTTCGTCGCAATGATGTCCTTCGTGCAGTAGGGGATCCCCTGGAGCTGACCGACATCGACGCCCGCGGCGAACTTCGCGTCGGCCGCAGCGGCCTCTGCCAGTGCGCTCTCCTCGGTGACGGTGATGTAGGCGCCGACGACCGGGTTGAGGGCGTAGATCTTCCGGAGCATCTCTTTCGTCAGCTCAAGGCTGGTGATCTTGCCGGAGCGCAGAGCCTCTGCGGTTGCCTGAAGGGTGAGGGGGATCGAGGTCACGCCATTACCTCCGCGGCGATTGGGGGCACCTGGAGGTGCCAGTCGGTGAGGCGCTGGTAGGCGTCGGCGACCTTGAGGACCGTTGCCTCTTCGAACGGGCGGCCGATGACCTGGAGAGAGAGCGGCATGTTCGTATCGCTGCTGAACCCACAAGGGGCGGCGAGGGCCGGGTTCCCGGCGAGGTTCCACTGGGGGGTGAAGCCCGGGGCGATGACGTGGCCGGTCACGGTCTGCTCGGAGCGGAGCGGAGCAGGCGCGAGGGAGGTGGGGGTGATGAGGACATCGACCTGGCGGAAGACTTTCGCGACCTCCTTGCGGAAGTAGGTGCGGAAACGCTGGGCCTGGACGAAGTCGCTACCCATGAAAAGTGCGCCGATGACGAGGCGCTGCCAGGTGAAGTAGCCGTAGGCTTCCTTGCGGTTCACGAGGTCGTCGAGCTGATAGGCCATGGCCTCGCTCTGGATGGTGATCGTGTTCGCTTCCTTGGCCTCGGCGGCGTGCGGGAGGTGGACCTCGGAGACGATGGCGCCAGCTTCGCGGAGGGCATCGATGCCTGCGAGGACAGCGGACCTTGTCTCGTCGTGGAGGCCTTCGGCGGTGAAGAAGTAGTCGACGGGAATGCCGATCCGGAGTCCCTTCACATCGCCATCGAGGGCGGCGAGGAAATTAGGGACGGACTCGTTGGCGGCGCAGGGGTCGGTGGCGTCGTAACCCGCGATGACCTGCAGGAGCGCGGCGCAGTCCCAGGCTGAGCGGCCGTGGGGGCCGATGTTGTCGAGCGAGTAGCCGAGCGGCACGCAGCCGGACTTGGGGACGCGCCCGAATGTGGCTTTGAACGAGGTGTGGCCGTTCCACGATCCGGGAGCGCGGATGCTCCCGCCGGTGTCGGTCCCGAGGCCCACGAGGGTCATGCCCGCCGAGACGGCGATGCCAGTGCCAGAGGACGAGCCCGCGGGGCTGCGCTCCGGGTCCCACGGGTTCTTCGGGGTCGGGAAGGGCTTGTTCGGGTCGGGCATCCCGCAGGCGAACTCGTTGAGGACGGTCTTGCCCATGTGGACAGCGCCGGCCGCGCGAAGGCGGGCGACCACAGGGGCATCCCAGCCAGCGCCCCAGGCCGGGTCAAGGATCTGGCTGTTCGCGGTGGTTGGGGCGTCTTTCGTGGCGATGTTGTCTTTGACGCAGTAGGGGATGCCCTGGAGCGGGCCGAGGTCGATGCCCGCCGCGAACTTTTGGTCTGCAACGGTGGCTTCGGCGATGGCGCTGTCTTCGGTGATCACGATGAACGCACCGAGTTCCGGGTTGAGCGCCTTCGTCTTGCGGAGCATGGACGTGGTCAGTTCGACACTCGTCACCTGCTTCGCGCGCAGAGCCTTGGCGGCGTCCTGGAGGGTGAGTGGGAGATCGGTCACGCGGGCACCTCGACAGCGATTGGCGGCACCGAGAGGTGCCAGTTCGTGAGTTGCTGGTAGGCATCGGCGACCTTGAAGACGGTCGCTTCGGCGAAGGGCTTGCCGATGACCTGCATGGAGAGCGGAAGGTGGGTGCCGGAGCTGAAGCCGACGGGCACGACGAGGGCGGGCAGTCCCGTGAGGTTCCATTGCGGGGTGAAGCCCGGCGCGATCAGGAAACTATCGGGAGTCATTTCGCTGCGGATGGCAGCCGGGGTGGGGGAACTCGGGGTCACCAGGACGTCGACCGAGGTCATGACCCGGGCGACCTTGCGGCGCCAGTAGGTGCGGAAGCGCTGCGCCTGGACGTAGTCACTGCCCATGTAGAAGGCGCCGCGCATGAGGGCCTTCCAGGTGAACTGCCCGTAGTCGTCCTTGCGGCTGGCGAGATCCTCGGCGTGGTAGGCGAAGGCTTCGCAGGCCATGGTGACGGTGTTCGCGTCCTTGGCTTCGGCAGCGTGGGGCAGGTCAACTTCAACGATGATGGCGCCCGCTTCGCGGAGGGCATCGACCGCCTTCAGGACGGCCGTCTTCACTTCCGGGTCTAGCCCGGCGGCGCTGAAGAAGTAGTCGAGGGGGAGGCCGATGCGGAGGCCGGCGACGGAGCCATCGAGGCCCGCCGTGTAATCCGGGACGGCGACGTTGGCGGCGCAGGGGTCCGTCGGGTCGTACCCGGCGAGGACCTGGAGGGAGGCGGCGCAGTCCCAGGCAGAGCGGGCGTGGGGGCCGATGTTGTCGAGGCTATAGCCGAGGGGGACGCAGCCTGACTTGGGGACGCGGCCGAAGGTTGCCTTGATCGAGGTGTGGCCGTTCCACGAGCCGGGGCCGCGAATGGAGCCGCCGGTATCGGTGCCGAGGCCCATGAGCGCGAGGCCGGCGGAGACGGCGATCCCTGTCCCGGAACTCGAGCCGGAGGCGCTCCGTTCGAGATCCCAGGGGTTCTGGGGCATGGGGAAGGGCTTGATGGGATCGGGGAGACCGAGTGCGAACTCGTTGAGGACGGTCTTGCCCATGTGGACCCCGCCGGCGGCGCGAAGCCGCTGAATGACGGGGGCGTCATACCCGTCTCCCCAGGCGGGGTCGAGGACGAGGGAGTTCGCCGTGGTCGGCGCATCCTTCGTGGCGATGATGTCCTTGGTGCAGTAGGGGATACCCTGGAGGGGACCGAGGTCGATACCGGCGGCGAACTTCTCGTCGGCGGCTGCGGCTTCGCTGAGGGCGCTATCTTCGGTGATGACGATGTAGGCGCCGAGGGTTGGGTTCAGGGCCTTCGTCTTCTTGAGGATGGCAGTTGTGAGCTCAAGGCTGGTGAGTTCGCGGGCGCGCAGGGCCGCAGCGGCATCGCGGACGGTAAGTGGCAGGTCTCCCACAGTGTTCCCTCCGATGGGAAATGCGCGGCCGGTGGCCTGGCCGCGCGGGCGGACGGCTGTTAGACCCTGGCGGAGAAGATGAGCGCGGGCTCTTCGTAGCGGGTCTCGGGGATGTAGAGGCTGTCGGCGCCTTCGCGCATGCGGGGGTAGATCCGCTTGTACATCGCGATTTCGTCTTCGGTGAGCTTGAGTCCGGCGATGTCCAGGAGGACGCGGACCTGGGTGTCGATTTGTTCGTCGGTGAGCATGAGTTAGACCTCCGTTGGAGTGTGTAAACCGACCGGGCCGGCTGGTTACCAGTGGGATGAAGCGATCGACCGGAAGGTCAGTTCGCCGGGGCTGTGGCCGCGGCCACTGCTGGCAGCGGGATGTCTTCGACGGGGGTGCCTTCCTGGAAGAGGTGGCAGGCGACGTAGTGGCCATCGCCGATATCGAGGATCGGCGGGCGGACCTCGCTGCAGACGTCCATCACGTGGGGGCAGCGGGTACGGAAGCGGCAGCCCGAGGGCGGGTTGAGGGGGCTCGGGATCTCGCCTTCGAGGATGTCTTCGTTCTTCTTCGCGTCCGGGTCCACGGAGGGAATCGCCGCGAGGAGGGTCTTCGTGTAGGGGTGCAGCGGGTTCTTGTAGAGCTCGTCGGACTTGCAGGTTTCGACGAGCTGACCGAGGTACATGACCGCCACCTGGTCGCTCATGTGCTCGACGACGTTGAGGTCGTGGCTAATAAAGACGTAGGTGAGGTCCATCTCCGCCTGGAGGTCTTCCAGGAGGTTGAGCACCTGGGCCTGGACGGACTTGTCCAGCGCGGAGACGGCTTCGTCGCAGACGACGAGCTTCGGGTTGAGGGCGAGGGCCCGGGCGATGTTCACGCGCTGCCGCTGGCCACCGCTCATCTGGTGGGGGTAGTAGGACCCGTGGTTCGGGTGGAGGCCGACCTGGGTGAGGAGTTTCGAAACCCGCTCACGCATCTCGTCCTTCGGGTAGCCGTGGATCTTCATAGGGAAAGCGATGCTTTCGCCGACGGACATGCGCGGGTTCAGGGACGAGTAGGGGTCCTGGAAGACCATCTGCATGTCCTTGCGGATGGCTTTGCGGTGCTGGCCCCAGGTCTGGCGGAGGTCGTAGCCATCGAAAAAGAGGTAGCCATCGTCGGGGGGGATCAGGCCGAGGATGAGGCGGGCGGCGGTAGACTTGCCGCAGCCGGACTCGCCGACGATGCCGAGCGTCGTCCCCTCGCGGACATCGAAGGAGACGCCATCGACTGCGGAGACGTAGCCCATCTTTCGGAAGCCGAGCTTCACCGGGAAGCTCTTCTTCAATCCACGGACGGTGAGGAGCGCTTCGTTGCCCGGGGAGGTTACGGGGATCGGTTCGGCCGATGGTGCAGTCATGATGATTCTCCTCGGGTTTGCTCAGGAGCCCTTGATGTCGATGGCGTCGCGGATGGCGTCGCTCATGACGTTGAAGGCCACAGAAGTGATGAAGATGAAGAGGCCGGGGAGGGCGGCGACCCACGGCTGGACGTAGATTGAGCCGCGAAGGCTGTTGAGCATGAAGCCCCACTCCGGGTCCGGCGGGTTAGCGCCGAGGCCGAGGAAGCTGAGGCCAGAGGCGATGACGATGCTCAGTCCGACAAGCCCGGAGGCATACACGAAGATCGGGCTGAAGATATTCGAAAGGACCTGGTAGAGGATGATCTGCGGAGTATTCGCGCCGCTGAGGCGGGCGGCCTCGATGTACTCGAGGACGATGACCTGGCGGGTAGCGGCCTCGGCGACACGGGCGATCGGCGGGATGAAGACGATGCTGATCGCGATGACGGCGTTGCGCACGCCCGGGCCGAGGGAGGCACTGACGGCGATCGCGAGGATGATGGCCGGGAAGGCGTAGAGCATGTCCATGCTGCGCATGAGGACGGCGCCGATCCAGCCGCGAGAGTAGCCAGCGACAGCGCCGATCATCGTGCCAAGGAGCGTGGCGACGAAGACCGGGACGATGCCCGCGACGAGCGAAATGCGCCCGCCGTAGAAGAGGCGGGTGAGCATGTCGCGGCCCTGCTCATCGGTACCGAAGATGTGGCCTGACGTCCCGATCGGCAGGAGGCGGCGGGAGACGTTACCGACGATGGGGTCGTAGGCGGTAATGATTGGGGCGGCGACCGCCGCGAAGATCAGGAGGAGGATAACGGTGAGCGCCCCGACCCCCTGCTTGTTGCGGAAGAAGCGCCCAAGTACCTCGCGCCTGTAGGAGCGGGACTTAACGTTCCCCGCGCCTTCGAGCCAGGCGGCGGCTGCTGCGGACTGGGTAGCGATTGCCATGTTGCGCGGCTCCTAAGTGGCTTTCCGCAGGCGCGGGTCAAGGAGGGCCTGGATGACATCAACGGTGAGGTTGATGAGCACGAAGCCCAGTGCGACGAAGAGGACGGCCGCCTGGATGACCTTGAGATCACGCGCGGAGATCGCCGTGTAGATGAGCTGGCCGAGCCCGGGCCACGAGAAGATGGTCTCGACGAGTACGGAACCGCCGAGGAGGAAACCCACCTGGAGGCCGGCAACGGTCAGGATCGGGCCGGAGGCGTTCTTCGCGACGTGCAGGAGTACCTGCCATTCGCGGAGGCCCTTGGCCCGGAGGGTGGCGACGAAGTCATCGCCGAAGGTCTGCATCAGGCTGGCCCGGGTCATCCGAGCGGTGACGCCGATGGTGACCAGGGAGAGGGCGAAGGCGGGCATGATCAGGTGTTTGAGGAAGTCGATGGTCCCGCCTTCCGGACCATGCATCCCCGACGAAGGCAAGATTTTGAGGTTTGCCGAGAAGACGATGATGAGAAGAATCGACACCCAGTAGGACGGGACGCTGATTCCGGTCACCGAGATGATCGAGACGACCCGCTCGATCCACCTTCCGCGGTTCACGGCGGCGAGGGTACCGAGCGTGATGCCGAGTGTGAGGCCGATGGCGGCGGCGGAAAGCGCGAGGACCAGCGTGTTCATCCAGGCAGCCGCAATGAGGTCGACGACGTCGCGCCGGCGGAAGGGGGAGTAGCCGAGGTCGCCCTGGACGGCATCTGCCACCCAGTTCACGTAGCGGACGGGGAGCGGGTCGTTCAGACCCAGTTCTTCGGCGAGTCGATCGCGGTCCGCTGCGCTTGAGCCGGGGTCCAGGAGACCCGCGAGCGGGTCTCCTGGCAGCACGTTGAGCAGCAGGAAAATGATGACCGAGACACCGAACAGGGTTGGGATAGCCAGGCCGAGTCGCTTCGCGATCACCATTCCCATGTCGTTACTCCGCGACCCAGATTTCGGTGAGGTTCTGTGTCCAGGACTGAGCCATATCGAAGCCTCTGACCTTGGCCGAGAGGACGCGGTAGTTCAGGTCGTGGACGGTCATGATGACGGGCGCCCCGAGGGTGAGGATGCCCTGTGCTTCGGCGAGGATTGCGTTCTGCTCGACCGGGTCGAACGTGACGCGGGCTTCGGCGAAGAGCTCGTCGTAGGCCGGGTCGGACCAGCCCGACGCATTGCAGCAACCGGCCGGCGGGATAGCGCCAGTGGTGTAGAACTGCAGGCCGAAGGTGGTCGGCGCCGTGAGGCCGAGCGAGATGTGGATGGCGTCGTACTTCGACCAGTCGGGGCTCGTGAAGCCAGCGCGGTAGCCGGTGATGATGTTGTTCCACTCAACCGGGATGAGTTCGACTTCGACACCGATGGCCGCGAGATCCTGCTGGAGCTTCTCGTTCATCGGGACGGGCCACATGTTGCCTGAGCCACCCGGCGGGTAGGCGATGGTCATCTTGAAGCCATCGGGGTAGCCGGCTTCCGCGAGGAGGCTCTTGGCCAGCTCGGGGTCGTAGGTGTATTCCTCGATGTCTTCGTTGTGCCAGGGGTGTCCCGGAGGGGCGTACTGGCCGGCCGGAATGCAGAGGCCGTTGAGGAGGCCTTCGCAGGTGCCCTCGCGGTCGACGGCGTAGTTGAGCGCTTGGCGAACCTTGATGTCGTCGAACGGCGCTTTGTAGGTGTTCAGCTGGTACGTGATCACATGCGGGTAGGGCTTGAGCTGGATGTTGAAGCCAGCGTTCTTGAGCAGCTCATAGGAGTCCGGCGGCGGTACTTCGGCCCAGTCGATCTCACCGGCCTGGATGGCGGCGAGGCGGGTGGCCGGTTCCGGCATCGGGTAGAGGATGAGCTTGTCGAGCTTGGCCGGGGTGTTCCAGTACTCCTCGTTGCGAGAGAGCTCCATGACCTGGCCATCGACGTAGCGGTCGATCTTGAAGGGGCCGGTGCCGCTGGCGTGCTGCGCGTATTCCTTGACGCCGTAGGTCTCGATGGCCGTCGGGCTCGGGATGAGGATGCGCACGAACTCGTACGGCATGAAGGCGAACTTGTCCTTCGTGACAACCTGGAAGGTGTAGTCGTCGACCTTGGCGTAGGAGGCCATGAGGTTGACGGTCGAGGAGTAGTTCGTGCGGACGTAGGTGTCGTAGTACTCGAACGACTCGTCGGCCATACGGCGGAACTGGAAGAGGACTGCGTCGGCGTTGAAATCGGTCCCGTCGTGGAACTTCACGCCCTTGCGGAGGTTGAGTGTCCAGGTGACGCCGTCATCGGCGACTTCCCAGGACTCGGCGAGGCCGGGTCCAAGCTCCGCCGCGCGATCGGTGTTTTCGAGCAGGTTCCAGTTCAGGAGCCCGTCGTAGACCTGGAACCCGACGAACCGACCGCCCTCGCCGCCTTCGGTTGCGGGGGTGTTCGGGATCGGGACGTTTGCAGCGGACATGCCGATGCGGAGGGTGCCACCAGTGCCGGAGTCGTCGATAACGGCGGCGTCGTCCTGGACGACGGTGGGCTTGATGTCCAGTTCACCATCACTGCCTGCATCGTCATCGGACGACCCGCAGGCCATGGCGACCATGGCCATCAGGGCGATGACGAGCATCATCCAGTGAGGGCGTATCAGGACCGAGCTTCGTTCTTTCATCCCTTGTGTGTTCCTCCTCGGTGATATGGGGCCTGGGATGGGTCAGGTACGTGAAGCGGCGTGACGGCCTGCACCGTCAACCGGACTTCGCAACGTGGATGCACCGGGCGCTGTGGGTGCCTTCGATATGGAAGAGGCCGGGCGGGGTCGTCCAGCACTCGTCAATAACGACGGAGCAGCGGGGTGCGAAGGCGCAGCCGTCGGGAAGGCGCGCGAGGTTTGGAGGAGAGCCGGGAATCGCTTCCGGGCGGCCCTTCTGGCCGGGCTGGACGTTGGCGGAGAGAAGCCCGCGGGTGTAGGGATGGCGCGGGTTCTTGACGATTTCGCGGACGGTGCCGGATTCGACGATGCGGCCGCCGTACATCACGGCGATGTCGTCAGCGATCTCAGCGGCGACCGCGAGGTCGTGGGTGACGATGATGATGCTCATATCGAGCCTCTCGCGGAGTTCGCGGAGAAGTTCGAGCACACGAGCCTGGACGGTAACGTCGAGGGCGGTGGTCGGCTCATCGGCGAGGAGAAGCTGCGGGCTGCATGCGAGCGCCATCGCGATCACAACCCGCTGGCGCATGCCACCGCTCATCTCGAACGGGTAGGACTTGAGCCGCCGTTCGGGCGATGGGATCTGGACGAGGTTGAGGAGCTCGAGGGCGCGGTCCGAAGCTTCCTTCCGCGACATCGGGGTGTGGCGGCGGATGGTCTCGGTGATCTGGCGCTCGATCGTGTAGAGCGGATCGAGAGCGGTCATCGGGTCCTGGAAGACCATCGATATCCAGCTGCCGCGGATCTTCTCGCGTTCGCGGGAGGGCATCGTGAGGAGGTCGACCCCGTTCAGGATCGTTTGTCCGCTGATGCGCGCCTTCGGCGGCTGGATGCCAAGAATGGTCTTCAGCATTGCGCTTTTGCCTGAGCCAGACTCTCCGAGAATTCCGAGCACTCGTCCGCGTTCCAATGTGAAGGACACATCATTGACAGCTTTAAGGGAGCCATCTACGGACTTGAATTCGGTTGTGAGGTTCTTCACCTCAAGAAGGGTTCCGGTCTGGTGCCCTTCTTTGTGGGCCGTTTCGGCCATCAGTGTTGCCATGGACTCCTCCGTTGGGGAAAAACGGGACGTTCTACCGATGCGCCGGGGGAGCACTATCGGAAGGAAGTAGGGCTACCGTAGAGGCGGGTGTTTGCTATCCGGTGTCGCAGGGATGAAGTGGGTATTGCCGTCAGTTGTCCGGGAAATGAACGAAGAGGGCGGAGAAATCCTCTGGACATCAGCCGTTCACCCGGGGATCGCGAGCGGGAAACGCGACAGAAACTGACGCGAAACGCCCGCGACGCACGACCGTGACGCAGGGAGGTCAGCGCCGGTAGAGTCGAATGCGGGGATCGGTGGATCCCGGAGGTAGAGCGATGGCTGAGGGCGCGATCCTGCCGTTCACGGCGAACGAGGTAACACTGGCGAACGGGCTACGGGTGATCGTAGTGCCGACGGGGTACCCGAACCTGGTCTCGCTCCAGATCCCGGTGCAGACCGGGTCACGGAACGAAGTGGAGGAGGGGAAGTCCGGGTTCGCGCACTTCTTCGAGCACATGATGTTCCGGGGGACGGAGCGGTACCCGGCGCATGAGTACCAGCGCGTGATGACGCTGGCCGGCGCGCGCCAGAATGCCTACACGACCGACGACTACACGAACTACCACGTGACCTTCGCAAAGGAAGACCTCGAGACCGTGCTCGCGCTGGAGGTCGATCGGTTCATGCACCTTGCCTACTCCGAGGAGGACTTCAAGACCGAGTCGCGGGCGATCCTCGGGGAGTACAACAAGGGCGCCGCCGATCCGGTGAACCAGCTCGAAGAGGCCCAGCGCGAGGCTGCCTACCGGCGGCACACGTATCGCCACACGACCATGGGCTTCCTGCGGGATATCGAAGCGATGCCGGAGCAGATGGAGTACTCGAAGGAGTTCTTCTCGCGCTGGTACCGGCCGGAGTACACCGCGATCGTCGTCGCCGGGGATGTCGACCCCGAGGAGACGGTGCGCCTGGTGGAGAAGCACTGGGGAAGCTGGGAGCGCGGCACCTATACGGTCGAAATCCCGGAAGAGCCCGAGCCGGAGGGGCCGGTAACCGCGCATGTCGACTGGCCGACGGCGACGCTGCCCTGGGTGACAGTGGCGTTCCATGGGCCACGATTCGATGCGGAAACGACCGGATTCGCGGCGCTGGATATGCTGCTCGACCTCTGGTTCGGGCCGACCTCGGCGCTCTATCGCCGGCTCGTGGAGGTGGAGCAGAAGGTCGACCAGTTCATCGGGCACATCCCGCCATCCGAGGACCCGATGCTTGCGACGATCTACGCGCGGGTGAAAGACCCGGCAGACGCACTCGCCGTGCGGGACGCGATCCTCGCGGAGGTGGCGCGCGCGAAGACTGTGCCGGTAACCGCGGCGCGGCTCGAGGAAGCGAAAAGCCACGCGCGCTACGGGATGGTCCGGCGGCTGGACGACACGGAGGCGGTTGCATCACTGCTCGCGCGGTTCGTCCGTTTCCGGCGCGAGTACGAGACGCTGAACGCGCTCTACGAGCGTTATGCCGAGCTGACTGTCGAAGACCTGCTGGAGGCGGGCGAGCGCTGGCTGCGCGACGAGCGGCTGGTGCAGACGACGCTCGCGCACGGCGAGCTGGAGGCGGCGATCAAGACAGTGCCGCCACTGGCGTCGTTCGCCACACCGGAGGCAGTCGCCGACTTCCACACGATTGACCTGCGATCACCGTCGCCGCTGGTGCGGGTGAAGGTGCAATTCGCGGTTGGGTCGGCGCACGACCCGGCGGGGAAGGAAGGACTAGCGGCGCTGGCGGCGGAGATGATCACGGAGGCCGGGAGCGCCGACCTTCGCTTCGACGAGATCCGGCAGGCGCTATTCCCGATTGCCGGGAGCTTCGAGGCGCAGGTCGACCGGGAGGTGACGACGTTCACCGGCGTGATGCACCGCGAAACGATCGCCCGCTGGACGGAAGTGGCACTGCCGCAGCTGCTGCGCCCGGGGTTCCGCGAGGACGACTTCCGGCGCCTGAAGGAGTCGCAGCACAACGGACTGGTCGAAGACCTTCGTTCGAACAACGACGAGGAGCTCGGCAAGGAGGCGCTGCAGGCGATGGTGTTCGCCGGGACGCCCTATGGGCACCCGACCCTGGGCACGGTTGCCGGGATCGACGCAGTCACGCTGGACGACGTGCGGGCATTCGTCGCCGAGCAGTACGTGACCGCGCGGATGACGCTCGGGGTCGCGGGGGACGTGCCGGATGAGGCGCTTGAGCGGGTCGCGACCGCGCTTGCGGCGCTGCCCTCCGGAAGGGCGGCGGAGGCGAGCTCTATCGAAGGAAAGCGGAGCGATGGACTGAGCATGCGGATCATCGAGAAGGACACGCGGGCGACGGCGATCTCGTTCGGGCACCCGATCGGCGTGACACGGAGCCACCCGGACTTCGCAGCGCTCTGGCTGGCGCGGGCGTGGCTGGGCGAGCACCGGGCATCGCACGGGCGGCTGTTCCAGCGCATCCGGGAGGTGCGGGGCATCAATTACGGGGACTACGCGTACATCGAGGCGTTCCCGGGTGGGATGTACACGATGTTCCCGCCGGTGAACGTGCCTCGACGGGCCCAGCTCTTCGAAGTCTGGATCCGGCCAGTGGTGCCGGAGAACGCGGTATTCACGCTCAAACTCGGGCTCTGGGAGCTGCGTAACCTGATCGCGAACGGGATGAGCGCGGACGACTTCGAGGCGACCCGTACGTACCTCGAGAAGAACGTGTTCGTGCTGACGAAGACGCAGGACCAGCAGCTCGGCTATGCGCTCGACAGCCGCTGGCACGGGATGGGCGAGTTCGTCGAGACGATGCGGGGGAAGCTGGCAGCGCTGACGGTCGATAGCGTGAACGAGGCGGTCCGGCGGCACCTCTCGGGCGAGGACCTCGCGATCGTGATGATCACGAAGGACGCACAGGGCCTGCGGGACACGCTCCTCAGCGGCGAGCCAGCGACGATCGCCTACGACGCTGAGAAAGCGGCGGACCTCCTGGCAGAGGACGCGGAGGTGGGGAGGCTAGCGCTCGGGCTGACGGCTGAGCGCATCGAAATCGTGCCAGTGGCGGAGGTGTTCGCCCGGTAAGCCCCATGGACTCCGGCCGGGCGGCCGATACCGATCCCACGCGGAAGGCAGACAATGGACGAATGACACCTGACGGAAGAGCGGGAGGCGAGTTCGCTTCCACCGGTGCCGATGATCTCGACAGGCTGCTCGCCGACCTGGGCACAGACGGCGCGCAGGGGCTGACGGATGCCGAGGCGGCGAGCCGGCTGGCCGCAGACGGCCCGAACGAGCCGGCGCCAATCGCAGCGCCATCGTGGGTGCGGGTCCTGGCCCGGCAGTTCGCGAGCAAGCTCATCTGGATCCTGGTCCTCGCTACGGGCGCGAGCCTGGCGATGCAGGAATGGCTGAATGCAGGTGCAATCGGCGTGACGGTGATCGTGACCGCGGCGTTCGGATTCTTCAACGAATGGCGGTCCGAGCAGGCCATCGCCGCGCTTTCGAAGCTCACTGCGCGACGGGCGGAGGTGATCCGCGGCGAGAACCACGACGAAATCCTTGCGCGCGAGGTCGTGCGCGGCGATCTCGTCGTGGTGGACGACGGCGACGTCATACCGGCCGATGCGCGAGTCGTGGTCTCGCGCGGACTGCTAGTGAACGAATCGATCCTGACGGGCGAGCCAGAGGCGCTGACGAAGTCCATCGAGCGCGGCGACGGGGAATCGGCGACGCCTGCGAACATGCTCTTCGCCGGGACGACGGTTGCGGGCGGGAGCGGGACGGCGGTGGTGGTGGCGACGGGCGCTCGAACCCAGCTGGGCAGCATCTTCACCTCGATGCAGGGTGCGGAGCGGCGCGCGACCCCGCTGGAAGAGCGGCTTGAGACACTCGGGAACCGCCTGATCGTCGTATTCCTCCTGGTCTGCGGCGCGCTCATCGTGATTGGGCTCGCGCAGGGGCGTGAGGCGAAGCTCGTCGTGGAGATGGCCGTTTCGCTGGCGATCGGCGCTGTGCCGGAGGGGCTGCCCGCGGTAGCGACGGCCGCGCTGGCGATCGCCGTGCGCCAGCTCGCGGGGCGCGATGTCCTCGTGCGCAGACTCGCTGCGGTTGAGACGCTCGGTTCGACGACGATCATCGTGACGGACAAGACGGGAACGCTGACGGAGAACCGGATGGTCGTTCGAAGCCTGCTGCTCGCGGACGGGACCGAGGTGAAGGTGGATGTGCGGGCGGAACAGGGCGAGGATGTCGCCACGAAGTTGTTCGGGCCCGAGGGCGCGACGGTCGGCGAGCACGCGCTGTCGGAAGCGCGGGAGGTCCTGCGGACCGCGGCGCTGTGTAACGACAGCGTGCTCGAACACGACGAGGAGCAGGGCTGGCATACATTCGGCGACCCTTCAGAAGGCGCGATCATCGTCGCTGCGCACGGGCTGGGGATGGACGCGCGGACGCTCGGCGAGAACTACCCGCGAATCTCGACGGAGCCGTTCACAACCGCGACGCGGATGATGGCGACCACCCACCGGGGCGGGCTGGTCGCGGCGAAGGGGGCATTCGAGCAGATCGAGGCGTGGGCCGGTGGCGATGGAGCCGCGCTCGATGTTGAGGTGCGCGGGTTGGGCGACGCGGGGTACCGGGTGTTCGCAGTCGCGGCCGAGCACGAGGGGGTCCGGTCGTTGCTGGGCGCCGTCGTTCTGGAGGACCCGATTCGGGCCGACGCGCACGAAGCCGTGGACGCCTGCCGGGCCGCGGGCCTGCGTCTGATGCTGGTGACCGGCGACCAGGCAGCGACGGCGACAACGGTCGCCCGGGAGACCGGCATCCTCCGCGAGGGCGACCGCGTTGTGCTCGGGAGTGAGATCGACCTCTCGGACCTGCGGGGGGTGACCGTCGTAGCGCGGGCGACGCACCAGCGAAAGGAGGAGATCGTCGCAGCCCTCCAGGCACAGGGCGACGTGGTAGCCATGACGGGCGACGGGGTGAACGACGCGGCCGCCCTGCGGGCATCGCATGTCGGGGTTGCAGTAGGCCCGAACGCGACGGACGTGGCCGTCGAGGCGGCCGACATCTTCCTTTCAAAAGGCGACCTGCTTTCACTGGTGGAGGGCATCCGGGAGGGGCGGCAGGTCACGAAGAGCCTGCGGGAGGCGATCATCTACCTGCTGACGGCGAGCTTTGCCACGATCCTCGTGATCGCGGCGGGGATGGCAGTTTCGGAGATCCCGCCGCTGGGGCCGCTCCAGATCCTCTGGCTCAACATCGTCGTCCACATCTTCCCGGCGCTGGCGCTGGCGGTGAGCCGCGAAGGCGGCGGGGCTGGCGACCGCCCGACCGGGTCGCTATTTACGCGAGACACGTGGGTGGAGATTGGGACGCGGGCCACCGTTGCCGGACTCGCCGGAGTGGCGGTACTCGCGATCGCGGACAACGCGGGGCTTAGCAATGGCCGGGTACAGGCGGTGGTCTACTTCACGATGGCGACGATCCTGATCGGGCAGGCGTTCCTCATCGGGGTGCGATCACCATGGGCGCAGGGGCCGCGGCTGCGGCGGCAGGAGATCTGGGTCGGCGTGGGAATCTCGGTCGCGCTGCTTGCGGTCGGGGGATTCGTACCGGGGGTGCACACCGCACTCGAACTCGACCTGCCGACAGCCAGCGACCTCGCGCTCGCCGCCGCTGCCGTATTCGTCGCGTGGAACGTGACCCAGGTCGCAGTCGTACTGATCAGCCGAGCTTCAGGACGCGGTGGGGAGACTACGCCGGCGCGTCCCTGATGTGTCGGTCGAGGCCGGACTTAAGAAGGGGCGTGGTAGAGCGTTTGCGGGCGGACCGCGCCGCGTTCGCGAAGGTCTGCGATGGTGAAGGTGTGGCCGCTGTGGGTGACCGGCTGGCGGGCGAACCAGAGGACAGCGTCCGACATGATCACAGGGTGTTCGAGCTGGTCGGCGCGGGCGTCGCCGAAGTTGGCTTCGTAGCCTTCGCTCCAGACCGGGACTTCGAGGCGGATCGCGTTCACGCTCACGCGTCCGGCGAGTTCGTGTGCGATTGCGCCGGTGAGGGCTTCGAGCGCGGCCTTCGAAGCCGTGTAGCTCACGAGTCCTGCATAGGGGTCGACCGATGCCTGCGAGGAGATGTTGACTACGTGCCCGCCGCCGCCGACGGCCATGCGCGGCGCGAAGTAGTAGAGGAAGTAGAACGGGCCATGCAGGTTAACGTCGATGACGAGCCGCCAGCGCTTCGTCGAATCCTCGAGCGCGGGAGTGGCGAACGCGATGCCGGCGTTGTTCACGAGGAGATCGCAGCGGCCCCATTCGTTGTAGACGATCCCAGCGAGGCGGGCGACTTCGACCTCGTCGCGGACGTCGACAGCGACGGGCATGGCGCGGCGCCCCTGGGCGCGGACCAGCTCGGCGGTCTCTTCGATGGTGCCTTCGAGCTTGCCGGGCCTGGCGGCGGAGGAGCGGGACACACTGACGACGTCATATCCGGCGGCGGCGAGGTCGATGGCGACCTGCTTGCCGATACCGCGACTGGCGCCGGTGACGAGTGCGACAGGATTGGGCATGGCGTCGAGTCTACCCCGGAAGGTAGAGACGATGCTCGGCGATGTAGTCGAGGACCGCGTCGGGGAGGAGGTAGCGCACCGGGAGCCCGGCGGCGACGCGGGCGCGGATAACCGTCCCGCTGATCGCGACGGGTGGCATCTCGATGAGCGCCGGGGTTTCACGCAGCCCGGCCTCGCGTGCGAGGGTGGCTACCGTCGCGGCGTCCAGCGCCTTCGATGCGATGGCGATCGTCGCGAGATCCTGCAGGCGGGTGTGGTCCTTCCAGTTGGGGAGGTCGGCCAGGGCGTCGCTGCCGAGGACAAGGACGAGTTCGGTGGCGCCCCGTGCGTGGAGGGCTTCAAGCGTGTCGATGGTGTAGGTCGGTCCGGTTCGGCGGATCTCGAGGTCGTCGACTGCGAAGGCGAGGTTGGCGGCGGTCGCGATGCGCGTCATCGCTAGGCGGTGGCTCGCGGGCGTCACGGCGCGCGCGGTCTTGCGATAGGGATCGCCCGCCGGGAGGAAGAGGATGCGTTCGAGCCCGAACTGGACACGCGCACACTCGCCGAGCAGGAGGTGGCCGAAGTGCGGCGGATCGAAGGTGCCACCGAGGATGCCGAGCGTCATGAGAGGAGGTTACAGGTTGCAGGTGACAGGTGAGAGCGCTGACGGGTGACGCGTTGACACGGCCACCGGCGATGGCCACGATGCGCCATCTTCGAGGAGGCAGGCGACGGCGCGACAGAGTGGGTATGGGTCGATTCGACCGGCTGCGGCCGGGTTCGGAGTCATGTATCTCGCAGCCTTCGCCCTGCTAGGTGAGTTGCTGGGCTCGACCGCGGACTCCACTCAGACCTTCACGGATCATTTCGCCGACGACGCCACGCGATTCGGGGACATCGCCGGTGCGCTGCTCCTCGTCGTGGCGGCGGTCTTCCTCGTGGCGCTCGGGCTGACGCTGTGGCGGATGCTCGCGACCGAGCCCCCTTCTTTGCGCATCGATCTGATCGGGAGTCTCGCGATCGTGGTGGCGGCGGCCCTCGTCGCCTCGGCGGCTCTCCTGGTGGCGCCGCCACTCCTGCAGAGCTTCGGTGACCTCTTCGACGACCCGGGAATGGAGCCGGGTGCGACCGCCGGGATCGCACAGGCAGGCTCTGTCGGCGTCATCCTCTGCGCGATGCTGCTGGGCGGTTGGACCGTGCTATTCGCGGTTGTCGCATACGGCGCTGGGGTCATCGGGCGGCGGTCGATGATCGCGGCATGTGTGGTTGGCGGCCTGTCGCTGCTCGCGATCACCGTCGGAGCCGCGGCGCCTCTGGGGGTCTGGTGGCTGGTGGTCGGGCTGCGATGGCGCGAGAGCCCGGCGCCGATTAGCGCGTGACCGGCGTTGCGGCGGACATGTACTTCGCCCAGCTGAGCGGGGACCATCTGCGGCTGCGCATGCGGGCGGGGGGCGGCGCCGGATCGAGCGTCTGCGGGGCGCGCGGGTAGACGGGCACGGGAGCGACCGTTTCGGCGCGGGCAAGTGGGAGCGTCGGGCCGCCGGTCGCATCGTTGTGGAAGGCGACGGCGTGACCATCGAGGTCGCGGTAGAAGCCATCGCTGTAGTGGCCGATGAAGGCGCCGGCGTAGGAGTACACGAGACCCGCGCGGAAGTAGGCGCGAGGCGTTCCGTCGAGGTCGAAAATCGTTTCCTTGCTGCGCCAGGCGATGGTGTTGCCTTCGGGGTCGAAAATGGGCTCCATGTAGCGTTCGCCTCGTCCGTACGGTGTGTGATGTGGTGACCGTGTGATTGTACGAACGAACGGCGCAGGACGGGAGAGGGTGTGCTTCGCGGCGGCCCGGCGAGGGTGAGGGGTATCCTGTCGCCATCAGCCCGTGTGACCGGGCGGGAACACTTTCGAATCGACAGGAAATAGTTATGTACGACATCGTGAAGACGCTCGATACCTGGAAGGCGGAGGAGGTGCCGGCCGTGGTGGCTCGGACGATCGCGCTGCACGGCTTCGGCGCTCGCACCGACGGGGAATCGCTGGCGTTCGCTGCGAGCGGGGATTCGGCCGGGTCGCTGCTTAGCGGCGTCGCCACGGGTCGGCTGCTCGTGGAGGCGCAGGCGCTGCTGGACGAGGCGCGCCCAACGACGCGGATCGCGGACGTCGATATCGAGCACGTTGATGCCATCGCAGCCGGGTATGCCTGCGGCGGCCGGGCGGACGTGATGCTCCAGCGGGCCGAGTCGATACCCATTGAAGCGTGGGACGCGCTTCGCGCCTCGGAGCCCTTCGTCATCGCGAGCGTGCTGGGGAGCGATGAGGTGCTGGCGGTCGATTCGCGGGGACCAGCCACGGGGCCGCTAAACCCGCCCGAGCTGCACGCGATGGCGGTCGAGCAGGCGCGCCAGCTCCTCGCCCAGTCGGTGGCCGGGGCGCGAATCTCAACATTTGGCGAGCGGCAGGTTTTCATCGAGTGCTTCGTTCCCGTGACGCACCTGGTGGTAGTCGGCGGCGGGATCCTCGCGGAAGCGCTGTCCGCGCAGGCAGAACTTCTCGGGTGGTCACCGGTCGTGACGGGCGATGGCGACGCGACGGAGGGACTGCGGGAGGTTGCGCGGCTGCGGAGGCCGGACGCGCTGGTACTGCTGAGCCACAACCGGGAGATCGACGCGGCGATCCTCGGTGGGGCGATCCGGCGGGGCGCTGGCTATGTCGGCGCGCTCGGTTCGCGGGCGACGCAGGC
>JBPPMX010000206.1:0-4059 GCA_051306275.1 Tepidiformaceae bacterium
ATGAGCGCTCCGCCACCCATCCCAGTCATCCCAACTGTCAGGCCCACCACAAGGCCTGCCAGCGCCAGCGCCGCGTCGAACTCCATCCGGTCATCGTAGAGGAAGTTGACTTATTAACTCAAGAATACCCAATGGGCGCCGGCAATTCTCGCTGCGGCCACAGTCCAGCGGCCCTGTCCGACTCGTTGCGCGTACCCCTCTCAATGGCACGATCCCGGCGGGGAGACGTCCGCAGCATGCGCATGCTTGTCATCGGTAGTAGCGCCTCCGCAAGCCACGGAAACGACGATGTCACGCAAGCATGGCCCTGGCTGGCGGCCGCCCGCCTCGAAGAGGCAATCGGCGAATCCGTCGAGGTCAAACACGTCGCGATCTACCACACGGGTCCCAAAGCGGTGGGCGCCGCGATGAAGGCCGTCGAGGCCAACAAGCCGGACCTGGTCGTCTTTAACTACGGGTCTGTCATCTGCGCTGTCCGGACGGTCGCGAACCGCGTCCGCAACCGCTTCGGAGCGCGCGCCTACAGCTACTTTCGCCGCGCCGAATCGCGTTTCGAATCCGGTCCCGCTGGTCAGCTCAAGCAGGCCAGCCGCGCAAATCGCTGGGCCCGCTGGCTCGCCCGCCACATCATCGGCACCGAAGCTCATGCCTCGTTCGAAGAGGCCTCCGGCATCCAGGTCAACATCATCCACGGCCTGGCCCGGTTCGAAGACACCGTCGTCGTCGTCTTCAGCGATCCGAGCCTTCCCCGCCTGGTCGTTCGCGAGAACAAGGGTGCGGACGAGATATTCACCCGCCTCCGCGCCCGCAACGAAGACGCCGCGCGCCAACACCGTTTTCTCATCGCCAACGCGAACCCCCTCTACAACGCCCACCCCGACCGCGACTCGCTCTATCAGCCAGACCTCATCCATCGCACGGTCGAAGGCCACGCTATCCAGGCCCAGGTCCTCCTCGAAACGCTCCTGAACCCGCCGTCCCCGTACGCCGCATCCGCCGGTGCCTAGCCCAACTTCAAATCGAGCCCGAGGAACCGCGCATACTCCCCCGCGCCCGCACGGATTCCCTCGGCAACGCCGTCGTCCCACGACTCGAAGGCTTCGGCCTCCACCACAACGTGCTTCGCTTTCACAGTCCGCTTCCACGTCCCCACAACCTTTCCGTCCGCGACCACGATCGGCTTGAAGACCCCGTTCGCTCCCGGCACCACCTTCCCCGCGTGCTTTGCATCCAGCACCGCCGATCGATCCTTGTATCCCAGCAGGTACTCGTCGAATCCGGGCAACAGGTAAACCCGCTTCCCCTCGATCGTTCGCGCCGATTCCCCACCTCCCCCGCTCCAGTACTCCGTCCCACCGATTGACGTCTTCTCCATCTCACCCTTCGCACCGTCAACGGCCGCCCGCACATCCCGCATCGTCAGGCCGGTCCACCACCCGAAATCCTGCAGTGTCGCCAGCCCGTGGCTCCGGAAGTACCGCTTCGCAATCTCCGCCAGCGCCTCCTCCCTCGTCGGACGCCACTGCTCCGGCGCCCACTCCCGCAGCAGGACGAACGTCTGCGACTTCCCCCGCACCGGCCCACACGCGATGACTCCCGCTTGCGCCGCCCGCCAGAGCAGGTGGTACCCGCGCTGCGCCGTCGTCGCCAGCCCGCCTCGCTCGACCGCCGCAAGCACCTCCTCGCGCGTGAGTACGTTCCCGCCTTCGAGCGCCCGCGCCATCACTTCCGTGCTCAGGCTAACGTCCGCCTCGTCGAGCTCCAGGGCCTTCAGCCGCTGCGCGGCACCCGCCATGATCCGTGGCGTCATCAACTCCAGCATCCAGAGCACGTCGCGCGCCGGCACGAGATGCAGCGTCCCCCGCATCGGCCAAGTCCGGACGACCTCTCCCCGCTCGACCGCCGCGTCCACCTCCGCCTCCGAAACGCCCGCCCGCAAACCCACCGCCCACTTCGCCTGGCCCCAGTCCTGCGCCTGCATCGCTCCCATCCACTCCACCACGCCCGCGACTCCCGTGCCGAGCGGGTTACCCGCGATCAGCTGGTCGCCCATCCGTCTCTCGACAAGTCCTTCCATCGTCCATCAGTCTAAGTCCCACCCGCTCGATGTCGCGTCGCGCCTGCCACGCTCCCTGTGACCTGTGACCTATCCCCTACTTCGCCCGCACAGCCACCCCGATACTTCGTACAACACCCGAAAGCTCTCCCCATAGGCCGCAGCGATCGCCGCGTTGTCCCCGCCTTCCGGCCGGACCGTCGCAACCTCCGCCAGCCGCATCGCCGCGAAGATTCGCGCCACCGCCGTGCTCTCCGTGCTCAGCCCGATCGTCTGCTGTTCCATCAGGTACCCCCGTCTCGTCGTCGCACTCTAGCAGACGCCACCACCCCCGGGGCGCTCTGCTACGCTCGAATCGCAGCCCTGATTCGGAGAGATACCTTTGGACGAAGCCACCCGCCACGCGCTCGAGACCGACCGCGTCGTCGACATCACCACCATCGGCCGCAAGTCCGGCGAGCGGAAGCGCATCGAGATCTGGATCCACGCGGTCGACGCCACCTGCTTCATCACCGGCACGCCCGGCACGCGCTCCTGGTACGCGAATCTCCTCGCGAATCCAGCCATCACCGTCCACCTCAAGAAGGCCGTGACCGCCGACCTCCCGGGCACCGCCCACCCGATCACCGACCCCACTGAGCGCGAACGCCTCCTGACCTCCGCGCCCGCCCTCGAAGGCTATCTGAAGCCCGAAGCCCTCCCCACCTGGGTCGCGAACGCCCCAATGGTCCGCATCACCTTCGACTAGAAGAATCACCCGGCGAGACTAATTGCCCGCGACGATAGCGCGTATATACTCCGTCTATCTTTACCGGGGTAAGCCGCATGACTCGCCAGGAAGCCCTCAAACTGGCCGGCATCGCCGGACTCATCTTCTCTATCGGAGCTCTCGTCGCCGGGTTCCTGATTCCGGAAACGCCACCCAACGTGAAAGACCCGGCGGACGATTTCCTCTCGTACGTGAGCGACAACCGCCGCATGTGGCTGCTCTCCTCTGCAATCAACATCCTGATCATCATCCCAGGAGCGGTCTTCGTCGCTGGCTTCTGGCGTGTTCTCCGCTCAACGGACTCCGAGGACGGCGTCCTCGCTCTCGGCGCGGCGATTGCGTTCGTAGTCGCTGGCGGCGTCGCGACCCTATGCAGCGGTTGGTTCGCCGGTGTCGCCTTCCTCTCCGATGGACACGGCCTCGACGCGCAGAACGCCAAGAACCTGATCCTCATCGGCGCTGTCCTGAACCAGGCCACCTTCGGCCCTTTGGCCGCTGCATACGGCATCGGCGGATACCTGCTCTCAAAGCGCGGCCCCTGTCCTTCATGGGTCGGCTACGCCGGCATCGCCGTGGCACTCATTATGGCGGCTTCGGTCTTCGCCCTTCGAGAGGACGACCCCCTTGCCCCGTTCAGCATTCTCCCACTCGCAGCCTTCGTCCTTTTCTCGCTGTATACCGTCCTGCTGTCGGTCCTCATGATTCGCACGAAAGCCTGAGCGCTCGTATGGACCTGTTCGATGCGATGACCGGAATGCGCGCCATGCGCCGCCTGGAGCCAGACCCGGTCCCGGACGACGTCCTCCGCGACGTCCTCCGGCTCGCCACGCACGCCCCCTCCGGCGTCAACGCCTACAACCTCCGCTGGGTCGTCGTGCGCGACCCCGCGAAGAAGCGGACAATCGCCGACCTCGACGCCAGGGCCTGGGCCGGGTACCAGTCGGCCAAACAGTCTGTACCCGCGGGCCAGACCGCCGACATCGTGGAGCGGACGAATCGTGCGATGGACTGGCAGGTTGCCCATCTCCACGAAGCCCCGCTCCTGATCTTCGCCTGCATGGCGGGGGCGAGGCCCTTTCTGCGGCATCGCGTGATGGGGCGCTCCGTGAACGGCCAGGTTTGGGTCGCTGTCGAAAACCTCATGCTCGCCTGTCGAGCGAAGGGCCTTGGCGCGACCATCACCACGCTCCACCTCGCCTTCGAAGACGAGATCGACGCCGTCCTCGGCCTCCCT
>JBPPMX010000207.1:0-2138 GCA_051306275.1 Tepidiformaceae bacterium
TTCCGCACCCCGCCGCGCTGACGCGCCGATCATCTCCGCGAGCTCACGCTGCTGCGCATCCGCGTTTGGGTCCGTAGCGAGCAACTCCGCATTCCCCATCACCACCGTCAGGAGGTTGTTGAAGTCGTGCGCCACTCCGCCCGTGAGCTGCCCAAGAGACTCCATCCGCTGCGAATGCCGCAGCTGCTCGTTCAGCCCATCGATGTCTGCCCGCTGCGCCTCGATCGACTCCGCCGTCTGGTTCAGCACTCCCATCAGTGCGCCCAGTTCTCCGCGAGGCAATGGCTCCGGTATCCGCGCCGAAAGGTCCCCACCCGCCATCTGCGTCGCCATCAACGAAAGCCGTGCCACCTGCCGTCGGATCACGAGTCCAGAGATCAGCCATACAGCGACGAAGACGATCCCGGCTACCCCCGCCAGCAACACCAGGTCCCTCGTGAACCGATCGTTCGCCGCCGCCACCAGCGCCGAGTGCGGCGCGCCCACAAGCAGGTGGAGCCGTGCCTCCGTTAACGCAGGCGCCTCCGCCACCGCCCAGACACCGCTGACGCCGCTGGGCCCGTCCACCCGGGCGGTCTGCTCCGTGTGCTCCGTGGCGAACCGGAAGAGGTCCGATTCCGCCAGCGAGGAACCCGCAAAGTCTTCCGGCGCCTCTGCCCACGAAGTCGCAAGCGCCGTCCCTTCATCGTCGACCAGGAGGGTGCGCGCGCCGGGTACGTTCACGTTCCCCAACGCGACGAACTGGCGCAGGTCGAGCGATGCCAGCAGTACGAACAGCAGGTCGCCTGCATCCGACCGCGCTGGGAATGCGACCTGGAGTACAGCCACCCCCGTAAGTCTCCCGAAGACGGGCTCCAGTACCACATCGTCACGCATCATCTTGGCGGCCTGGAAATATTCACGGTCGTTCAGGTCAAGTTCGCGGCCGGACTCCAGCGAATCGCAGAACAGGTGCCCCTCGGGCGTGATCGTCAGGATGCCTGTGTATTGCGGGTACCGCTCCCGAATATCAGACAGGAACGCCGAGCATGCCGCGCGGTCACCGCTCGTGAGCACGGGCGCTTGCGCCAGCCCGTAGAGCAGCTGCTCCGTCCCCCGGATCCGGTCGCTCAGGTCTTCGGCTTTCTCCTGCGCGACGATGACCAGTTGTTCCGTGTCTGTGTCGATCGTCTGCTGCCGCTCCTGCAAAAACCGTGCAGTCTCGAACAACGCCGGCAGCACCGTCGCGAACAACGCGAGTAGCAAGAGTCGCGTTCGGATGCTCATTCTGCCCCGCCTCGATCCGGGAATCGGATGGCCTGACCCGCTTCGAGACGTTCAGGATGGTGAACCGTTGCGAAAAGGGAGATCGCGGCTCGCACGCCCGCGGATGCAGTAATTGTCGGCAGCGCAGCCTTCCCATGTACCCCATCATTCTCACATGAACTTTGCCACTTTACCGTTGCCCACCAACCCCGGCCTCTTCGCCCCCGACGGCTCAAGTGTCCGGGTCCTGCTCGCCCTCCCCGGCGGCTCCATGGCCCACTTCGAACTCCCCCCAGGCCAGACCTCCACTGCCGTCGTCCATCGCACCGTCGACGAAATCTGGTACGTCATCGCCGGTCGCGGGGAGATGTGGCGCGAACAGGCCGGCCGCTCCGAAATCACGCCGCTCGAACCCGGCATCTGCCTCACCATCCCCGTCGGTACGCGCTTCCAGTTCCGTTCGCTCGGCCCCGATCCACTCACCGCCGTTGCCGTCACGATGCCCCCGTGGCCCGGCGACGACGAAGCCATCCCCACCGAAGGCCCCTGGCCCGCGTCCACCTGATCACCACCGCGTCGGCGGCTGGTACGTGGCCGCAGTCCCAAACATCGCGCCTGCTCCCCCCGCCTCCATTCCGGTCACCGCTCTCGCCGAAGGCATCCGCGCCGTCTTCGCCCTTTCGTCGGGCACCGCCCTCTTCCGAACCTGACCGCGCCCTCTGCAAGACGATTGAAACGCCGGGCCCGGCTCGCGTTCGGCGGAATCGCGCTTGCCTGCGCTACCGTCGGAGCATCCGTCAGGAGGTCTCCCAAATGACCCATCTCACTCACGCTGAAGCGATTCCGATGCCACCGCCTTCGACCCCGACCGATCCGATCCCCCCAACCGCACC
>JBPPMX010000208.1:0-3936 GCA_051306275.1 Tepidiformaceae bacterium
GCTCTGCGCTCAAAC
The DNA here is from genome assembly GCA_051306275.1 of Tepidiformaceae bacterium. Lineage (GTDB taxonomy): Bacteria > Chloroflexota > Dehalococcoidia > Tepidiformales > Tepidiformaceae > JBPPMX01. Next base: position 16 of record JBPPMX010000208.1, read on the forward strand.
CCGACGGCACGGTCCTCGTCATCGACATCGCAGCGGGGGAAACGATCGAGGACAACCTGGCGAACCCGATGGCGCCACTGTTGTACGGCTTCTCGCAGCTCGTCTGCCTCTCGTCGAGCCTTTCCGAACCAGACGGTGCAGGCATCGGGACACTCGGCCTGAGCGAGTCACGACTTCGCACGCTCACACGGAATGCTGGGTTCACACGGTTCCGGAAGACAGATGTCGAGGACATGCTCAACGCGTACTACGAAATCCGGCCCTGAAGCCGGCCTCGTCAGAGCGTCAGGCCCCGGCCGCGGCGAACTTGGCGCGCTTGGTCGCGCGGTTGCGGAGGTTCTCGTCGAGCTCGGCCTTACGAATCCGCAGTGACTTCGGGGTGACCTCGACGAGTTCGTCCACGCCGATGAGGGAGAGTGAGCGCTCAAGGCTCGGGGGCTGGGGCGGGATGAGCTTCACGGCGATGTCGCTGGTGGAGCTGCGGATGTTCGTGAGCTTCTTCGCCCGGCAAACGTTGACGATGAGGTCGCTTTCGCGGGCGTGGAGGCCGACCACCATCCCTGCGTACACCTCGGCGCCCGGTTCGATGAACATGATCCCTCGCTCCTGCGCGTTGGCGATGCCGAAGCTGAGCGCGGAGCCGGTTTCGGCGGCGACAAGGGCGCCGTTGCGGACGCGGGCGATCTCACCGGCCCAGGTGCGATAGCCGAGATACTCGGTGTTCATGATGCCTTCGCCGCCGGTGCCGCTGATGAAGGCGTCGCGGAAACCGATGAGGCCGCGGGTGGGGATGTCGAACTCGAGCCGGGTGTGGCCGTCGTGGTCGGAGTGCATCGCGGTCATCTGGGCTTTGCGGCCGGAGAGCGATTCGATGAGGAAGCCGGTGGAGTCGCCGGGGGCTTCGACGTAGAGCTTCTCGAACGGCTCTTCGAGTCCGCGGGGGCCGTCGCGGAGGATGACCTCGGGGCGGGTGACGGCGAACTCGTAGCCTTCGCGGCGCATGGTCTCGACGAGGATAGCGAGGTGAAGTTCGCCGCGGCCGCTGACGATGAACGCTTCGGCGCTGTCGCCATCTTCGACGCGGAGGGCGACGTTCGTTTCGACCTCACGGTAGAGGCGTTCGCGGATCTGGCGGCTGGTGACGAACTGGCCTTCGCGACCGGCGAATGGGGAGTCGTTCACGCGGAAGGTCATCTTCATCGCGGGTTCTTCGATCGCGATGACGGGCAAAGGCTCGGTGACTTCGGGGGCAGCGAGGGTTTCGCCGATGAGGATGTCGGAGATGCCGGTGATTGCGACGATGTCGCCGGCGCGGGCCTCGGTGAGTTCGACACGGCCGAGGCCTTCGAAGCCGAAGAGTTGGGCGACGCGGTGGTTCGAGGTCTCGCCGTCGTGGTTGAAGCGGATGATCGAGTCAGAGGCGTGGATGACGCCGTCACGGATACGGCCGACGGCGGTACGACCGCGGTAGGTGTCGTAGCTGAGGGTGGTGGCGAGCATTCGGAAAGGGGCGTCTTCTTCGACGGCTGGCCCGGGGATGTGGGCGACTATCGTTTCGAAGATCGCCTCCATGTTGCCGCCGGTGACCGTGGATTCGCGCCCTGCGTAGCCGTCGCGGGCGTTGGAGTAGAGGACCGGGAAGTCGAGCTGGTGCTCTTCGGTCGCAAGGTCGAGGAAGAGGTCCTGGGTTTCGGCGACGACTTCTTCGAGGCGTGAGTTGGGACGGTCGATCTTATTGACGACGACGATGGCGTGGAGGCCGAGTTCGAGTGCCTTGCGGAGGACGAACTTGGTCTGGGGCATTGGCCCCTCAACGGCGTCGATGAGGAGGAGGCAGCCATCGGCCATGTTGAGGACGCGTTCGACTTCGCCACCGAAATCGGCGTGGCCGGGGGTATCGATGATGTTGATGCGGATGCCGCGGTAATCGACGGCGGCATTCTTGGCCATGATGGTGATCCCCTTCTCGCGCTCGAGGGGATTGGAATCGAGGATGAGGGTGCCGACGTGTTCGTTTTCGCGGAAGACGTTGGACTGCTTCAGGAGGGCATCGACGAGGGTAGTCTTGCCGTGATCGACGTGAGCGATGATTGCGACGTTTCGGACGTCGGGTCGGCGGGTTGTCATGTGATCCATGATGGGGGAGGAAGTGAGATAGGGGCTACCACGGGCGGTAGATGGGCGTGTGAGGGGCAGGTCACACCTCGAACACCCTTGCACGCAAAGTGAACGTATTCGAGTCAACGGTATCGACAACGACCGAAGCCTCTACAAGGAGATCGTCCGCTGGATTCATCTGAACCCCATCGCGGAATGGCCAGACGAGCCGCCGCTCACCAAGTGGGGCTCGCGAGCCGTCCATCAGGAGTGTGCCCACCTCGGACTCGGTGATTCCCAATCTCGCGGCGAGGCGCGGACCAACGAGTTCCATCGAACTCCCGTCGTGCGCGTGGAGCGCTGTCACGAGCCCATCGAGCACCGGCTTGAGAATCCCAACTGGGTGGGCGGCGGCGCTTCGGGGCACCTCGATCTCGACTCGGGCACCGAAGGATCCGGTGAAATCTCCGAGTTGGTCCCGAAACGCGGCCATCTTGAATGCATGCCAGATGCGCCAGGCGTCGAACCGGAAGGCCCCCCGTGCCACAGGCGCGCACCGGATGTCCGATGCGTGCTGATGGTCGAAATCCGGGCTTGAGAACACCACGTACCGCGAATGATGCGCATACCGGGTACCAGAGGGCGCGGGCTGGGGGGTATCGAAACGCCTAAAGAATCGCGCTTCCCGGATAGGCAGGTGGCGGAAGCGGCTTACTCCGACGTTGTAGAAGAGAACGTTCTCTGCGTCACATGCCGATCGGGAAGTGGACGTATACGTTGCCGCTAGAGCCTCGCGCGGCGCTGCGTGAAGGATTGACAGGGCCTCGCCGAGCGCGGTCCGCATATCGCGGGCGGCCCCTTTCGGTTCGAACGGCAAGCGGATATCACTCCACAGGTCGACGCGCCGGTCATCGAGATCGAGAGTCAGTTCGTACACAACGGAGCAAGCGTACTCCATGCAGCCCGACCTCGACGTACTAGGGCAGCCTTCTCCCGTACCGGTTCCGGTAGAGTAACCGCACATTCCACGGAGGGATTGCGATGCAGGGACTTGGAATTGGGGTGCATGCGGTGGGGGCGGGAGCGCAGGGCGTGATCGACATGATCGTGAAGGCGGAGAAGGCTGGTATCGAGACGGCGTGGATGACGACAGGGGCGCAGGCGCCGGACCCACTCGTGATCTTCGGGGCGGCGGCACTGAAGACGGAGCGGATAGGGCTGGGGACATCGATCGTGCAGACGTACCCGCGGCATCCGTTGGCGCTGGTGCAGAGCGCGATCGCGGTCGACCAGCTTGCGCCGGGGCGGCTGCGGCTGGGGGTAGGGCCGAGCGGTCCCCGGGTTATCGAGCCGGCGTTCGGGATCGCGTACGACCGGCCGACCACGCATCTCCGGGAGTACGTGACGATCCTTTCGAAGGCGCTGCATGACGGCGAGGTGGATTTCGAGGGATCGATGCTGAAGGCGCGGGTCCGGCTGGCGGCGCCGACGAAGGTCCAGGTGCTGGCATCGGCGTTGCGCGCGAAGTCATTCGAACTCGCAGGGGAACTGACGGACGGGGCGATCTCGTGGATGTGCGCGAGGCAGTACATCCGGGACGTGGCCGCGCCAGCGCTGGCCAAGGGTGCGACTGACGCCGGGCGAGAACGGCCGCCGCTTGTGACGCATGTACCGCTGGTGGTAAGTACGAACGAGGCGGCAATCCGGGCGCAGGTGCCGGTGCAGTTCGGGTTCTACTTGAAGGTGATCATGTACCAGAACATGTTCCGGGACGCCGGGTACCCGGAGGCCGCCGGCGGCGAGTTCTCGAGCCGGTTGCTGGAT
>JBPPMX010000209.1:0-3260 GCA_051306275.1 Tepidiformaceae bacterium
ATGGCGTGGAGTTCGCCACGGGCGAGCGCGGGCTTCATGAGGTTCGAGGCGTCAATCGCGCCATCGGCACCGCCGGCGCCCATGACCGTGTGGAGTTCGTCGATGAAGAGGATGACTTCGCCGCCCGCCTGCTTCACTTCTTCCATGACGGCCTTAAGGCGCTCTTCGAACTCGCCGCGGAACTTCGAGCCGGCGACCAGGGCGCCCATGTCGAGCGAGAGGAGCCGCTTATCGCGGAGGTTCTCAGGGACGTCTCCCGCGACGATCTTCTGGGCGAGTCCTTCGACGATCGCAGTCTTACCGACGCCCGCCTCGCCGATGATCACCGGGTTGTTCTTGGTGCGGCGGTTGAGGATCTGCATGACGCGGCGGACTTCGACGTCACGACCGATGACCGGGTCGAGCTTTCCACGACGGGCGAGCTCGGTGAGGTCGGTCGCGTACTTTTCGAGCGACTGATAGCGGCTCTCGGCGGTTGGGCTGGTGACGCGGGCCTTGCCGCGGACGTCCTGGAGGGCGCGGTAGATGCTTTCCTTGGTGACGCCGAACTCCGCGAGAAGGCGGGTGGAGCCGCTCTCTTCGTTGTCGGCGATGGCGATGAGGAGATGTTCGACGCCGACGTACTCGTCCTTCAGTCGTTCGGCCTCGGCGTTCGCGACTTCGAGCATGCGCACGACTTCGGGCGTCGTGTAGATCTGGACGACTTCGTGCTGGAGCCTGGGCATCGAGAGGAGGACCTGGCCAACGCGGTGGTTGAGGCGGCCGACATCGACGTTGAGCTTCTGAAGCACCTGGAGGGCGAGGCCGCCTTCGAGGGAGACGAGAGCGGCGAGGACGTGTGGAACGCCCCACTGCGAGTGGCGCTGTTCGCGCACGAGTTCCTGCGATTGCCCGAGGACCTGCTGGGCCTGCTCTGTGAACCGGTCTTGGCGCATCATTCTGTCTAGTTCCTTCCGGGGCTACGAGGCCGATCCCGGTGGCAGTCGGGGTGTGCTACGCCTGTGGGCGGTAGGGTGCGGGGAGGCGGGTGGCGCGGAGCTTGTCGAGCTCGACGCGGAGGCGCGTTGTCTCGGCTTGCAGTTCGCGGATCTGGTTGGACATGCGAAGGATGATGTCGACGCCAGCGAGGTTCACGCCCAGCTCCTCGATGAGGCGCTGGACTGTGCGGACGCGGTCGATATCGGCGTTCGAGTACATACGGATGTTGCCAACGGTGCGGCGGGGCTCAACGATGCCGGCGCGCTCGTAGTAGCGCAGGGTCTGCTGGTGGACGCCAAGGAGCCGGGCGGCGATCGAGATCACGTAGATCGGCTCGTCGTCCGGGAGGCCCTGGTGGCCGTTATCGCGGGGTGCCGACATGCTGCGTCACTCCTCCGGGTGGCGGCCTAACGGCCCGGGGCGGGGGCAGCGGTAAGCTGCCGGAGCTGTTCATAGAGCGCGCGCTCCGCAGGCGTGAGCGCGGTTGGGACCTGGATACGGACGCGGGCGATGAGGTCGCCGCGCCGTGATGTGTCACCGAGGCGCGGCATGCCCTTACCAGTCACGCGGATGAGGCGGCCGGACTGGGTGGTTTCGGGGATGCGGAGGGCGATACGGCGGCCATCGATGGTTGCGAGTTCGACCTCGCCGCCAAGGACTGCGTCAACAATCGGGACGTCGACGTCGGCTGTCAGGTCATCGCCCTTGCGCTCGAAACGCGGGTGCGGGAGGACTGTCACGACGAGGAAGAGGTCGCCGGGGGGTGCGCCCGCCGTGCCCGCGCCGCCTTCGCTGGCGACGCGTACGCGTGAACCGGTCCGGACGCCCGCCGGGACTTTCACCTCGAGCCGGCGGAGTCGATGGACCTCGCCGGCTCCCTGGCATGTGTGGCAGGTCGCTGAGCCGATGGAGCCGGTGCCGTTGCAGATCTTGCAGGGCTCTGAGCTGTCGAGCTGGATGGTACGCGAGGTGCCGGAGAACGCCTCTTCGAGCGTCACTTCGACGGGCGATTCGACATCCTGCCCCCGCCGGGGGCCGCGGCGGCGGGCGCCGCGTTCTCTGCCGAGGAAAGAGTCAAAGATCGAACCGAAGTCGGTGCCGTCGAACTCGGCGCCAGCGCGGGACGAGCCCTGTGGGCCGTTGCGGAACCAGTTGCCGGCCGACTGCTGACGCTGCGCTTCTTCGATCTGGTCGGCGTATTCCCAGCGTTCGCCGTACTTGTCGTATTTCTTGCGCTTTTCGGCGTCGGAGAGGACTTCGAAGGCGTTGTTGACCTCTTTGAAGCGCGTCTCGGCGGAGGCATCGTTCGGGTTCACGTCGGGGTGGAACTTGCGTGCGAGCTTTCGGTACGCCGAGCGGATCTCCTTTTCGGAGGCTGAGCGAGCGACGCCGAGGACTTTGTAGAAGTCAGTTGCCATGTGCGGTTCATCTTAACACTCAGCAGTGTCGAAGTTCAACGGTCTCCGTAATAACTCTGCTAGTGTCCTTATCAGACTACTTGACATCGCTTGAGCGTTTGCTACGATTGGAAGCGAAATCGGCATAGGCCGCACAACACACAGGAGAACATGAAATGGCTGGATCACTGACCCGATGGGACCCGTTCCAGGAGTTGGCGAGCATGCGGAACGTACTCGACCGCGTCTTCGACCAGGGGATGGGGCGTCTGCCCGTCCGAAACGGCGACGACCTCGGCGCTGCGACGCTCGGACTCGATGTCTACGAGACGAATGAGGAGTACGTCGTGAAGGCGGCGATACCCGGGATCGACCCGAAGGATGTCTCGATCGAGGTCGAGGACGATGTCCTGACGATCAAGGGTGAGACAGCGGAGAGCGAGGACGTGAAAGAGGAAACCTACCTGCGGCGCGAGCTGCGATGGGGCAGCTTCAGCCGCGCACTTCGCCTTCCGCCGACGGTTGATGCCGAGAACGCCCAGGCGACGTTCGAGAACGGCGTCCTCAAGCTGAGCCTCCCCAAGAAGGCCGAAGCGAAGTCGAAGACGATCAAGATCACGCCGCAGGGCGTGATTGAGGGCTCGAAGGAGTAACGCGAGCGACGCCCGGCGTTTCGACGCGATAAGCAGGGGGGCGGGCATCCCGGATTCGGGGCCCGCCCTTTCTCATTTCTTACGCATCCCGACGGGAACCGATCGCGAGCGGGAGACGTTACTACTCCATCCCATCACGCAATGTGAGGGATCGGGGGAAGAGCATGAACCGGAAATGGCTTGTCGTAGCGTTCGCAGGCGCCGCACTACTCGCGGGGGTGGCATGCGGGGG
>JBPPMX010000210.1:0-2356 GCA_051306275.1 Tepidiformaceae bacterium
CAGGACTCGATCGCGGGCGCAACCGCGATCATCACCGCGACCTACAACCGCGTGATGCGCTTTGAAGACCAGGCCCAGCTTCCCGCGCGGAAGTCGCCCTGTTTGAGCGGCGGCGGGAGTATAGGCCTCGAGTGTTGTCGCCACAATTCGGCGGATACCCTATCTGCCTATTGACAATCTACCCTATCTGCGTATTCTTTCGGGCATGAGACGCAAACCCGGGACGCTCATCCCGATCGAGCTCGCGATACTCTCCGCTGCGATTGATCTCCGCACCGGGGGCGAGGACGAATTTCACGGCTACGCCATCGCTCGCAGCATGCGCGGCGACGACGAAGGCCGCCAGCTCACCGGCTACGGCACGCTCTACCGCGCACTCGAACGCCTCGAGACCGCCGGTCTGCTCGAAAGCCGCTGGGAAGACCCCGAACTGGCCTTCGCAGAAGACCGCCCGCGCCGCCGGCTCTACCACATCACCGCCCTCGGTCAGGAGGCAGCGGTGAATGCGGCAGTCCCGGCGGTCCGGGCGAACAACACCAACCCCGGGCTGGCGCCCTCATGAGCGCCGGGTCCGCCTTCCGCAACTCCCCTTCGCCCGCCGCTCCTGAGAGCCGCACCTCCGGGTTCGCCGTCGCCCTGACGCGTGCCTGGGTCGCCCTCTACACCCGCGGCACCGACCCCGAAGCCGCTCTTCGCCGCCGTTCTGAGATCGAATCCGACCTCTGGGAACAACGGGAAGAAGCGCGCGCCACCGGGAGACATCCACTCCGCCACGCCACCGACGTCTCGGGCAGGCTCGTTCGCGGCATGCCCGCCGATATCGCCTGGCGCTCCAACATGGAGGGCCCCCTCATGTCATTCAGCATCCCCGCCAACCGTGGCGCAGGCATCCTCTTCCTCATCACGATCGTGCTCCTGTTTATCGCGACGTCGATCCCCGGCTACGACGCTGGCGCAGACGGCTGGGACTCAGAGATGCGCCGCATCGACGACCTTTCGACCACCGCAACGAGCGTGAACACCGTCGTCCAGGTTCTCACCGGGCTCGCGCTTGTCCTCGCCGCGGGCGCGTTTGGGCATTTCTTCCGTCAGCACCACCCGCTGCTCGCTTCGGTCGCCAGCTTCTCCCTCGCGGCAGCCGGCATTCTTACCTTCGCCACCTCGGCCAGCTACGGCGTCATGGTCGAATATTCTCGCGAATGGGTGGATGACCCGGCGTCGGGCGCCTCTGCGGCTACCACTGCTCGCGCGTTCGCCATAATCATGACCGCGCTCGGGTATTCGGCGATGCTCTGCCTTCTCACAGGCGTCGCGACGATGTCTGTCATTGTCACCCGTGCCGACCTCGCACCCGCGTGGACGAAGTGGCTAGCGATCGGCGCAGTGACGGCGGTGGTCGCTGGCCTCGGCGCTTCCGCGCTCACGAATGACGGCGCCGACACGTTCGCGTGGATCAGCGTCATGTCCGGGCTGCTCCTCTCCGTCACGTGGCTCCTCGTCACCGGAATCGCACTCATCGCGCGAGATTCGAAGCCCGCGCCCCCGGTCGCACCCGCCGCGGCCTGAACCGCCACTGTCGTCCGGGGCGAGCGGCCCCGGCCGATCCCCTGGAAGCCGCGCTCGCAGCCACGGCACAACGACATCCAGCACGCGCTGCTTCGGGTCCGCCAGCCGACGCCCTTCCTCCCCAACCGGTTCTAGGCGGTGGTCCACCCACGGGACAGGGCACGAGCGTCTTGTCCGCCGCGCTCGCCGCTATGTACTCCTCCTGCTCCGAAGGGAACACGTCCTTGTCCGCGTCCGGATACACGAACAGCCTCGGGATCGTCACCCGGCGCAGGCTGACCGGCACTTCCGCGACACTGGCCGTCCCGCTCCACGCGCATCGACAAACATCGGGTCGACCCGCACGGATGGGTCGAGCCCCCGGAACGCGAAGGTCGCGCGGAGGTGCTGGTCGAGGGCATCCGTGTCGGTCACATGCATCACCCGGCCCCGGTTGGGCTGGGCCGAATCCTACGCCAGCGCCAGCTACCCGCCGATGCGCTGCTGCTGCTTCGTCTCTTCCACTTCTTCCTCGGCCCCCGCCTTCAGACCCGCCTTTGGAGTCGCCGCCCGCTGCTCCCGCTCCGACAGGTAGGCCGCGTCCCGCTCCTGCCTCCAGTCATCGAGACTATCGTCCCGCCACTTCGGCGGCGCCTCCGTCTCCCGCTTCTCTCGATCCTTAGTCATCATCCACGCAGCCACCGCCCCGAAAGCCATCAACAGCGGCAACCCAAGCCCAATCAACGTCGCGAATCCCATACCACCAGTGTGCGCCCCGCTCCCCCTGCCATCCAGCTTTCCGGATGTCGCT
>JBPPMX010000211.1:0-14159 GCA_051306275.1 Tepidiformaceae bacterium
CGCGATCGGCAGCGGCGTGTCCCGCTTCTCTCCGCTCCACCTCATTTCGTTAGCCCGCAAACCGATCGTCCTCCACTGGGTTGGGAGCGACGTGGAAGTTGCCCTGCAGGTCTATCGCACCGGCCACGCCAGCAACGGCCTCCTCGACCGCGCTGTCCACTGGGCCGATGCCCCCTGGCTTGTCGACGAACTCGCGGAGCTCGGCGTGATGGCGAAGGAGCTCCTCCTCCCCGTGCCTGCGGCCGTCGGCTCGCCCCTCCCCCTCCCCGAAGACTTCCGCGTCCTCCTCTACCTCCCCCGCGAGTTCCAGTCGGCCTACCGCGTCGAGGCGACCATGGAAGTCGTCCGCCAGCTCCCCGGCATCCGCTTCATGGTCGCCGGCGGCTTCCGCCCCGAACGCGCAATCCCCAACCTCGAAGTCCTCGGCTTCGTTCACGACATGCCGGCCGTCTACGCGCGTTCCACCGCATTCCTCCGTCTTACCCACCACGACGGCATGTCCCACTCCGTCATCGAAGCCCTCTCCTTCGGCCGTCACGTCCTCTGGAACTACCCGTTCCGCGGCGTCACCCGCGTTGAGAGCGCCCCCGAAGCCATCGCCGCCCTTCGCGATATCGCTGACCGCCACGCCCGCGGCGTCCTCCCCCTCAACAGCGACGCGGCCTCGTACGTTGCCGGCCGCTACAACCCGGACAAGATGCTCGCCGAGGTCGGTGAAGGTCTGGAAGCACTCCTTCCCTGACTTCCTTCCCCGCTACGCACCTGCCCGATAGCATGCCCTCGAGGTCGTAGCCTCCTGATGCACCGCACCCTGTGATCGACGCGCTCTCCCGCAACCTTTTTGACTTCGGCCGTCCGGTCGCGAGGCGGAACGCGTTCCTTCTCCTCATCGTCGCCGCGCTCGTCTCCTGGGACATCGACATGCCCCGGACGCTGCCCGCCGTCCGCCTTGAACAGCTCGTCCTTGCCTGCCTCCTCCCATCAATCGCCCTCTACGTCGTCCGCACCCCGGGCGTTCGCCGCCTGCACTACGTCGACCTCGCGTTCCTTGCGCTTGCGATCACCACCCTCACCTCCATCATCTTCGCCCCGGTCCTCGTCTCGAAGGTCACATGGTCCGTCCGAGATCCCTTCGAAATCGCCCGCATCGTCGAATACTGGCTGCTCTTCCGCCTCGGCCTCTCCCTCGAACCGTCCGAAGAGAACGTCCTCCTCACCCTGAAGGTCCTCATCGTCGCGATCCTCGCGAACACCGTTTTCTCGCTCCTCCAGTACCTCCACCCGGGTGACTTCAACGGCACTGTCACCGCCATCTGGACCATCGACCACAACCTCGAAGGCGTCGAACTCACTGGTCGTGTCGTCGGTACAGCCGGCAACGCGAACTACTACGGCATCTTCTCCGGATTCTTCCTCGCGCTCGCCCTTGGGGTCCTGATGCTACGCCACCGTCTCCCCGGGGTATGGCAGTGGCTCGCCGGCGCTGCCGTCGCTGCCAGCACGCTCTCGATCATCATGGCCCAGTCCCGGACCGCCGTGGCCGCTACTCTTGGGGCCTTCGGGCTCGCCCTCGTCTTCGTCATCCTTCGACGCAAGAGCCGCGCCGCCTACACCCTGCCGATTGGCCTCTTCCTCGCCTCTGTCGTCCTCTCCGTCACCTTCGTCCAGCTTGTCCCGCCCCGTTTCGAAAGCTTCGCCGACCGCTTCAGCCCCGCCGGACTCACCTCCGATTCCTCCTTCACCACACGCCTCTCGCGCTGGAAGTCGCTCTTCGCTGGCTTCCTGGAAGACGACTCCGCCCTTTGCGACGGCAGCGGCCTCGAGGACACCACCCCGCAGCTCAGCCACATCCCCGATGGCACGACTGGGGCCCCCCCCGCCGCGGCAGACGCCATCGCCCGCGACGACACCCGCAAGCAGGACATCCACGCGCTCTCGGCGGCGATTGTTGACTACTACTGCGACAACAGCGCCTGGCCCGCCGACCTCCCTCTCGCCGACGCCCTCGTTCCCGCCCATATCTCAGAACTCCCCACGGACCCACAGACCGGTGATGACTACCTCGCCTACATCGCCCCTGAGGGCTTCACGGTCGGTGCACGCCTCGAAAACCCCGCCGACCCCGATGGCCCCATTTACGGCATCGGCACCACTCCCAACATGATCCTCAACTCCAGCTTCGAAAACGGCGGCGCCGCCTGGCTCACCACGTACACCGCATCACTCTCGACCGGTGGCGGCGCCCCGCTCTTCGGGGATGGCGAGATGTCTGCACTACTCACATACCCGACCGATGGACGCCCGCCCGGGAGTCTTTATCAGCGTGTCATCTTTGCGTTCCCGCAGGACACCGACTACACGGTCACCGTTTGGGCACGAACGGCGACTGGCGTGGAGCAATCCGTTCAGGTGTATGTGAACGCCCTTACCACCGCTGGCGACCTGGAGGACGGCCTCGCGAAAGCGGTACTCCCAGTTCCCGCGGACGGCTCGTGGAAGCGCCTCGACCTCACCTTCAAGACGCCAGATGACGTCCGGCTTAACGAGATGCAGGTCGCGTTCCTCAACCCCACCGCCGATGGTCTGAACCCCGTCTTCTTCGACGCCGTCACCATCCAGCAGGGCACATTCGCCCCCCACTACGAACTCATCCGCGACATCGACCCGGCCCGCCTCCGCCCCTCCGACCTCCCGGTCTTCGCCGACTCCCCCATCATCGGCACCGGCCCCGGCAACTCCCTCGTCCAGCGCGGCCTCGACAACGAGTACTTCGTCTTCCTCGACCGCTATGGCGTCCTCGGTACCATCGCCTACGTCTGGCTCTACATCGCCGGCGTCGTCGTCTCCTGGAGGGCCTGGCGCCAGCGAGAGGACTCGCTCGTGAACGTCCTCGCCCTCGCGATGCTCACCTTCACCATCGCCCTCATCGTCTTCAACATCGCCGCCGGGAGCTTCTACCACTTCCAGATCATGGCCGTGTACTGGTCGCTCGCCGGGCTTCTCGGTTCCGCCGCGCTCGCCGTAAAGCGCTCTTCACGCGCTCCCTGAGCCACTCCGAAATTACACACGGTTTACACGCCGCCCCCCGCCCACGCATCATTGTTCGTTGACGCTACAACCCCGCGATTCATACCATTGCGACGCAGGTGAGGAAACGGAGGCCGATTTGTTGAATATTCGTGCGATCGCGCTCTGGATTGGCGCGGTGGCCGCCGTGGCCGCAATTGTGCCGTTGGCGAGCTATGACCGTAGCCAGGCGGCTACCGCAATTACATCCGGGAAAGAGAACACCTCGATCCTCGTTCAGAACGTCGGCAATGCCCCGGCCGAGTTCGTTGCTGAGTACTACAACCCCGATGGATCCCTCATCGCTGCCGCCACCGACCCCGAGTCCGGCGTCGCCCCCGGCAGCACGCGCAACTTCGCCCAGGCGGAGAACGCGAACCTTCCGGTTGGCTATCGCGGCCTCGCGATCATCAACTCCGACCAGCCGATCAACACGCTCCTCGTCCGCGACATCCTTGATGTCCTGAGCAAGCACTCTTACTCGATCGCCGGCGCCTACGGCTCTGGCGGGCACAAGCTCGCTATCCCCCTCGCCTTTAACGAACTCCTCTCCGGTGGTAGCTGGAACAGCCGCATCAGCGTCGTCAACACCGGCAGCACGGTCGCCTGCCTCCGGATGACCTACCTCGTCGTCGCCACGGGCGACGGCTCGGCAACCACCAACCAGACCTTCACCGACAATGGCACCGGCGGCACGGGCTGCGCGACCGGCTATCGCCTCCCCGCGGGTGGCCAGCTCACCTTCGGGCGCACAGGCACCGGCGTCATCCAGTTCCCCGTCTCGACCCAGAACAACCAGATGGCTGTCCTGGTTGAGGTCCTGACACCCGGCGACAACGCCATTACCGCCAACGTCGACCTGTATCAGAGCGAAGGCAACCGCCTCTTCGGCTCCTACAACGCCTTCATCACCAACGACGCAGCTCCCACCACCGACGACGTCGGCTCCGACATCATCATCCCCGTCGGCATCAAGGATGCCTCCGGCTTCTACTCCGTCATCGCCATGCAGATCCTCGATGGCGTCACGACAAACGTCGCCATCAACTACGTCGGCATCGATATCGACAACGGAAACGCACCGGTGAACGTCACGACGAACCTCAACGGCGTGAAGGACGTTGCTTCACGCTCCATCTACTCCGAAACCGCTGTTCCGCAGGGCTTCGTCGGCTACGCTCGCGTAACGGCTAGCGGCGGCGCCAAGCTCGCGGCGGTTCTCATCCGCGGCAAGCAGACCTTCTACTTCAGCGGCGTCACCGAAGCCACCTACACGGCGGTCAACGGCGTTCCCGCCGATCGCGCGGATACAGCCTGGAACCTTCCGCTTGTCTTCCGGCGCTTCTCCGATGCGCTCTACAACAGCTGGATCCAGGTCCAGGTCGCGAACGGCGGCTCCGCTCAGGTCACCCTCACCTTTACCGGTGACCCGGCGCAGGGATGTCCGGTCGGCCCCTACACCAGCACCCACACCGTTAATGGTTCGAAGGTCTTCTATATGAACTCCTCCGACGCAGCAGATCACGGCTTCGGCAATGCGCCGCCATCCTGCTTCCTCGGTGGCGCGCGCGTCACCGCCAACGCCGATGTCGTCGTCATCTCCAACGGCACCACCGACTTCTACCCGAACAGCGACAACGACGGCCTCTACAACGCCTTCCCGGCTGAGTAGCACCCGCCACCAGCAACGCAACCGAGAGGCGCCCAACCGGGCGCCTCTCGCGTTTCAGAGCGCCTAGCCCGCCCCAGCCCTAGCATGGATTTCCTATGGATGTCGCCATCGGCACCGTCCTGGCCTTCCTCTACCGCTTCCTCGGGATGATCTTCCTCGCCCTCGTGAGCGTGATCACCGCCCGCGAACTCAGCGTCGAGGATCGCGGCGTCTTCGTTGCAGCCGTCGTCATCATCTCGGCCATCGGCAGCCTCGTCGCCAGCTTCGCCTCCGCTACCGGCTACTTCGTCTCCAACAAGAACCGGCCCCCCGGCGAAGTCGCCTTCAACGCGACCATCCTCTCGCTCATCATGGGCCTCGTCGTATTCGTCTTCTGCTTCGTCCTCTGGTTGCTCCTCCGCCCCGGCCTCCTCCCCTTCGCCGACGACATCCGCTTCTTCGAACGCGCCAGCAGCGAGCGCCAGATCATCCTTCTAATCGGCTTCTCGCTCTTCCCGATGGTTGCCCGCCATGCGCTTGGCGGCGTCTCACTCGGCCTCAACCACCAGGGCCGCTATAGCTTCTCGATCTACGGCCCCTCGTACACGGCCGTCTTCCTCTTCGTCTTCTGGTTCATCCTCCTCGACCACCGCAGCGCCGAATCCGCTATCACCCTCTGGATCCTCTCGCAGTACGCCTCGCTCATCGTCCAGGCGGCAATCGGCTGGAACTGGTGGTCGTGGGCGCTTCACCACCGCCCCGACGTCGGTCTCATCCGCGAGTTCCTCACTTTTGGCACCGTCACCGGACTCGCCGGCTTCGTCAGCTACTTCAACTACCGCATCGACCAGATTCTCGTCTTCACCATCGATGGCTCCCGCGGCTCCGGGATCTACGCCACGGCCGTCAACTTCGCCGAAGGCCTCTGGCTCTTCTCCACCGCGCTCTCCATTTCCGCCTTCGCCCGCGTCGGCAGCCTCGACCGCGAGAACGCCGCCGAGCTCACCGCCCGCAGCGTCCGGCACACCGTCCTCATGTCCGCCTCCGCCGGCGCGGCCATCTTCGTCCTCGCCCCCTACCTCATCGAAGGCGTCTTCGGCTCACGCTATCTCCCGGCCACGGAATCCCTCCGGATACTCACCGTCGGCACAGTCTTCTGGGCGCCGGCCGCCATCCTCTCGAACTACTTCTCAATCCAGCTCGGCCGCCCGTCCATCCCCCTCTTCCTCGCCCTCACCTCCTGCACCATCAACGTCATCGTCAGCTCCCTCCTCATCCCGCAGTACGGGTTCAAGGGCGCCGCCTGGGGCACCACGATCAGCTACAGCTTCACCATCATCCTCACGTCGATCGTCTTCCTCCGCATGTCCGATGCGCACCACTCGGACCTCTGGCGCATCCGCAAGGACGACATCCTCAGCTACTTCCGCCTCGCCAACCGCATCCTCCACGGTGAACTCTTCCGCCACTTCCTTCCCAGGAGCAGGCCCGCAGCATGAATCCCATGACCACCACAACCGCCCGCGCGATCCGCGTTTGCGTCCTTACCTCCGTCCACCCGCCGCTCGATACGCGCGTCTTCTACCGCCAGGCTCGTTCCACCCAGGCCGCCGGCTTCGATGTCGTCCTCATCGCCCCCGATGCGCCATCCGAGCCCGTCGACGGCGTCCGCTTCGAATCCCTGCCCTCCGTCGGCGGACGTGCGGGACGCCCCCTCCGCTGGCCCATCCTCTTCTGGAAGGCCATCCGTTCGAAGGCCGACGTCTACCACTTCCACGACCCCGAGCTGCTCCCCTGGGGCCTCGTCCTGAAGTGGGTCACCGGGAAGCCCGTCATCTACGACTCCCACGAGTACCTCCGCGAAGACATCCTCGGGAAGCACTGGATCCCGGAGCCTGTCCGACCAACCGTGTCCACAGTCGCGGATCGCGTCGAAAAGTTCGTTGCCGGCCGCCTCAGCGCGGTCGTCGCCGTCACCGACGACATGGCCGACCGTTTTCGTCGCGTCCAGCGCAACGTCGTCACGGTCAAGAACCTCCCACCCGCGCCCGACCTCCCGGACTCCCTCCCCGAGCGCCAGCCCGTCGTCATCTACGCCGGGCTGATGAACGTCGAACGCGGCCTCGACATCCTCCATGAGACCGCCCGGCTCGTGCACGACCACAACCCGAACGCCGAGTTCCACATCCTCGGCACCGTCGAATGGTTCGGTATGCCGGCAGGTGTCGAAGCGCAGCCCCCGTCCTACTGGGATGCCGTCGGCGTCCGCTTCGTCGGCACCGTCCGCCAGCCAGAGGTCGCGCCGCTCCTCGCCGCTGCCAGCGTCGGCTGGCTCCCGCGCGACCCACGCGTCCAGAACAACCTTCTCGCCTGGCCGAACAAGCTCGTCGAGTACATGGTCGTCGGCCTCCCCGTCGTCGCCTCCGACCTCCCAACACAGGCTGCCGTTGTCCGCGAAGCCGACTGCGGGATGGTCGTCGACGCCCGCTCCCCCGAAGCTCACGCCGCCGCCATCTGCGACCTCCTCGAGAACCCGGAGAAAGCCCGTGAGCTCGGTGAAAACGGACGAGCCGCCGCCGTCGCGAACTACACCTGGGAGTCCGAGGCCGCCAAGCTCGCTGCCCTCTACCGTTCCCTCACCCGCCGCCGGAAGAAAGCCAGTGCCTGACCACCCGCTCGCCTCGCTGCCGCCGCTTCCCCCTCAGCCGCTCGTCTCGGTGGTCATCCCGTCGCTCAACGAAGAGCGCTACATCGGTGCCTGCCTCCAGTCGCTCGAAGAGCAGACCTATCCGCTTTCGCGCATCGAAGTGCTCGTCGCCGACGCATTCAGCACAGACCGAACCCGCGAGATCGTCGAACTCCACGCCCTCGACTCCGCCCTCGGCACGCTCACGCTCGTCGATAACCCGGGGCGCACCACCGCGAACGGCCTCAACGCCGGTGCCGCCCTCGCGAAGGGCGAGGTCATCGTCATCCTCGGCGCACACTCCGCCGTCGACCACGATTTCATCGCCGAGAACGTCCGCGCCCTCCGCGATACCGGCGCCGCTGCCACCGGCGGCCCCATCCGCACCGAAGGCGAAACCCCGGTCGCCAGCGCGATTGCCGCTGCGCTCTCCCACCCGTTTGGCGTTGGCGACGCCCGCTTCCGCTTCTCCGAAGAGCCCGGCGACGTCGACACCATCGCCTTCGCCGCCTACCGACGCGAATGCTTCGACCTCCTCGGCGGTTTCGACACCACCCGCGACAAGGGCGAGGACGACCACTTCAACTACATGATCCGCCGTGCCGGTGGCCGTCTCTACCTCACCCCCCGCGTCCGCAGTACCTACTACGCACGCTCCGGCTATCGCGCCCTCGCTCGCCAGTACTTCGGCTACGGCCGCGCAAAGGGCCGCGCCCTCATCGACGAGACACCTTCCATCCGCCCGCGCCACCTCGTCCCCGCGGGCGCCGTCGCCGCCGGCGGGCTCCTCACACTCCTGTCGCTCGCTGCAACCCCCGCACGCGCCATCCTCGTCCTCGGCGGTCTCGCCTACGCTGGCCTCGGCGCGTACTCCGCCTACCGCTCAACCAGCCGCCGCGGCGAAACCCTCCTCGCGCCCGCTGCCGCTATCGCGTTCCCAATCGTCCATGCCAGCTACGGCCTCGGTACCTTCCGGGGCATCTACGACGCCCTCCGCCGCTAGCCCTTGCCCCCGCCGAACGCGCCCTCGATCGCGCTAACCATCGTCGCCGCCGCCGTACCGTCTCCGTAGACCGCCGGGTGGGTCGCCCCCCGTGGCGGCGAGGCAATCGCGTTCGCAATCCGTCCCGCGTCAGCTCCTACGAGCACGTTCCAGCCGAACTCCACCGTCTCCACCCACTCCGTCTCCCCCCGCAGCGTGATGCACGGCGTCTCCAGCAGATACGCCTCCTTCTGCAGCCCCCCCGAGTCCGTCACCACCGCTTCCGCGTCCCGCTGCAGCGCCACTACATCGATGTACCCCAGCGGCTCTACTACCCTCACGTTCCCCGGCAACTCGATCCCGGAGTCTTCCAGCACAGCGCGCGTCCGTGGGTGCATCGGGAACACCATCGTCGGCCCGCCCCGCACTCCCTCGAAGATCCTCCGCAGGCGTTCCGGGTCGTCGGTGTTCGAAGCCCGGTGCACCGTCAGGAGCATGTATGCCCCCGCCGCGACACCGAGCCGCTCGAGCACCTCCGCGCTCGCCGGCGCCCGCCCTCGGACCGAAAGCAGCGCATCGACCATGATGTCGCCCGCGAGCACCGACCGTGTCGCAAGCCCTTCCGCCGCCATGTTCCGCATCGCGACCTCGTTCGGCGCGAGCAGCAGGTCGCACGTGTGGTCCGCCACTATCCGGTTGATCTCCTCCGGCATCTCCCGCGCGAAGCTCCGTAGCCCGGCTTCGACGTGCGCCGCCGGCACATGCAGCTTTGCCGCCGCCAGCGCCCCCGCCAGCGTCGAGTTCGTGTCGCCGAACACCACCACCACATCCGGGCGGCGTCCGAGGATCTCCCGCTCGATCCCCTCCAGCGCTCGCGCTGTCATCGCACCATGCGCGCCCGAACCCACCGCCAGGTTCACGTCCGGCTCCGGGATCCCTAGCTCCGCGAAGAACCGCGCCGACATCCCTTCGTCGTAGTGCTGCCCCGTATGGACGATGCTTTCGCGGTGACCCCGCCTCCGCAGCTCCGCCGAAAATGGCGCCAGTTTGATGAACTGGGGCCGCGCCCCAACAACTGTCATCACGTGCATCCCACGAGTTAACGCCACCCCTGCAACACCGTCCACCGCGTCTCGAACGGCGTTCGACTTTGACCGGATCGCTGCGCATACTGCGCCGCATGCGCGCGGGGTACTCAGCATGGCCCGGGAACGTCTTCGTCGTCTCGATCATCCTCGCCGTCTGGAAGCAGCAGATGCTCCGCTCCGCACGCAACGCCGCTACAGCCTCAGCCTGAGCCGGGCCCTGTTCCCGAACCCCCGTCCGTCACCACCACCACCAGATCCTCCGCCCCGTGGATCCCGCGCACGATCTGCTTCTCGATGTCCGCCGTCCGGCTCGCCCCCGTCAGGATCAGCGCATCGCCGTCACCTAGCAGACCCGCTGCATCCGACGGGAACCGCACGGCATCCCCTGCGTTCAGGCGGACCACCACCCGCCCCGCCCCCAGCAGCGCACGCCGGGCCGCATTCTCCCCGCAGACCACGACGCTTCCCGTGCTCGCGATCGCCCCGCTCGCCGTGATCACCCGGTCGCCCTCGCGCGCGACGTACGTCCCGGCAACCTCCACGCCGTTCGCCGCCAGCTGTGCCCGCAGAAGCGCCACCACTTCCTGGGGCCGGGCCTCATTCGTCACGACATAGACCGGGTCGCGGCGCTCCTCCAGCGGGATAAGCATCTCCGGGTCGCGCTCCACGCTCACTGAAACCCGGCGCGGGTCCGTCCCACCAGTCCGCGCGAACCGCCGCAGCTTCCCGGCCGCCGCGTTCGCGAACCGCTCCGCCAGCCGTCCTGTCGACCCGTGCTTGAACGTCGTCGCGAAACCCCGCCACACGATCTTCTGCTGCCAGCTCCCCGCCGTCCCCGCCTCTACCGCGTCCGCGCGCAGGTCGAGTAGCATCCGGTGAAGCGGGATCCCGACCGGGCACGCCTCTGTGCAGCGCCCACACAGGCTCGATGCCGACGGCAGGTCGGCGTAGCGCCCGTCGCGCCACAACAGCGGCGAAAGTACCGCCCCGATCGGCCCCATGTACGGCGACCCGTACGACAGCCCGCCAGCCGTTCGGTAGACCGGGCAGCCATTCATGCACGCCCCGCAGCGGATGCACTTCAGGATCTCCCGGTATCGCTCGTCCCGCATGATCTCGCTCCGCCCGTTGTCGACGAACACGACGTGCCGTTCCTGGCCCGGCGCAGGTTCCGCGAGGAAGTGGCCGAACGCGGTCAGTGGCTGCGCTGTCGCGTTCGAGGCCAGCACCTCCAGCACCGCCAGCGCCGACCGCTCGTCCGCCACGATCTTCTCCAGCCCCGTCACCGCGATATGCAACTTCGGGTGGCTCGCCCCCAGTGCCACATTCCCCTCGTTCTCGATCAGCGCGAGCCTCCCGCTCGAAGCCACCGCCATGTTCACGCCCGTGATCCCGGCGTCGCACTCCCGGAAGTACGCGCCGACCACGTCCCGGACATAACGCGAAAGCCGCTCCGGGTCGTCGTCCGGCAGGTTTGCGCCGGTGCGCTCGAGCATCTCCCGTATCCGCGCACGGTTGAGGTGCAGGGCCGGCGCCGTGATGTGGCTCGGTCCTCGCCCCTCGATATCGACGATGTACTCGCCGATATCCGTCTCGAGTACGTCCATCCCGGCCTTCCGCAACGCGTGCGTCAGACCGATCTCCTCCGCCACCATCGACTTCGACTTCGCGACCCGATTCGCGCCGCGCAGCAGCCCGCGCACCGTTGCCACGGCCTCCCCCGCGTCGGCCGCCCGGTGATAGCCGATTCCCCGCGCGCGCAGCTGTCGCCCCAGCTCCGCATGCAGCTCGTCCAGGTGGTCGATCGCGTACGCACGCGCCGCACCGGCCTCTTCCCGCGCCTCAGGCCGCCCGCGCGCAGCCAGCACCGCCGCATCCGCCACGAGCTTCCGCATGATCGGCGTCACCGTCTCCGCGGGCCGCGCCTCGCGCATCTCACTCACAGCCCGTTCTCGATAGTCGCTCATGGCAGCGCCCGCGAAAGCAGCTCGGCCATCGTCCACGTCTCCATCCGCATCCCGACGCCGTCCGCCCCGGCCTGCAGGTGTGCCAGGCACGAAAGGTCGGTCGAAACCAGCACCCGCGCCCCCGTCCCCGACACGTCGGCGAGTTTCCCCGTCATCATCGCCACCGAGACCTCCGGCAGCTTCACGCTGAACGTCCCCCCAAACCCGCAGCACTCCTCCTCGTACGACAGCCGCCGCACATCCAGCCCCTCGATCTCCTCAAGCACGCCCAGCACAGTCTCCGAGATCCCCATCTCCCGCCGCGCATGACACGAATCGTGGTACGTCACCGTCCCGGCCATCCGCAGCCCGAGCGATCCCAGCGACGCATGCCCTGCGACGTAGCTCGTGAACTCCCACACGCGCCGCCCGATGCGCTCCGCTCCCGCCTTCCGGCCTTCCTCGAACAGCCCCGGAAGGTAGTGCCGCACCATCCCAACGCACGAACCGGAGCCCATCACCGCTGCATCGAAGCGCCGCGCCTCCCGCAGAAATGCGGTTCCAACGGCCTTCGCCTCCTCCCGGTAGCCGCTGTTGAACGCCGGCTGTCCGCAGCACACGCCATCGACCACCTCCACCTCGTCCCCCAGCGCGCGCAGCACCCTCGTCGCATGCTCGGTATCCACCGGTCGCACGACCGCCCCGTAACACGGCACAACGAGCGCGACTTTTCCCATCACGCAACGCTAGCCCCGCTGCGATCCACCCGCAAGCAGGCCGCTTTCAGACCCCATCCGACCGGCGTAAGCTCGCCCCGAACAGTACTATCCCGGAGGTAGACATGGAGTACGAACAGATCGTTTACGAAGAGCGGCCACCGGTCGCCATCATTCGGCTCAACCGCCCGGAGCGGATGAACGCCCACACCTCGACGATGGATCGCGAACAGCGCGATGCCGTCATGCGCGCCGAAGCCAACCCGGAGATCGGCGCCATCGTCTTCACCGGCACCGGCCGCGCCTATATGGCCGGCGCTGATGTCGGCGGCTTCGCGGACCGTATCAACGACGGCGCGAAGCCCCTCGAATCCGACCGCACGAACTGGACCCAGTTCCTGGAGGGCATCGAAACCCCCACCATCTGCGCCGTCAACGGCGTCGCGGTCGGCATGGGCGTCTCGACGATGCTCCCGATGGACATCCGCATCGCCAGCGAAGAGGCTCGCTTCGGCCTCTTCTTCGTGAAGATGGGCGTCGTCCCCGAACTCGGCAGCTCCTACTACCTGCCCCAGCTCGTCGGACTCGGCCGCGCCAAGGAATGGTGCCTCACAACCCGCCTCGTCCCTGCGAAAGAAGCCTGCGAAGCCGGCCTCGTCACCGAAGTCGTCCCCGCCGACCGCCTCCTCGACCGCGCCATCGAACTCGGCACCATCATCGCGAAGCAGCCCCCGCCATCCGTCCGCTTCACCAAGCAGCTCTTCCGCGAAAACGCCACGAACTCAGACGTGACTGCCGCCATGCGCCGCGAAGGCGAACTCCTCAATGAGGCCTTCGCTACCTGGGAGCACAAGGAAGCCGTCTCAGCCTTCCTCGAAAAGCGCGAACCCAACTTCCGCGCCCAACCCGTCGCCTAACCGCCTCGCCTCGGCCCAGTCAGAAGGGGCGCCCTTGGGTGCCCCTCAATGGTTCTCTTCCCTGTCACCTGTCCCCTGTCCCCTCTAACTACATCTCCGGCGCGGGTGCCTTCGTCGGGTCGCCGAACTCCGCCTTGATGAACCCGATCACCAGCGCCACCACTGCCAGCCCCAGCGTCACCGCGCCGCTGATCGTTATTACGTCCTGCGCCGTGTCCGGGTTGTTCGCCATCTCACCAACCAGGTTGTTCACCGCCACCAGCGCCACCGTGATCAGCACGAGGATCGCGCCCGGCATCACTTCTTTCCACTTCTTCCGCCAACCGAGGTAGGCCAGCGCCAGTGCCCCGGGGATCGAGTTCACCATCCCGGCCGGCGGTACCCAGTCGCGGTGGCTGCCCCACGCGTCTCGCAGCTCGATCACCAGCGCCGCGAACCCGAACGAAAACAGCAGCCCAAGGAGCGGCCAGCCCAGGTACATCCGGAAGTCCATCTTCCAGGCGTCCGGGCGCTCTGGCTTGAGCGTCTGATCGTGTAGCGCATCGGCCTTTACAGCCTCAAACGGAGCCTTCGCGGTGAAATCTGCCATCCGTAGCCCTCGGCGTCGGCCTCGTTTGCCGGTCGCCACGGCATTCTACCGCGAACCCACCGTCATGCCAGAACCCCGCTTCCGCCCCGTGTATCCTCTATCCATGATTCCCGGCACCGTAGCCTTCCTCGATCTCGCAGGCCGTGACCACGCGTGGCTCCGCGACCAGGCAGAATCCGCCTTCGCCGCCGATGAAGCCTGCGTCCTCCTCCTATCCCTTGATGGATGCCTGGCGACCACCGCCGACGACCCCTCCTGGCTCATTACCTACCCCCTCCCCGTCGTCGCGGCAGCCGAACAGGACCTGACCGGGGGCGCGTTTAACCTCGCGATCGCCTGTGACATCCGCGTCGTGTCCGAATCCGCCCGCGTCGGACCGCTCGTCGAAGCCGCCGCCGACTTCGGCTGGGATCGCCTGGTCACGCTCCTCGGCCAGCGCGCCGCCGTCGCGCTCGCGAATGACGGCGCCTGGCCCGCCACCGCCGCCTTCCGAGCAGGCCTCATCTCGGCCTGCCCAC
>JBPPMX010000212.1:0-8905 GCA_051306275.1 Tepidiformaceae bacterium
CCGCCGGCGGGGTAGATGCGGGAACGGAGATCGGACTGCGGCAGGCGTTCACGCCAATTACGAGCGAGGCGCTGGTCGAAGCCGCTCCTGACGTTATTCTGATGACGACGACCGGACTGGAATCCGTGGGCGGACTCGATGGCCTGGTAAAGATCCCGGGAATCGCACAAACGCCGGCCGGGCAGGCCCGCCGGGTAGTTGCGCTCGAAGACGGGCTGCTGTTCTCATTCGGCCCGCGGACGCCGGAAGCGCTGCGGCTTCTCGTCGAAGGCCTCTACCAGGCGAACCCGTGACCGAGGCCCCGCCCGCAGCGCCAGCGTCAACCCCACCACGTACCTCCGGCCGCTCCGACCCCCCGCCGCACAAATGGGTGCGGCCGAGCGCGCTGTTCATCGGGCTAACAGTCCTCCTAGCGATCAGCGCTGTGGTCGCGGCAGGCTACGGCGCGTATTCAATCCCCCCGGCCGAGATCCTAGGCTCGATCGCGCACCGAATCGGGGTGGACATCGGTCCGGTACCGGCAGGTCTGGGAGACGACGTGCTCTGGGAGATCCGCTTCCCGCGTGTGGTCCTCGCGATCCTCGTGGGGGCATCGCTGGGATGTGCTGGGGCGGCGATGCAGGGCACCTTTTCCAATCCGCTCGCCGAACCGGGCATCGTCGGGGTCTCATCGGGCGCTGTGGTGGGTGCGGCGGCTCAGATCGTCATCGGCTTTTCATTTGCAGGGACCTGGAGCATCACGTTCGCCGCGTTTATCGGCGGACTCGTGACGGTCCTCGCGGTGTATCTCGCTTCCCGGTCCGATGGGCGGACGGAAGTCGTCACGCTCGTCCTGACCGGCATCGCGGTGAACGCCCTCGCGGGGGCGATCATCGGCCTCCTGACCTTCTACAGCGATGATGCGGAGCTGCGAAGCATCACGTTCTGGACGCTCGGCAGCCTGGCGCAGGCGACCTGGCCGAAGGTTTCCGTTGTCCTACCCGTCGCCGCAGCAGGAATCGTGATGGCGATGCTCTACGCCCGCCAGCTCGACCTCCTCGCGCTGGGCGAGCGCCCGGCGCGCCATCTCGGGGTCGATGTCGAGCGGCTCCGCGTGGCGATGCTGGTAATCGTCGCGGTGCTGACGGCGGCAGCGGTGGCGGTGTCGGGGATCATCCTGTTCGTCGGGCTGGTCATCCCTCACGTTGTCCGGATGCTCTCTGGGCCGGGCCACCGGGTGCTCCTGCCAGCGTCTGCGCTGGCGGGCGCGATTGTCCTCGTGGTGGCGGACCTCGCGGCGCGGTCGATCGCCTCACCGGCTGAGGTGCCGCTCGGCGTCCTCACGTCACTCGTCGGTAGCCCGTTCTTCCTCTGGCAGCTGCGCCGCACGCGCTCGCGGCAGGGAGGCTGGGCGTGAGGTGGCGGCGCCAACGACGGATGCCGGCCCAGCACGCCAAGGGCGAGACGCTAATCCGCGCCCGCGGCGCGTCTATCGACCTCGGTGGCGACCCAATCCTCCGGGACGTGGGCATCGAGGCCTGTGCCGGGGAGGTGGTCGCGCTCGTTGGACCGAACGGTTCGGGGAAGACGACGCTGCTCCACATACTCTCCGGTGACCTCGACCCCATCGCCGGGACGATCGAGGTCGACGGCGCGCCCCTGAGCACGTGGACGCACGCTGAGCTTGCGATGCGTCGCGCGGTGCTCCCGCAGCAGGTCGCGGTTACGTTCCCGTTCCTCGTCGAGGATGTTGTCCGCATGGGTCGCGCGCCGTGGTCTGGCACCCCGGTCGAAGAAGACGACGATGTGGAAGTAGCGGAGGCGCTCCGGCGGACGGATGTGGCCCACCTCGCAGACCGGCGCTTTCCATCATTGTCGGGCGGCGAACGGGCGCGCGCCGCGCTCGCACGTGTACTCGCTCAGCGCGCGCAGCTTGTCCTGCTGGACGAGCCGACCGCGGCGCTCGATGTCCATCACCAGGAGCTGGTCCTCCGGACAGCACGAGAACTGGCAACCGCGGGTTGTGGGGTGATCATCGTGCTCCACGACCTTGGACTTGCGGGCGCGTACGCGGACCGGATCATCATCCTGGAGTCTGGCCGGATTGTGGCGGAGGGGACGCCGGCCGAGGTCCTACGGCCGGAGCTTCTCACGCGGGTCTATCACCACGAGATCGAGGTAATCGCACGGCCGGGAACGGGCGAACTCCTCGTGCTCCCACGCCGGAACAACAACGTCTGAGGGTGGTCAGGCAGCCGCGGCCTGTGCCCGGGAGCGTTGGCGCCAGGTGGCGAGGAAAATGGCCACGACGACCACACAGCAGCCCATCCCGACCAGCAGCGGACGCTCACCATAGCGGTCGGCGAGGGCGCCCACGGGGAACGCCATGATCCCGCTAAGGGAGCCGGCCATCATCGTCAGCCCGGCTACGCGCCCCATGAAGGCGACGTCCGCGGCACGCAGCGCGACTGCGAGGTTCAGGACCTGGAAACCGCTCGACCCGGCGCCGACAAATAGCGCGATGAAGGCGGCAACGGCGAAATTCGGGGCGAGCCCGAGCCCGATCAGCGCGAAGCCAAAGGTCAGGTTGCAGAGGGCGAGCACGGGTAGCGCGCGTGGTGAATCCGCGAGGGAGGCGACCCAGAGGCTCACGGCGAACCCACCCACGGCAGATATGCCGAACAGGACACCGAGGCGAGCGGTGCTGACTTCGAGAACGTCCTTCGTGTAGCCCGGCAGCAGCGCCATGTAGGGCATGCCGAAGACCGTCAGGAGGAAGAACCCGCCGAGCACCCAGCGGATCTCGCGGTGCCGCCAGCCGTAGCGGAGTCCGGTCAACGTCTCACTCACGATGCCGGCGGAAGCGGCCGTCTTGGCTGGCGCCGAGGTCGCGGGTAGCTGGAGCATCGTCGCAATGGCGAACACGAACGCGCCCGCCATCACGAAGTAGGTGCCCGACGAACCTACCGCCTTCCACCCGAGGAGGAGACCTGCGAGGAACGGGCCGAGGACGGCCATGACGGTCATGGCGAGTTGCTGGACGGCGACCGCGTTGCCGCGTTGGTCGGGGGAGGCGAGCTCGCCGATGTAGGCGTTTCGCACCGAGCGGATCATCGCGAACATCATGCTGCTGATGAACGCGCTGACTGCGAGCATCGGGACGGAGATGAAGCCGGCAGTGATCGCCAACCCGAGGAAACCGAATGTTGAACCGAGAATGACCTGGCAGGTGATGAGCATCGTCCGCTTCGAGAGCCGATCGGCGAGTGCCCCGGCGAATGGCGCGACGAAGAGCATCGCGAGGCCGGACCCGAGGAGAACGGTGCCAACCGCGCGGTTGTTACCGGTGAGATCGAAGGCGACCACGCCCTGCGCGGTCGTGTTCATGGTGACGCCGACGAAGTTGAGGAGTGTCCCGATCCAGAGGATTCGGAGGTTCTGGTTCTCCATGCTTTCGAACGTCCGGGCGAACCAGCCCCGAACGGCCGGACGAAGCCCGCGTCCCGGCCCTGCAACCGCCTCCTGAGCCATGGGCACCCCTCGTTAAGCGATGGTGATCGCCCACCCGAATTATCGACCTGTGGACTCTGGAGTCAAACGGCGTTTGACGGGCGGACCACTTCCCACGGCAACGGCGCGGACAAATAATCCCGCATGCCCGCCGAGTCTCCCGGTCCGCTTTCGAACATCAGGGTGCTGGACCTCGCAAACTCGCGCGCGGAGCTGGCTGGTCGCCTCCTGGCCGACCTCGACGCGGAGGTGCTCAAGGCCGAACCACCCGGCTGGAGTCGGTGGAGGACAGGAACACAGCGGACGAACTCGCCGCGCGCGCTGATGTGCTCGTCGAGTCGTTCGATCCGGGGCGGATGCGCGGATGGGGGCTCGACTACGGGACGCTCTCAGCAGCGAATCCCGGGCTCGTTTATGTCTCCGTGAGTCCGTTCGGGCAGGGGGGCCGAAGGCGTCGTGGCCGGCGACCGACCTCACGATCGAAGCGACCGCCGGACGCATC
Source organism: Tepidiformaceae bacterium (assembly GCA_051306275.1). Lineage (GTDB taxonomy): Bacteria > Chloroflexota > Dehalococcoidia > Tepidiformales > Tepidiformaceae > JBPPMX01. Next base: position 3,992 of record JBPPMX010000212.1, read on the forward strand.
TCACTCCATGGCGACCGCGACCGGCCACCGATCCCGGTCGGGTACCCACAGGCTGCGTTCCACGCCGGCGCCCTCGCGGCCGCCGATGCGGTCATCGCCCTGAATGAGCGGGAGATTTCAGGCCGGGGCCAATGGATCGGCCTTTCGATGCAGGAGGCGATGACGTGGACGCTGATGAGCGGGCCGGGTTATCCGTCGAACCTCGGGAGGGACCCGCCGGGCAGCGGCGACGACCGGGCGACCGCGAATCTGCCGCCACGGCTGGCGCCATTCCTTCGGGATCAGTGGTTGCGCCGATGGCTATGTCCTCGTGACCTCGGTTGGCTTCGTGGCGGCCGTCCGCGACAGCGGCACACTCCCGTCCCAGCTCCGTGACTACGACTGGGCAGAGTGGGAGGCCGCCCGGAGGGCCGAGACGCTAACGGCGGAGCAGGCCGCCCGCGCCGGCGAAGCGATCACTGCCTTCTTCGCGGGCCGCACGCGGCTTGAGCTGTTCGAATGGGCGTGGGTGAGCGATGTCCACCTCGGGCCCATGAACACCATGGCCGACCCGCTCACGAACCCGCAGCTAGTCGCCGGGAGTTCTGGCAGGAGCTTGGCGACCGCACCCATCCGACGCTGTCGGTGCGATCGGACCGATACGACCACCGACGCAGCCGCCCGGCGCGAGCGCTCGGAGCGGACCAGCCGCGTACCGGCGGAACCTGAGCGATACGTCGCTATCGCGATCGAAACGCCTGAGCAGTGAAAGGCGCTCTGCGGAATCGCGCCGCTCGACGAGTTCGCGGGCTCCGCCTTCGACACTTTCGAATCGCGGCGTGTGGTCCGCGATCGGATCGACCAGGTCCTTAATGGATGGGCGCGCGGCTTCGAACACGGCGAACTCGAGGCTCTCCTCGTCGCCGCCGGGGTGAACGCTTCAGCGGGTACTTCGTAACGCTCAATCCAGCGGAGGTCGGCCGGATCCCGTACGACGGCCTCGCAACCCACTTCTCTGCCAAGCAGGCCATGCTGCATAAGGCCGCGCCATCAATCGGCGAGGACACCGAGTTGGTTATGCGAGAGGTGCTGGGACTCTCCGTGGACGAGATCACGGCGTTCGCGGTCGAGGGGGTGTTCGTCTAGGGTCGCTGGCTCGCCCGTACCGCGCGTCGGGTAGCGAAGGCGCGGTAACGGAACAGCAAGCCTAGCGTGAGCTGGTTGAACATGAGCCGGGTCATCAGGCCGCGCCAGCCCGGATGGTGTTCGAACCAGATCCGGTCTATCACGCCGGTGCGGCCACTCTTCAGGCGCCGGTACTCATGCCGGTGAACCCACCGCCGCATCGGGCCGGATTCCTGCTCGTCGGTGAACCCTGCACAGGGAATCACGTCGCGATGGACCGCGCGCCAGCGGACCTGCGCGGGAGGGAAGCCCATCAGGAATTCCGTGACTGAGCCATTGCCGAGGGGGTCGACACGGACGAAGCGGGCGTTGGAGAGCGGCGGCTGGAGCTTCGCGAGGGCGTCCGGGCCTTCGTGGAAGGCTGCGACGTCGGCAAGGGGGGCGTCGACGACGAACCGCCGGGTGAACCGCGGCTCCCCCGACGGCAAGGTCGGGTCGGGATGCAAACCGTTTGTGGCCACGTCACGCTCCTCGCGCTATTGTTGCCGTCGGGCGGAGTCAGGAGCCATCACCCCGCATACATCGTCGTGGGGGTCGCGCGGGGTACGATCGACGGTCGGAGGGTGACCCGTGGCAAGCATTCGGACGCGCCCCCTGGGAACTACTGGCGTCGAGGTCCCCGAGCTTGGCCTAGGAGCTATGGACACGCCCACTTCTCCCGAGGGCGCGGCGACGATTGATCGCGCCCTCGATCTCGGCGTCATGTTTATCGATACGGCGCGGGAGTATGCGGGGAGCGAGATGCTCCTCGGCCAAGTCCTTCGCGAACGAGGTGCGGGCGCCGCCTTCCTTGCATCGAAGACCTTCAGCCATTCGATCAACGGCAGCCAGTGGGACATCGACCGCTCACTGCAGGTGCTCGGCGTTCCCCGGATCGACCTCTACCAGCTACACGACATCTCGAGCGCCAGCGCGTGGGACGAGGTGGTCCGCGACGATGGGGCGCTCGCCGGGCTCCAAACAGCGCAGTACCGGGGGCTCATCGGACACATCGGCATATCGTGCCACGACCTCGATATCGCACGGGAGGCGATACTCTCGGGCCATTTCGCCACAATCATGCTCGAGTACTCGGCCTTCTACACAGACTCGGCGCCGCTGATCGACCTCGCTGCCGAGCAGGGAGTTGGCGTTATCGTGATGCGACCGGTCGGGGGCTCGGGGCGTACCAGTGCGATGCGGGGCCGGATCGCGGATGGGTACGCGGGGCCGCTAACGCCGGCTAACCTGCTGCGGTATGTGCTTTCGAACCCGGCAGTTTCCGTTGCCATCCCTGGTGCGCGGTTCCCTTCGCGGATCGACGAGAACGTGGCCAGCGCCCTGAGCTACACGCCATTCACCGCGGCGGAGAAGGCCGAACTGGAAGCCGAAGCCGCGACGCTGTATTAGGGGACTCTTCCGGGAAAACGAAAAAGGAGGGGCCCCATGTGGGGCCCCTCCTTCGGGGTGGTTCACCGAAACCCAGGACTAGTCCTGGTTGGTCGGTACAGTCCAGTCGTTCACGGCCTCCAGCAGGTACATCCAGTAGGCATCACCGTTGTTGAGGGCGGTGAGGTTCTGGAGCGCCGGCGGCGCGTCATTGACCAGCGGGAAGTAGCTCAGCCACGACTGGGTCGAGGCGACCCATCCGTAGATGGCGGATACCTTGCCCGTGAGGCTCGGCGTCCCGGCTGCAAGGGCGTCCGTCGGCGAAATGCCATCGGCGCCCGGCCATACCACGAGGTTCCAGCCAGCGGACAGGTCGAGCGCTTCGCTCGTCCCTGTGAAGTCCACCAGCACGTCCCACGTGATCGTCCCTTCAGGATCCCACGCCGTGACCTTGATGTTGATCACGCCGAGGAGGCTGTTCGAGAGCTTCACCCACGCCTGGCACTCGCCATCGACTTCAATGAAGTCGGCAACGGTGATGCCCGCGTTGGCGGAGTCGTTCGTATCGAAGGTCACCACGTCGGCCTGGTAGCCATTCGCAGTGATCGAGCCCAGCAGCGCCGCATCCTCAATCGGGATGCCGCCTGTCGGGTTGCCGTCGATGACGAACCGGACCGGCTCGCCGAGTACCGGGTGGAGGCTGGTGCCCGTGGCACAGTAGCCATCCCGGTCCTTCAGGTGAAGGACAACGTACTTGTAGAGGTCGGTGCCCTGCGGGTCGTCCTCGACGGTTACGTACTTGTGGCCGCCCCAGATCCAGTCAACCGTTACTTCGTTGCTGGCGAGCGGGTAGTGCTTCTGGAAGTCCGGGTAGTGGACTGTCGCAGAGATGGTGCTGGTGCCGACGAGGTCGCCGTCCTGGCAGAGGTCGCCGGAGATGTTGACCACGGTGCCATCGCCGATACCGGGGTCACCGGCCGCGCCCTGGCACTCGTCCATGGTGAGGCCAGCGTCGCCGTTCGCCCACACCATCGCTTCGCCGTGGTTGTCGCTGTAGACGTAGAGGGAGTCGTAACCCGTCTCTTCGCCGCCAACGAACACCATGACCTTCTGCCCGTTCGGGTGCGCCACAAGCGGCCCACCGTTGTAGAAGCGTTCGACGATCAGGCTCGTCGTCCCGCCTCCACTCACCACGAGCATGTCTTCCGATTCGATCCGGATGATGTCCCCGTTCTCGATCCCGCCAGGAGCGGTGATCGTGACCTGGGTCTCGGTGTCATCCAGTCCGCCGTCGTCGTCGCTCAACAGAGCGCCGGTCTCGACGTAGGCGGCCACACCGCCCTTCTTCGAGAGGTCGTCGTTATCGAGCTTGTCGCTATCGGCGCCTCCGGCGCTGTAGACGACGTCGCCCGTCTCTACCGCTGTCCAGAACCAGTACCCGCCGTCGTTGTTCCACGAGTTCCACTCGTAGCCGCCGCCGCGCACGTTGTTCTGGCTGATCCACGGCTCCGCCGGGATCTGCGTTACGTAGTACGGGTTCTCGCCGAGCCAGTAGACGTTGTTGCCGGCCGGAATGACTACGCCGTTTCCGTCGTACGTGCCCGGCACACCCTTGGTGGCTTCCTTCAGAAAGCCTGAGCCTTCGATGTTGAACGTCACTTCCGCCGGTGGCATCACCGCGTCAGTGGCATGAACCTTCCGGTCCGGGCCGATCGTGTCCCGATACTCGTAGGAATCGAGATCGGAGGAGATCGGTGCCCAGCTGTCGTCGTTGTACCAGCCGTCGAGCAGGCTTGGGGGGCCGACGAACTCATCCTGGAACACCAGGTCTGACTGGTCCCACAGCGGGGCGTCGAAGTAGCAGTCCATCGGCGTCACGTACTGGTTGTCGTCCGCGTCGAGTTTCCAGCACCCGAGCTCATCGGTGTCGTCCGCCGGGTCGATCATGACGTCGTAGTTCGGGCTGAGCGATTCGGCAAGGCTTCCGCCCGCCAGCATCCGCCAGTCGTCCGGGAAGACCCAGCGGCCGGCCGGCAGGAGGCCACCGTTCGAGTCCACGCCGGCTGCGCGCGTCGTCGCGTTTGCGAGTCCGCCGAAGGCCGGCTGGCTCGGGATGAAGCCCTTGACGCGGGCACGGACGAGGACGTCGGCAGACACGTTCTGCTCGCGCGTGAGCGTGTCGGTGCTCGTGTCCCACGGGTTTCCGTCTTCGAAGTCACCATCGTTGTGACCGCTGCGGTCGCCCGCGACGATCGAGACATCGATCGACTCGAACTTCATGAAGTACACAAGGAACGCCACTGACTGGCTGAGCACGTCGGCGGAATCAAGCTCGTTGTCGTCGACAACGAACGCGAGCACGTCGACCTCACCCGGGTCCTG
>JBPPMX010000213.1:0-4791 GCA_051306275.1 Tepidiformaceae bacterium
CTACGGCCGCCGCAACCGCATCGTCGCCGCGCTGGCGCTCCTCCTCCCCGCCCTCCTCCTTGTCGCTGCGGTCTTCACACTCGGACCGGAATCGGCCATCGCCATCGCCGTCACCATCCTCGCCCTCTACCTCTTCGGCCCCTTCCTGGCCGGCGCAATCGCCCCCAGCGCGCACATCCTGATCCGCTCCGCCGGCCACGAGGCAACGCCACGTTCCCCTCGCTGACTCACGCACACAAAGAAGCCCGGCGCAACAGCGCCGGGCCCCGTACCGTCCGTTTGTGACCTGTGACCTGTGACCTGAACCCTACTGCACCCGCTCGATGTACGACCCCGAATCCGTGTTCACCTTGATCTTCGTCCCGACCTCGATGAACAGCGGCACCTGCACCACCAGCCCCGTCTCCATCGTCGCCGGCTTCGAACCGCCCGTCGCCGTGTCCCCCCTGAAGCCCGGGTCCGTATCCGCCACCACCAGCTCCACCGTCATCGGCAGCTCCACGCCGATTACTTCCTCCCCGTACAGCACCAGCTGGCACGGGTCGTTCTCCTTCAGGTACTTGTCCGCGTCGCCAACCGTCGCCGCGCCCACCGGGAGCTGTTCGTACGTCTCCGTGTTCATGAAGTAGTAGAACTGCTCGTCCCGGTACAGGTACTGCATGTCCCGCCGCTCCACCCGCGCCCGGTTGAACTTCGTCCCTGCCTGGAACGTCTGCTCGATGATCGAACCGCCTCGCACGTCGCGCAGTTTGATCCGCACCTGCGCCGATCCCCGGCCCGTTTTGATGTGGTTGTACTCCATGATGGCGTACAGCTTTCCGTCCAGTTCAATCGTCGCGCCCTTTTTTAGTTCGCCCGTCGAGATCATGCGTACACTCCTGCTGCGGTCAGTTTTCTCGCGCGGCTCAGCACCCTCGGCCCGTTCGCCTCAAGCACCACCACGTCTTCTATGCGGACTCCGCCCCATCCCGGGATGTAGATCCCCGGCTCAATCGTGAAGACCATCCCCACCTCCAGCACATCCTCCGATACCTTCCCAAGGTGTGGGAACTCGTGCACCTCCAGCCCAATCCCGTGCCCCAGCCCGTGCACGAACTGCTCGCCGAACCCCGCCTCGTCGATCACCCCCTGCGCGAACGCGTGCGCCTCGTCACCCTTCATCCCCGGCCGGATCCCCGCGATCGCCGCCTCCTGTGCCGCTGCCACAACCCCGTACACCTCCCGGAACCTCTCGCTCGGCTCCCCAACCACGAACGTCCGCGTCAGGTCGCTGCAATACCCGTCCACTAGCGCCCCCATATCCAGCGTCACCGCGTCCCCCTCCCCGATCGGCACATCCCGCGGCTGCGCGTGCGGCAACGCCCCCCACGCGCCCGAAGCGACGATCGTGTTGAACGAAACCGCATCCGCCCCCAACTCTCGCACAGCCCGCTCGACCATCCCCGACACTTCGATCTCCGTCATCCCCGGCCGCACCTGCTCTACCACCCGTTCGCACGCCTCGTCCGCTATCCGGATCGCCCGCTCCAGCGACGCCATCTCCTCGGCGTCCTTCTCCCGCCGAAGCTCCTCGATCACCGGCGCCGCCGGCGCCAGCTCCGGCCGCTCTCCCTCCGCCAGCTCCGCCACGGCCTCCGCGAACCCGACGTACCCGCCATAAGACATGTCCGCTCGCGAGATCCCGACCTTCTTCCCAGCGAGCCCCGCCTCGCTCACCAGCCCCGGTAGCCACTCCTTCAGCCGCCCCTTCATCGCAAACAGCGCGAATCCTCGCGGCACGCACTCCCGCTCAGCCTGCTCCGTGTATCGTCCGTCCACCACCATCACCGCCCGCTCCGCCGTCACAACCGCTATCCCCGTCGACCCCGTGAACCCGCTCACATACCGCCGGTTCTGCGAATGCCGCCCCAGCACATCGTCCACCGGGCTCGATACCAGCAGGGCATCCAGCTTCTCGCGCTCAAGCAGCGCACGCAGGCGGGAAAGGCGGTCAGACATCGAAACCCCGGGAAGGCAGGCTCAGGCGCTCGTGCGCCGCTGCTCCAGGTGGTCGAGCAGCAGGTTCGTCGCTGCAGTGTACCCGGCACGTCCTAGCCCGGCCACGTGACCAATTGCCACCCCCACCGTCAGCGAGACGTGCCGGAACGCCTCCCGCGCATGCGTGTTCGAAATGTGGATCTCTACCACCGGCAGCTCGATCGCTTCCAGCGCGTCCCGGATCGCCACGGACGTATGTGTGAACGCCCCCCCGTTCAGGATTACCCCGTGCGCCAGCTTCCGGTGCTCATGAAGGAAGTCGATGATCGCCCCCTCGTGGTTGCTCTGGAAGCACAGCACAGCCGACCCGCGCGCGTTCGCCGCCGCCGCCACGTCCGCCTCGATGTCCATCAATGTCGTCGTCCCGTAAATCTCGGGCTTCCGTGTCCCCAGCAGGTTCAGGTTCGGCCCGTGTACCAGTAACAGGTTCATCCCGCCGCCTTCCGTCGCTTTCGTCCCCGCTCGAGGATCTGCTCGCTCAGCCCTTCCCACGCCGCCTCGTTCACCGCCGCCTGCCGCGCCTGGCTGACGTGCGTGTAGATTTGCGTCGTATTCGCCGAGCTGTGCCCCAGCAGGTCCTGCACGATTCGAAGGTCCGCACCCCCGTCGAGCAGGTGCGTCGCAAACGAATGCCGCAGCAGGTGTGGATGCACATCTTCCGCAATCCCCGCCGCCAGCGCATGCCGCTTGATCAGGATCTGGATCGAACGCGCCGTTAGCCGGTCGCCGAACCGGTTGATGAACAGCGCCATCTCCGCCCCCGCCGCCAGGTGCGGACGCCCGTCGCTCAGGTACCGCTCCACGGCCTCCACCGCCGGCCGTCCGAACACCACCAGCCGCTCTTTCGCGCCCTTCCCGTGGACCACCGCCAACCCACGTTCGCAGTCCACCTGCCCCAGGTCGAGGCTCACAAGCTCCGAAATGCGCAGACCCCCGCCATAGAGCAGCTCCAGCATCGCCCGGTCGCGCAGCCCCTGTGGCTTCGTCGCGTCAGGCGCGTTCACCAGCGCCTCCACCACCTTCGGACTCAGTACCTTCGGCAGGCGCCTCGGCTTCTTTGGCAGCGCTATCCCGTAAAGCAGGTCCTGGCTCGAAGCCCCCTCCTGGTGCAGGTACCGGTAGAACCCGTGGATCGTGCTCGTCCGCCGCGTCACCGAAGCCGCCACGATCCCCGATTCCCGCATCCCCGCCATATATTCGCGGAACACCGCCCGCGTGATCGCCAGCGGAGAGATCCCGTTCTCGTCACACCAACGCAAGAAGTGCCCGATATCCGACCGGTAGTTCCGGATGGTGTACGCAGACCGACCAGCAACCGACGTCAGCTCCCGGAGGTACGCCTCCAGGAACGCCTCGGCCGTCTTGTGTGCGGGCACGCTCTCCATAACGGGAGCATATTCGTCAACGCCCCTTGAAGCGACTACTCCAGCCCCCGCAGAACTGCTTCCGCCGCCGCGATCACGTCGCCCGCGCCCACACCCTTCCCCTCCACGATCGTCCGCACGCCACCCCTCGACCACGACACCGAGACTGGGTCCTCCGGTACCAGCCCAACCTGCATGCCGGCCACCTCTACCAGCGTCGCCGTCCGCGGCTCGGCCACATTCTCCGTCCGTGCGAACGCCACCCGGCACGGGTCCGCCGCCGCCTGCCGGATCACCGTCAGCGTCTCTCCGCCGTCCACATACAGCAGCACAAACGTCCCCTCGACCTCCCCGCTCGCTCCCATTGTCGATCGCACAGCCACCGCCCGCTCCAGCACCCACCCCGCCGCCAGCCCCTCTGGCTTGACCGCCAGCGCATGCTCCGTGAGCTCGTCGATCGCCTCCGACTCCCTCACTGAAGAGCTCGTCGCCACCCACTCTGCCCGCACCGTCGCGCCGCACGCCCGCTCCTCATCCCCCGGCGCGACCAGCAGAAACCGCCCGACCGCGATCGCCCCGGCCGGTCCCGGCGTTGCTGTCGCATTTCGCGCATCCCAATCGATTGTCGAGCGCGGTGTCACCGGGTGGACCTCGATCGAAGGCCGCGGCGTCCGTGGGTCGTGCGTCGGCTCCGGTGTCGCTGGCCCCAGCGTCGGACGTGTACTCGTCGGCGTTACTGTCGGTCGCACCTCCGCCACAAACGCGCCTTCGCGGTCATTCTGTGGGGCCCAGAAATACACCATTGCACCCACCACCACCGCGACAAGCACCGCGGTCGTGATCAGCGTCCCCCAGGCACTCCCCTCGCCGTCGCCGTCCACAAGACCGCAGCATACACACGTGGGATGCGGGTTCCATATCCGCTCCTGTGACCTGTGACCTGTGACCTGTGACCTGTGGCCTACTGCTGCTGCTGCGCCTGCTCCTGCATCCCCAACGTCACCTCCGGGTGCGGCCCCCATGTCCCGTCCGCCAGCACTTCCCGGTCCCACGGGAACAGCACGAACGCGTCCGTCTCCATCCCAACGATGTCCGGCATTGGCGCCGCCCAGCTGTGCGCCACCAGCGACGCCGTGATCACCCCGGTTGCCCCCGCCGCCAGCACCGCCTCCGCGACCATCGCCAGCGTCTCTCCCGTGTCTGCCATCTCATCGACCACCCCAACTACCTTCCCCGCGACCTCCGCCGAAACTGGCACCCGCCACACCGGCGACCCGTACACTACCTCGTCGTTGAACCGCCGCGTCACCCGCGCCGGGTACATCTCCCTTCGCAGGTACAGTGCCACCTGCGTCGCCGGGAAAAGCCCCGCCCGCGCAATCCCGACGAT
>JBPPMX010000214.1:0-16536 GCA_051306275.1 Tepidiformaceae bacterium
CGATGGGCACCGGGGACGAGATCCGCGACTCCCAGATGGTGACTGCGAACTCAAACGCCGCCTGTGCCTCCGGCGTGAATCCGATGTACTCGACCACGATGTTCGAGGCGGTGGCCGCTGAAACCGATTGCCCTGAGACGCCGAAGACTCCCGGCGGGGGAGGGATGTACGAAGGCTCGTCCATCCCGCTCGGGAGAAGGATCGAACGGAAGGGGGCGTCTTCACCCTCGGCCTGCCCGACTCCGGCTTGCCCAGCCATGACCAACCCCAGGATGGCGAGCAGCCCGAGAAGCGTCGACCTCATGCGCACAATCATCGCGGGATCGTGGCTACGGTCGCGTATGGAGAACGAAAGAGGCGGCCCGTTTCCGGACCGCCTCTTTGTAGTTCGCTTTCGCGGCCGGGCTAGACCCCGAGGGCCTGCGCAACCCGCTCGCGGTGGAAGTCGCCATCGCCCCAGAAGAGTTCCGCGCGCTTCTGGCGGCGGAAGAACAGCTGGATGATGTAGTCCTTCGTGAAGCCGATACCACCGTGGATCTGCTGCCCGTGGGCAACAACACGGCGGCTGGCATCGCTGCACCACGCCTTGGCGATGTGCGTGTCGAGGTCCTGTGAGGCCTCGTTCTCGCTGGTCGCCCAGGCGGCCTTGTACATGACGAACCGCATGCCATCGACATCGGTGACCATGTCCGCGGCCTTGTGCTGGATGGCCTGGAACGAACCAATCGGGCGACCGAACTGGACGCGCTCCTTGGCGTAGTTGACGGCGATTTCGAAGTCGCGCTGCGAGAGGCCGACGAGGTAGGCGCACTCGAGGTTGGTCGCCATGTTGCGGAGGCGGGAGGCGGTCTTGTCATCCATGTCGATGACGTCGTCCGAGCTGACCTTCACGTCCTTGAGGATGACCTCGGCCTGCTTGTCGGCAGCGATCGTCTTGAGGAGGTTCACTTCAACGCCGGCGGCGGTGCGGGGGACGATGAAGGTGCTCAGGCGGCCGTCCGGCTTCCACGCAACGACGTGCAGGTTGTCGGCGACGTTGGCATCCGGGACGAACAGCTTCGTCCCGTTGAGGACGAAATCGCTGCCGCTGGCGGTGGCCTTCATGGTGACGCCTTCGCGGTCCCAGCGACCGCTGGGCTCGGTGATCGCGTAGGTGTGGATGGCGCTCCCGTCGGCGATCTTCGGGAGGTACTTCGACTTCTGGGCGTCGCTGCCCGCGAGCGAGAGCTCAGCGGCGCAGACCTGGTTCGGGATGAACGGACCAGGCAGGAGCGCCCGGCCGACTTCTTCAACCAGGACGCAAAGGTCGAGGAACGAGAACCCGGCTCCCCCCTGGTCCTCCGGCAGCATCAGGCCATGCCAGCCCAGGTCCGCCATCTTCTTCCAGAGCTCGGGGCTGTAACCCTTCGCATCTTCTTCCATCGCTCGTACATGCTCTTCCGGGCATTCCTTCTCGAGAAACTCACGAGCGGAGTTCTTCAGGAGTTCTTGTTCTTCACTGAGGCCGAGGTCCATGCGGCGTCTGTCCCTTCCTGTCTTGTGCGTCCGCTCAACCGTTGTTCGATTTTCGCGGCGTGCTTACGGTGCGGCGGCATTCTAGCACGGCCTACCCCACCTTGCGACAACCCCCCCATCCGTGGCCCGGTGAGCGGCGTTACCTGCCTATCGCTGGCGCTGGACGAATCGTCCGATGCGCTCGATCGCCCGTTCGATCTGCTCGTAGCCACTCGCGTAGCAGGCCCGCACGTAGCCTTCCCCGGATGGGCCGAAGGCATTGCCCGGGACGACGGCTACACGTTCCTCCTGGAGCAGCAGCTCGCTGAACGAGACGCTATCGAGCCCGGTGCCGGTGATGTCGGGGAAGGCGTAGAAGGCGCCCTTCGGCTCGAACGTTGGCAGTCCGATCGCACGGAAGCCATCGACGATGAGGCGGCGCCGCCGGTCGTACTCCGCCACCATTGCCTGCACGAACTCTTCGCCGGATTCAAGCGCCGCGACGCCTGCGTATTGGGCGACGGTGGGTGCGGACATCATCACGTACTGGTGCACCTTCATGATTGCCTCGGCGAGGGGCCCGGGTGCTGCCACCCATCCCAGCCGCCAGCCGGTCATCGCGTAGGCCTTGCTGAACCCGCCGAGCAGGACGGTCCGGCCCTGCATTCCCGGCAGGGCGGCGAAACAGGTGTGCGAACCCTCGTACGTCATCCGGTCGTAGAGCTCATCGCTGATGACGGCGAGGTCGTTCCGGTGCGCAACTTCGCCGATCGCCATCAGGTCTTCCCGGCCCATCGTGGCGCCCGTGGGGTTCGAGGGGTATCCGAGGAGGATCGCCTTGGTGCGGGGGGTGATAGCAGCTTCGACGTCCGATGCGAGCAGTCGGAAGTCGTTCGAGGCGTAGGTGGGGATTGGAGTGAAAACGCCGCCAGCCATCGCGGTTGCAGGGAGGTAGGCGACATAGCAGGGATCTGCGGAGAGGATTTCGTCGCCGGGGTCCAGGATCGCCCGGAAGGTGATGTCGAGCGCTTCGCTCGATCCGCTTGTGATGATGATCTCGGTCTTGGGGTCGTAGCGGACTCCGTAGAGCCGTTCAAGGTGCTCGGCGAGGCGTTCGCGGAGTTCAGGCAGGCCGTAGTTCGAGGTGTAGTGGGTGTGGCCGTGCTCGATGCTCTCGATCGCGGCCCGGCGGATGGGTTCTGGGGTGACGTAGTCCGGTTCGCCGACTCCGAGCGAGATCACATCGTCGATCGTCGCGAGAAGGTCGAAGAACTTTCGAATGCCGCTCGCGGGGACGCCAAGCATCCGGTCCGAGATGAACCGGGATGAGTCGAGTTTCACTGCCTCAACCATGGTCTGCTCCTTGCCCCCGCCGGGCAGCCCATGAAAAAAGCCGCCCTGCTGGCGGCTGCTGTCCGAGATCTGGCCCGTCTGGACCTTTGCGACCGCCTTCTACCCGCGCGCGTGCGCTGCCGCCGCCGCAGAGGCGGTCGCGGTAGCAAGTGCGGTGAGAGCGTTGATCATCAGGCGCACTGTCCCGCTGCCCCCGATTACGGTCAAGAAGCGCGAGACCTGGATCAGGGCTCGCTCCCGGCTGCGACGAGGCGGAGAGGCAGGTCTGCGGGGCCTGCGAGCCTCATCGCCGGGCCGCCGGGCGGCAGCGCTCCGCACCACGCTTCGGCTGCGGCGCTGTACCGGCCTGTCGTGACGAGAATCGCGCGGGTGGCGCCGATCGCGGTCGCGGCGCCGTAGAACTCGCGGACCTGCGCCGGGGTGACGGCGTGCTTCTCGGCGTAGCGCTTGCACTGGACGGCGACGACTTCATCGCCCTTGAACGCGACGAGGTCCAGTCCTTCGTCGCCCTTGCCGCCGCGCTCTTCGACCAGCCAGCCATCGCGCGCGAGCCAGGCGGCAACCTGGTGCTCGAATCGCACCGGGCTCATCTTGCGCAACGAATCCAAGGTGTGGCGGTCTCGCCATTTGCCGTACCGCGCGATGCCGATCCATGTGAGTACCACAAAGGCGCCGATGGCGGCCGCCCCGCTTCCGAAGCGCGCACCCGGGAACGTCGCCCACGTGACTACCGCGAGAACCAGGATCAAGAGGACCACGCGCGTCATAACGCGGAGTCTACTGTGAACGAACGGCCGCCTAAAGCTCTGGGAGACGGTTCGCGAACCCGCACGCGTTCTCGAAGGCATGGGCGGCGCTGAGAATCCGGCCCTCATCGAAGAAGTTGCCTATGATCTGGAGGCCGACGGGCAGTCCCTCGCTGAGGCCACAGGGCACGCTGATGGCGGGGACTCCCGCGACAGCGGGCGGCAGGGTGTGGACGTCGCTCAGGTACATCGCGAGCGGGTCGTCGGTCTTCTCTCCGATCTTGAATGCGACGGTCGGTGAGGTGGGGGTCACGAGGATGTCGTATTTCTCGAACGCGGCGGCGAACTCGCGGTCGATGAGCGTGCGGACGCGCTGGGCCTTCACGTAGTAGGCGTCGTAGTAGCCCGCGCTGAGGGCATAGGTGCCAAGCATGATCCGGCGCTTCACTTCTGGACCGAAGCCCTTACCGCGGGTGTCCTCCATGTTCTCCCACATGGTCCCGGCGCTGCGGTCGCTGAACCCGTACTTCACGCCGTCATAGCGCGCGAGGTTCGCGCTTGCTTCGCTCGGGGCGATGAGGTAGTACACGGCGAGGGCGTGCTCGGTGCTCGGCAGGGAGACATCGCGGTCGACTTCGCACCCGAGCTGTTCGAGGAGAGCCAGCGCCTCTTCGATGCGAGCGCTGACACCGGGTTCCATCCCGTCGACAAAGTATTCCTTCGGGACGCCGACGCGCATCCCCTTGATATCCCGCCCCAGGTAGGACCGGAAGTCGGGCTTCGGGTCCGGGTTCGTCGTGCTGTCGCGCGGGTCGTGCCCGGAGATGCAGTCGAGCATCGTGGCAACGTCCTCGACATCGCGGCCGATTGGGCCGACCTGGTCGAGCGAGCTGCCGAACGCGATGATGCCGAACCGGCTGACGCGCCCGTACGTTGGGTCGAGGCCAACGAGGCCGCAGAGGGCTGCTGGCTGCCTGATGCTTCCGCCTGTGTCGCTTCCGAGGGCTATGAGGCATTCGCCCGCCGCCACTGCCGCAGCAGAGCCGCCGGAACTCCCGCCGGGCACCCGCGAGAGGTCCCAGGGGTTGTGCGATGTCCCGTAGGCAGAGTGCTCGGTGCTCGACCCCATGGCGAACTCGTCCATGTTCGTCTTTCCGACCATGACGGCGCCCGCGCGGCGAAGCTGCTCGTTCACGTGGCTATCGAACGGCGGCACGAACCCTTCGAGGATGCGCGAGCCCGCGGTCGTCTGGACGCCCTTTGTGATGATGACGTCCTTCACGCCGGTGGGGATGCCGGTTAGCGGCGTGGCGTTCCCACTCTTGAGCCGGTCGTCTGCCTCTGCCGCCTGCTTAAGGGCGAGTTCGGGGGTGACGGTGATGTAGCCGCTCACGGCGCCTTCGACCGCGTCGATCCGCTCGATCACGGCCTTCGTGAGCTCCACGGAGGAGAAGTCGCGCTTGCGCAGGCCGTCCTGTGCTTCATGCGCGGTCAGGCGCCAGAGGTCGCTCACTCCAGCACCGCCCGCACGCGGACCAGGCCATCCTCCACGGCAGGCGCGTTCGCCAGCGCTTCGTCGCGGGGCAGCGATGGCGTCACGGCGTCCTCACGCATCACGTTTCGTAGTGGGAGCGGGTTCGCCGTCGGTTCGACTCCATCGGTGTCCACTGCCTGGAGGGCGGTGAAGTAGTCGAGGATGCCGGAGAGCTGGGTGGCCGTCCGATCCACCTCGTCAGGGTCGAGCCGGAGGCGGGCAAGCCGGGCGATGTGCAGGACTTCATCTCGTGTGAGCGACATGATTCGAAGAGTACACTGACAACCCCTTTACCGCCCGGATAGCCGCCCGCATCGTCGCTTGGTACCCTCGAAGTGATGCGCCCCAATCCGCATCGAAGGACAGTGCCGCGCGTAGTGGACGTGTCAGCCTCGGGAACCTGTGAACACAGCCGTTAAGCGCCGGATGCGTGAGCGCCGTGTATCGAAGGGCGGGATGCCGTGGTGGGCCATCGGCCTGCTCGCAATCGGCGCGCTGGCGTCGATATCCGTGGCAGTCGGCCTGGGCGTTGTCTTCACCGTTTACACGACCTACGCCGACGAATACGTCCCGATCGAAGAGAAGCTGAGCCAGCGATTCGCCGGCCTGACCGAGGTTTACGATCGCAGCGGGCCTGAGGGAGACATCCTCCTCGGTTCTCTTCCGAACCCGGACGCACAGCTGCTTGAGCCGGTGCCCCTGAGCGCGATCTCGCAGTTCATGATCGATGCGACGGTCTCGACCGAAGACAACACCTTCTGGTCGAACCCCGGGATCAACTTCCGGGGACTAATGCGCGCGGCGTGGGAGAACTACGTTGGCGGGGGCATCGGCACGGGCTCCGGTGGTTCCTCGATCACGCAGCAGCTCATCAAGAACGTCTACCTGAGCGACGACTGCGAGATCGTCGACGGCGTCGAATACTGCTTCGCTCCCCGCACGCTCGATCGCAAGATGCGCGAGATTGCCTTCGCTATTGAGCTGGAGAAGGACGCCTCCAAAGAGCAGATCATGGAGTGGTACCTGAACCAGACCTCCTACGCCGGTCGCTATGTGGGTGTTGAGGCTGCCGCACAGGGCTATTTCCGGAAGTCTGCCGCGGAGCTAACGCTTGCCGAGGCCGCGCTTCTCTCCGGCATCCCCCAGTCGCCGAGCCAGTACCACCCACGCCTCAACTGCGAGGTCGATGCCGAGGCGAAGTGCATCGAAGACGGACTCGGCCGGACCACGGTCGGCGGCGCTGCGAAGCTCCGGCAGGGCGATGTCCTCGACCTGATGGTCAGCACCGGCGCCATCACCGAGTCGGAAGCGAGTGCCGCGAAGGCGGAAGTGCTCCTGGTCTATCCCGCGCTCGACGAACGTCTTGCTTCCGCCTTCATCGACAACCAGGTTGAGCCATTCCTTGTGCGGCTTTGTGAGGCCGGTGAGATCCCGATCATCGCTGGTGCCGAAGACTGCGAGGACAGCCTCCAGAATGCCGGCTACAAGGTGACGACGAGCCTCGACTACCCCGAAACCTCCCGCGCCGAAGCGCTCGTCCGGGAGCACATCGCGGGGGGCCTGGAGATCGGCTGTAACTGTCACAACGCGTCGATTGTCACGATTGACCCGAGGAACGGGCAGCTCACGGTGTACGTTTCGAACATCGACCCGGACAACACGCTCGACGAGTACATCCAGGGCGATATCGACCAGGCCACGGAGATCAACCAGCCCGGGTCGTCCTTCAAGCCCGCGGTGTATCTCGCGTGGTTCGAGTACGCGAATAAGGCGCCCTACAGCACGTTCTGGGATACGAGTCCGCTCAACATTTCCGGGACGTCGATCGTCAATCCGCGCCCGGGCGGCGGCGGAGAAGGGCTCATTACCGCCCGCGCTGCCCTCGGCGGATCCCAGAACGTTGGAGCTGTCCGCGCGGCGATAGAAGCAGGCCCCGACAACGTCATCGAGATGGCGAAGAAGCTCGGCATCACCACGCTCGCGCAGGGCTTCGACCCGACGTTCGTCGCGCATGCCGACATTACCTATGGCGCCTCCATTGCCACTGGTGGCGCGAACATCCGCGTCGTCGACATGGCCTACATGCAGACGGTCTTCGCGAACATGGGTGTCATGGTTGGCACTCCGACGCGCACCGGTGAGCCGATAAACATGGATGACCTCAAGGGTACCTTCACGCACCAAGGTGAGGAGTACGCAGAGGCTATCGCGCAGTACAACTCGTTCAACCGCGGCGACATCCGGCTCCCGGGGACACGCACCCTCGACCCGATCGTCGTCCTCAAGATCGAGGGGCCGAACGGTGATGTGGTCTGGGAGCAGGGTGAACCGGAGCGCATCCAGGTGGTTGACGCGGGCTCCGTCTGGCTGCTCCAGTCGATCATGACGGACTGCAAGGCGCGTCGAATCATCTGGTCGTGCGGGGCATCGAACGACGGCCTGGGGCTGGACTTCGTCATGGCCGATGGCACCCTGGTCCCGGCGGGTGTGAAGACCGGCACGCAGCAGGGATTCACGAGTGCGGTCGACACCCTCGAGACATGGACGACGGGTTTCACCCGTTACGCGGGGACGGCGGTCTGGGTCGGCAATGCCAACAACGAGAATGTTGTCGATGGGCCACCCGGGTACCAGGCCGCCAACACCACAGTCCGCCTGTACAAGACCTGGATGGGCCGCTACCACGACGACCTCCAGCTGGTTGAAGGCTGGGGTGCGCCGGCAGGCTTCGACGATCTGCGCCCGGCTAACGTTGCGCAAAGCGGCCTCCTGACGCCGACAACGGAATTCGGTTCCAAGGGGGGCTGCGACCAGGTCATCGTGAGCTGGGTGCGCACGGACGTAACGTACGCGAACCCGTGTGAATCGGCGGAGATCGACACGC
Organism: Tepidiformaceae bacterium; assembly: GCA_051306275.1. Lineage (GTDB taxonomy): Bacteria > Chloroflexota > Dehalococcoidia > Tepidiformales > Tepidiformaceae > JBPPMX01. Next base: position 8,012 of record JBPPMX010000214.1, read on the forward strand.
GGAACGGGTTGCTCGCCGGTCCTAATACGCCGAGCGAATTCCGTGCGACGAAGAAGTTCGTAATCTTGCCGTCGGTCGGAACAGAGGCGGCCCTTCAAGTCGCGAGGCAGTTCGGTATCCCCGTGAGGCCGACACAGACGAGCAGCGGTGAGACCCTCGTCTCCATCGCCAACGTTTCGAACGGGCAGACGATCAACAAGAAGACGACGGTGATCGGGTCTGTGAGCCCGGCTAATCTCAAGTCCTGGACTCTCGAAATCGGGGCGGGGCAGAATCCATCGAGCTGGACCGCGCTTGGCTCCGGTTCGAGCTCGGTCACCAATGGTGTGCTCGGGGAGTTCGATCCTGCGACCCTCGAGAACGGTGTCTACACCCTTCGGATCACGGCGGTGGACAACGTTGCGGGTGACCTCGGATTCCAGGTCACGTTTAACGTCTCCAAGACGGAACCGACTCCGAGTCGGACGGGGACGCCGGGGCCTGGAACGCCCTCACCGGGGCCGGGGACGCCGACGCCTGAACCTACAGAGACAGTCGATCCCGACGAGGACTAGGTCAGAGGGGCGACCAGGCGGGTGAACCGCCGCTTGTCCGGCTAGGCAGTCCGCTCGATCGCCAGATGCAGCATCCCGTCCCAGGAAGCGCCGATCAGGCGGAAGGCGAAGTCACGGTGCGACTCGGTGAACTCGCGGAACGCCCGGAACTCGTGATTGCGGTCGTTGAACTCGTCGAAAATCAGGATGCTGCCTGGGACGATGGACTCGGCCAGTGCGTCGAGCACGTACTTCGTTGACGAGTAGAGGTCTGCGTCGAGGTGGACGATCAGGCGGTCGTGTGGCGACAAGCCAAACGAGGGGAGCGTTTCGCTGAACCAGCCGACGTGGAGTTCGATCCGGGGATCGCTGAACGACGGGACGGCGCCGTGCGCCGTGTAGGTGCCAGCGGGCGCCTCGTTCCAGGCTTCGGGAAGCCCTTCGAAACTATCGAAGCCGTGTAGCGCTGCCTGGTGGCCCTGTAGCGCGTCGCTCCACATCCGCATCGAGGCCCCCTGGAAGACCCCGAACTCCAGGTAGAGCACGGAGGCCGCCGGTGGGAGTGACTTCGCGATGGCCGTGTACATCTCCGGACGGGAGGCGTACGAAGGTGCGTCGCTCAGCCGGAGCCCGCGGTCCTTGAGCCACCGTCCCATCTCCAGCTGGCTCATAACGGAGTCGAGATGGACGAGGGTCCCTCCGCCCAGGTACCCGCCGGCTCGCACAAGCAGTGTTTTCGCTCTCGTTCGAATGTCTACGGTGAAGCTCCTTGGATTGCCGCATCGCCTCGCAGGAGGTCCCGCTAAATCTACGGCGTGCGGCCGCTGTGGTGCGAGCGATGCTCCGGTCTAGTCGCCCGTGGCGAGTGCCTGCGAGCGTGTGACGTAAGACCCGTCTCCCGTTAGGGTAGAGACAGCCACCCCGTTAGGTTCGGGCTGGCCGTCTCGTCGAGGCCGGGCGGTTGAGATTGGCTCGACGGGCACGGAGGTTTGGGGCGATGGAGATTCGCTTTCTGGGGCACGCATCGATCTACATGCGGACCGACCGAGTCTCGGTAGTCACGGATCCATGGTTCTCCGAAGACGGAGCTTTCCTCGCCTCCTGGTTCCAGTTCCCCGACAACACGACGCTCGACCTCGGGTTTCTGCGGGACGTGGACTACGTCGTGCTGTCCCACGAGCACCAGGATCACTTCGACTTGCCGTTCCTGCGAACGCTGTCGCCGGCCACGCGGATCGTCATTCCGAAGTACACAGACTCGTACCTGGTCGATACGCTTCGCGAGAACCTGCCGAACGAGGTTTTGGTCTGCCCGGCCTTGCAACCAGTCGAGCTGGGCGACATTACGCTCTGGCCGGTCGTCCAATCGGTGCCCTACTGGGACGATTGCACGCTCGTGTTCGAAACGCCGCAGGGCACGATCATCGACGTGAACGACATGAAGCTCGGCGCGACGGATGCGGCGTGGATCACGGAACGCTTTCCTGACCCGGAGCTGCTCTTCATCCAGTACTCCGGCGCGACGTACTACCCGTACGTGTATGAGATGCCCGAGGAGAAGAAGGCCGAAATCTCGCGGAAGCGGCGGCGCAGCAAGTTCCACGGGGCGGCGGAGGTCTTTCGAACGCTCGGGCCAAGGTACCTGGTCCCCTGCGCGGGACCGGCGGCGTTCCTTGACGATGCGACCTTCGAACTGAACTTCGACCCGGATTCCATCTTTCCCACGCAAGAGGAGTTCCTGACGTTTGCGGAGTCCGAAGGGTTTGCCGATCGGACGGTGATCGCGCTGCCGGGCCAGCACATCGACCTCGACGGCGATCCGACGGCAGGAAATGGGGAGGCACTCCAGGACGCTGCGTTCGGCGACCGCCGTGCGTACCTCGAGGCCTACCGGGACCGACGGCGCCCGCTGATCGCGGAAACGCTGGCGAACCTGCCCGGCTATGAGGGCAGCCTGCTCCCACGGTTCCAGGCATTCCTTGAGCCATTGCTGGGATCGTCGCTGTTCTTCCGCCAGAAGATCGGTGGCGCAGTCCTATTTGAGATGACGGGCGCGAACCCCGAGCGCATCCTGGTTGACTTCCGTCGGGTGCGGGGCGCGTGCAAGGTGTACGAGGACGAGGAGTACTTCTACCGGCTCACGATCGATGGCCGAATCATGAGGATGTACCTCGATCACGAGCTTCATTTCGACCAGTTGCTGCTCAGCCTCCGCTTCCGCGCGCACCGGGAGCCCGACGTCTTCAATGAGTACCTGTTTATGTTCTTGCGGTTTGCTGACCCCGCGTCGTACGAGCAGATCGAGCGACACGCGATCCAGACCTCGTTCGATGAGCGCTTCCAGCTTGAGCACGAGGGGAGTCGCTACACCGTGCAGCGGTATTGTCCGCATGCCATGGGAGACCTAACACGCGGTGAGATCGTGGATGGCTGCATCGTCTGCCCCAATCATGGGTGGCAGTTCTCGCTCGCCGATGGGCAGGCGCGGGGTCAGGACCGGAGTATCGCGGTCTCCCGAATAGACGCTTCCGACGGCCCGGCCTGAAACACCGGGCACTCGGGAGGCGGTCTATCTGAACCGGTAGCCGGGCTCCAGGCCGACGCTTTTCGCCCACTCGATCGCCGGTTCCTTCTTCCCGCCCTCGTATTGCACGCGGCCTATCCGGAGCACCCGGCCGCCGTTCAGGCGCACGAGGATCCCAGCATCGCCCACCTCGAGGACGCGTCCCGGCATCCCGGGCTTGAGGCCGTCGGAGGCCCAGCTGATGTCGAAGATCCGCAGCTTCTTGCCTTCGTAGGTCGTCCAGGCACCGGGCGCCGGGTTCGCGCCGCGGATCAGGCGGTCGAGCGTTTCGGCAGGGAGGTGCCACGCGATTGCGCAGTGCTCGTCCCGCAGGGGGGGCTCGTAGGTCGCGAGCGCATGATCCTGTTCGACGCTCGGCGCCGTGCCGTCTGCCACCATTCGGACGGCCTTCGACAGTGCCTCCACGCCCATGGGGAAGAGCTTCTGGAAGTAGAGCGAGGTGACAGTGTCCTCCGGGTTCACGGGACATCGTTCCTGGAGGAGGATAGGCCCGGTGTCGATCCCCTTGTCCGGCCAGAAGATGGTGACGCCGGTTTCCGTCCGCCCGTTGATGATCGCCCACGCGATCGCGGACGACCCGCGGTGGAGCGGCAACAGGCTCGGGTGGTACTGGATGGTGCCCATCTTCGCGTCGTCGAAGACGATGTCCGGCAGGATGTCGGTGACGAAGGCCATCACGCAGAGGTCCGCACCGAGCCCATGCCACACCGCCTGCCCCGCCGGTTCTTTCAGCGCCTTCGTGTCCACGGTTGGGAGCCCCATCTCGACGCCCTTCGCCCAGAGGGGGTCCGGCTTGCCCCCGTCTTTCGGTGCGGGCGCAGAGACACCCGCGATCTCCACGCCGTCTTCGCGGAGCCGTGTGAGCACCGCCTCACCGAATGCAGCCTGTCCAATAATCGAAACGCGCACCGCCCAGCCCTCGCTTTCGTTGTCCGCACCCCACCCCCGTGCCATCATCGTCGCAGGGGTGGCGCATCGCCACGGAGCGAAACTCTAGCAAACCCCGCGAGCCCATGCCCATCCGCGCCATTCTCTTCGATATCGGCGATACCCTCTGGCACGATGCGCAGCGCATCCCCATGAGCGAGTTCCGCCGCCTCGGCGCCGAACGGGCTGCCGAGTTCCTTTCGTCGATTGGCCGGAGCGATCTCGATCCTGACGGCGTTGCCCCGCTGGCGTGGGACGCGCTGGTGGCGGCGATCGCGCATGCCCAGTCTGGCGACCTCATTGAGCCTGACTACCCCGAGGCTGTTCGCAGAGTCCTTGCCGAGGCTGGTATCGCCCTCTCGCGTGATGAGACCGCCCGACTCCTCGAAGCCGTCTATGTCTCCGGTCGCGAGGCAGGGAAGCTGCCCTACCCCGATGCCCGGCCGGTACTCGAAGAACTCCAGCGTCGCGGCTTCCGGCTGGCCACCATCACGAACCGCGCGTTCGGCGGGGAGCGGTTCCGCGCCGACATGCGCGATGCCGGTCTCGATATCGCGTGGGAGGTCGAAGCCGTCTCCTGCGAACTGGGCTATCTGAAGCCGCACCCGCGAATCTTCGAGTGGACGCTCGATCAGCTCGCCCTTTCGCCGGCCGAACTCCTGATGGTCGGGAACTCGCTCGCGCAGGATGTGGCGGGAGCGCAGCGGCACGGAATCACCACCGCCTGGCGGCGATGTAAGCCGGATGCGAAGGGGATCACGCCCGATTACACGATCGACGAGCTGACGGGCCTGCTCGATCTCCCGCCACTCCGGGGCTGCGGCTGATGCCGGGCGAAGAGCGGACGTGGGGCGGCCGGTTCTCCGGGGGGATGGACGACCTCACGCGCGACTACACCGCCGGGGCGGACCGGGGCCTGTTCGATTTCGACATCGCGGGGTCGATCGCCCACGCGCGCATGCTCGGCGCGACCGGGATCATCCCGAAGGACGACGCCGCAGCGATCGTGGCGGGCCTCGCGGACGTCCTCGCGGCGTTCCGTCTTGGCGCGGTTGAGTGGCGTCCGGAGCTTGAGGACATCCACACACACGTCGAGGTGCTGCTGCGCGAACGCATCGGCGATGCCGCCGGGCGGCTCCACACGGCGCGTTCCCGGAACGACCAGGTGGCGCTCCTCAACCGGATGCTTGTCCGCGACGCCTGCGACCAGGCGGACGCCGCTCTGACGGCGCTGCTGGGCGTCCTCTGCGACCTCGGCGAGCGGCACGCTGCCGACCCGATGCCCGGCTACACCCACGTCCAGCGAGCCCAGCCGACCACGCTGGGGCACCACCTGCTGGCCTACGGGGAGATGGTCCTCCGGGACCGCGCCCGATTTCGCGACTGCCGGTCACGCACGAATGTCCTTCCGCTGGGGTCGGGCGCGCTCGCCGGCTCCCCGTACCCGCTCGACCGGGGGATGGTGGCCCGCGAACTCGGCTTCGAAGGCGTCTCGCGCAACAGCCTTGATGCGACGGCGGACCGCGATTTTGTCCTCGAGTTCCTGGCTGCGGCCGCGATCACCCAGGTGCACTTCTCGCGTCTCGCCGAGGAGGTTGTGCTCTGGGCAAGTGCCGAATTCGGCTTCGTCGAGCTGCCCGATGCATTCGCCACGGGCTCGAGCATCATGCCCCAAAAGAAGAACGCCGACGTCGCCGAGCTGGCGCGTGGGCGTTCGGGCCGGGTGACGGCAGAGCTGATGAACATGCTCACGGTGCTGAAGGGGCTACCGCTCGCCTACAACCGGGACCTGCAGGAAGACAAGCTCTCGGTGATGAACGCGGCTGCGGTCGTGATCCCGACGGCGGCGATTTTCGCGGCGATGCTGCCGGCTCTGCGCTTCCGTCTCGATGTCATGCGCGAGTCGGCGGGAGCGAGCTTTTCACTCGCCACCGACGTCGCCGACTACCTCGTGAAGAAGGGGCTTCCGTTCCGCGATGCTCATGGGATCGTGGGTCGACTGGTCCGTGCTGCGGAGGAGCGGGGATGCGAGCTCGCGGAGCTGCCGTTCGAAGCGTATGTGGCCGAGTCTGCACTGTTCGAGCGCGACATCCTCGATATCACCGTTGAGTCGTCGCTCGCGTCCCGTGACGTCCCGGGAGGGACGGCACCGGTACGGGTGCGAGCTGCTGCTGCTGAGCTTCGCGCGCTTCTCTAGTCGAAACCGGGGCCTGCGGAAGGCCGACGAATCACGTAGAGCGCATGGCTTCGTAGCGGACGGATCGCGGCGAGCGGACGATAGAGCCACGGCGCCCGCTTCCCGATCGGTCGTGCGAGTGGCGGCGCGAGCGTGATCGGCCGGTTTCGCATTGGGCACTTCGGGAACCAGCGGCGGATATCGTCCGGGCCGATGGGTCGGATGGCGGAGTTATAGGGGTTCGCGCGGCGCATGTCGTATACCAGGATCAGGCCACCCGGGCGGGTGAGCCGGTACATCTCGGCAGCGATCGCCGCGGCGAGGTCTTCGTCGCGGACGCTGCTGAAAAGCGTGAATGCGATCGACATATCGAAGGCGCCATCGGGCTGTGACACCTGTTCGGCGCTGACGGCGTGGACGGCGATCTCGGGGCTCCGGGAGCGGCTGTACTGGATCTGCTCGCTGTCGATATCCACCCCGAACAGGTTCTCAGGGTCACAACCCCACTGCACGAGCATTCGCAGGTTATATCCGCCGCCACAGCCGGCTTCGAACACCTTCAGGTCTTCGAGCGTGCCCTTCTGCCATTTCGCGAGGATCCCGGCGAGCGCACGTTCGCGCTCCTGTACCATCAGCTGGTTTCCGGGGTGAAGTAGCGAATGGCGTGTGTTGGGGTCTGAACCGGCGATGCGCCGGGCTAGTTCTCGAAGCATGAACTCCAGTCAATCGGACTCAGCCCCACCGGGCAAGCGCGTCACCCGCTTGACCGCGCACCCCTTCGGCATGACGCTTCACCCACCGGAGGCGCCCGTGACTATCGAGCACGATTTCGTTGAGCATCACCAGGGCTCGAAGCGGCTCTACCTGCGGGCTGCGCCCGTGCTCCCGAACGGCGTGACGCACGATAGCCGCTACCTCCGTCCGTTCCAGATCTACGTCGACCGGGCGGCGGGCTCCCGGAAGTGGGACGTCGATGGGCATGAGTACGTGGACTACGTGATGGGTCACGGCGCGCTGCTTCTCGGGCACAACCACCCGGCGATCATCGAAGTGGCCACCGCCCAGCTCGCCCGTGGTACCCACTACGGCGCTTCGCACGAGTGGGAGGTCGAGTGGGCCGAGGAGGTCACGCAGCTCGTCCCTTCCGCCGAAGTCGTGCGGTTCACGAGCTCCGGCACCGAAGCGACCCTGATGGCGCTGCGGCTCGCCCGCACGTTCACCGGCCGCGAGACGATCGTGAAGTTCGACAAGCACTTCCACGGCTGGCATGACTATGTTGCCGCTGGTTCGAAGTACGACGGCGGGGCGACCCCCGGCATCCCCGAGTCGACGCTGGAGAGTGTCCTCGTGCTGCCGCCTGACATGGGAGTTGTTCGCGAGGTTGTCGGCGCTCGCAACGATATCGCTGCAGTCATTGTCGAGGCGGCGGGGGCATCCACCGGCACTGTGCCGCTGCCGCGCGGGTTCCTGCGCGAGCTGCGCGTGCTGACGCAGGCGGCGGGTGTCGTGATGGTGATGGACGAAGTCGTGACCGGCTTTCGCTGGAGCCCGGGGGGCGTGCAGGAGGACGAGGGGATCGTGCCGGACATCACCGCGCTCGCGAAGATCCTCGCGGGTGGCTTCCCCGGTGGCTGCGTCGCGGGGCGGCGCGAGGTGATGGAGCGCCTCGCCTTTTCGCCGGATGGCTCACGCACGAATAAGGTCGGGCACCCGGGCACGTTCAACGCGAACCCGCTCTCCGCATCGGCGGGCGTCGCCTGTCTGCGTGAAGTTGCGGACGGCGAGCACCAGCGGCGCGCGCGGGAGTTCGCGAGATCGCTCCGCACGGGGATGAACGCCGAACTCGCGAGCCGCGGTATCCCGGGCGCTGTCTACGGGCAGGCGAGCGAGTTCCGGATCGCACTCGGACGGGGACGGCCCCCCGCCGCGACCGACCTCGATCCGCGCGACATGCCTGGGGCCCAGATAGAGGCTGGCATCGACCCCGAGGTACAGCGGCTCCTGCACCTCGCGATGCTGAACAACGGCGTCCACCTGTTCGGCAACGGTGGTTTCGTGTCGAGCGTCCACGACGACGCGGACCTCACGATGACGCTTGAGGCGTGGTCGGCCTCGCTCGAATCGCTCCGGCGCGAGCTTGCGCTGTAGCAGTAATGGCGAGTCTGAACGCCGCCCGGCGCTGCATCTGCGGCAAAGAGGTTCGGAGGCACGGTCGATGCCGGACCCTATCGCGAAGTGTGGCCGTCGGACCGTTCTCTTAATGGCAGAGTGTCCGATAGTTGGCGTTCCGGGTAGGGTCTGTCTC
>JBPPMX010000215.1:0-3688 GCA_051306275.1 Tepidiformaceae bacterium
CAGAACGCCATCTATATCTATAGCGAGATCGTGAACCCGGCGCCGTACCCGATTGAGATCAAGGACGTGACGGTCGAGCTCTACCTGGCACAGGGCGGGGCATTCATCGGGAACTACCCGGTGGAGTTCGATTCGGTCGACCTTCTGATAATCCCGACCATCGCAGGGAACGCGACGGCGCCGATCGGGTTCTATGTGCTCGGCGTACCCGACGGGACGCTCTACCCGGTGCCCGCGTTCGACTTCATCACGGACCCGTTCTTCCCGGACTCGTTCTATGCGGACCTCGAGACGGCGAACCTGCTGTCGTTCCTGGAGGGTCTGAGCATGAACGCGACGGCATCGATCGAGAACGTTTCGGACGAGCCGTACGTGGGGGTGGGCGGTGTGATCGCGCTGTACGACACGAACGGGAAAATGGCCTGGGGCAAGGCAGCCCCGGCCGAGAGCACCTCGCTTCCGGCGGGACTGGTCACGCAGCTGGAGATTCAGTTTGCGAACGGGGCGGCGTATGCGGACCACGACCTGAAGGCATGGGCGTTCGGCGCCCCGGAGAGCTTCTTCCCACCGTAGGGCGGGATCCCGCGGTCAGGCTGTTTCGTCGCGGTCGACGATCGTGCTGGCGGCCAGGGCTAGCTCCGTGCGGTTTGCGACGCCGAAGAGCGCCATGAGTTCCGAGACGTAGGTGCGGACGGTCGCCGCCGAGAGCCCGGTCGCCTGCGCAATCTCCTTGTTCGGCGCCCCGCGGCAGACGAGGCGGAGGACCTCCCTATACCGGGGCGCTACCGGCGGCGGGTCATCGGGGGGGGACATCCATCATCCTCCTGAGTATCGACAAATATCGGCATGACACGCCCGTTTAAGAACGATACAGTCAGACCGGGTTCACGCATTGTCAAGGAGGAGTGTGAAATGTTCAGCACACTCGGATTGGTTGCCGGTGGCATTCTGCTCGCCGCCGGAGCGGGTGTGGGTGCGGTCGTGCTTGTGACGAGCGGGCCGTTAGCGCAAACGGACGAAAGCGCTGATCAGACCCGGACGCCGGTTGCCAGCGCGACAGTGGCTAGCAGCGCCTCCGCGACCATGAGTGCTACCGCCACGGCGACAGGTGTGGCTACGACCGCCCCGACGGCTACGGTCTCACCGATCGCTGGCGAACCGCCAGCCCTTGCTTGTGCCAACGGCTTCACCGAATACCGCCTGGCGCTTCGGCCGTGGGCTGCGTGTGCACCGGGCAATTGGACGGTCACAGAAGATGTCTGGGATGGCACTGGCGGCCGACCGCCGGGGTACTTCGCGTTTACCGTCTACTGGCGTGATCCAGTGACGGTTCAGCGAGTCGTCCAGATATCGGCAATCTCGAAAGAATCGGATGGAACCCGGGAGACGGTCGTCCCGCTATGTGCTGAGTGGACCGCATCGGCCCCGCTCCTCGGTGAACCCGCCTCGGAGTGCCTGATCACCCACTCGGACCCCAATGGCGGCCTGATTACGCCGTCCGAAGGTTGGATTCTCTACCGTTTCGCCGAAGTCGATTCTCACTGGCTCTTGGCAGAGGCAGCGGGCCCGGAGGTGACGGCAGATGACATTGCGATCGCGCGTGGCCGGGCAATCGGGGTATTCGACTCCGCCAGCGCGACCAGCCTTGAGGAGCGCCGATAGATGCGCCGTCTGTTGATACTCGCAGGATTCGGAGTCGCATTCGCGACGTTGACCCTTGGCTCGTCCGGCGTCGGTGCCGACGGCCCAACAAATGCGTGGGAGCGACTGCGGTTCCCGTGGCCGGCGGACACGTCGTCAATGTCACGCAGTCTGTCAACTCATCTCCGACGCACACCAGCGCAAACGCCTACGCTATCGACTGGCCGCTCACCTATGGTGCCCTCGGAGGGACGTTTGTCGCCGCGACGGCCCAGGGGCAGGTCGTCCAACAGAGCACCTTGTATTCTTCAAAGGTGGGCTACGGTGCCTATGTCGTTCAAGCCTTCACGACTGCCCCTCCAGCCGAACTGACACGTTACGTCCTCTACGCGCACCTCTGCTACGTGGCTCCTGCCCTTTATGACTCGCTTTACCAAGGTGAGTACGTTGGTCGCTCCGGCAATTCAGGGTATACGCTTGGCGGGGATCCTCCCACCCCGCCGGATTTCACGTGTAGCGCCTCGGATCAACGCGGAATGCACATCCACTTCATGATGACGTCGGGATGGCCAGCTACCTCAGGCAACGCGTACGCATTTGGCACAACCGCCAACGCGTCCCACGGAACGAAGGTGTCGGGGCACAGCGCGGAGTCGAGCAGCCTCCCGTATTGGCACAACACCACATCGAATAACGCCATGGCAGGGTTCTATGCCTTCACCCCAACCAACGGCGGCTCGCCGACCGTCGACACCCACATTTATGGCGAGTATGTGGCGCGCGGCGGGCTCAACTACGGCTCCACTAAGAAGCTCAGCACTGCAAACTTCACGCCTTGCGGGACAACGCAGTCATACTGGGTCATCGGCTGCACTGCTGGTTCGAGTAGCGGGATATCGCAGACGTTCGAAGGGCCGACGGGCATTCAGAGGGCGCTGCTTCGCAAGTCCGGCGACCCGAACGTTTACAGTGTCGAAGGGCCGGTTTTGTATGCGCACCATTTCACCTACGCGATCCTTCGGATGCCAACGGGTAACCGTTCGGGGACGACCCAGTATTTCGAGAACGGACGGGTCGTGGTCACGTCATCGCCCTGCCAGACGGTGGTATACCGCAACCCGAGCATCTGGGTCACTACCTATTCCGGCGTCTGCTGAGCGCTTCATGGCAACTTCACACCGGGGGTGGACACGTCCCCGGTTTGCTGTGGCAGAATGGCGTCGCGCATGGCAACTACGAGTGATGTTTACGACCTGACGATCATCGGAGCGGGCCCGACGGGGCTGTTCTCCGCGTTCTACGCGGGGCTCCGCGGCCTTCGCACGAAGATCGTCGAGGCGCTGCCGGAGCCGGGCGGCCAGCTTGCGGTGCTCTACCCGGAGAAGCTGATCTACGACGTGCCGGGCCACCCGAAGATCATGGCGAAGGACCTCGTGCGGCAGCTTATCGAGCAGTGCGCCCTGTTCGCGCCGACTTTCGTCTACGGGCAGCGGATCGACCTGCTGACGCGCCAGGCGGTGGGGGAGGAGGAGGTGTGGCGGCTGGGGACGGTGACGGAGCCGCACTACTCGCGGACTGTGCTGATCGCGGGCGGCATTGGCGCGTTCGTGCCGAACAAGCTCGATCGACCGGGGGTGGGCGAGCTCGAAGGGAACGGCGTCTACTACTTCGTGCAGGACAAGCGGCCGTTCCGCAACAAAAAGATCCTGATCGCAGGCGGCGGCGACACAGCGGTCGACTGGTGCCTGAACCTGAAGGACTGGGCGAGCGAGATAACGCTCATCCATCGCCGGGACGAGTTTCGCGCGCACGAAGCGAGCCTGGCGGCGCTGCGCATGACGGGGATCCCGATGAAGACGTTCTACGAACTGAAGCGGGTCCACGGCACGGAGAAGGTGGAGGGCGCCACGATTTTCAACAATAAGACGGGCGAAGAGGAAGAGCTTGATGTCGACATCGTCCTGCTGAGCCTCGGGTTCAAGGCGGCGCTCGGGCCGATCGGCGCGTGGGGGCTGGAGATGTCGGGGCCGCGCTACATCCGGACGGA
>JBPPMX010000216.1:0-4977 GCA_051306275.1 Tepidiformaceae bacterium
TCGTCTCAGGGGACACGCTAGTCGTCGTCGACCACGCGCCGATCGCGCATTTCCTCTCGCTGGACGAAGGCACGGCAATGGGCACCTTCGCGCTGCCTGACGCCAGTACCGTGCGGGCCGACCTGGCGGAAGAGGGCGACGAGATCTACGCGATCACAACGAAGGGTGAGTTCTTCCGGATCGACGTGGAGACGCGGACCGCGAGCGAGATCACGGTGGTGGGCGCCCAATGAGCGAACTCATCGGCATGGTCTTCACGAATTTCCTGATGGATCCGATGATCAACTTTTTGATCATCCTCAACAATGTGCTATTCAACAGCTTTGGGCTCGCGATTATCGCGTTTACGATTTTGATGCGGGTGGCAACGTTCCCTCTGACGTTGCGCCAGCTGCACCAGACCCGGGCGATGCAGGGTCTGCAGCCCCGCGTCGCGCAGATCAACAAGACGTACAGCGACCCGAAGCGCCGCCAGGAGGAGATGATGAAGGCGTACCGGGAGGCCGGGGTGAACCCGCTCGGCTGCCTGGGGCCCATGATTCTCCAGTTCCCCATCCTCATCGCGCTTTACTACGCGGTGCAGCGCACCCTTGCCGTTTCACCGGAATCGCTCGAGAACCTTTCGAACCACCTCTATTCGTGGTCGTACATTCAGCATGCAGTACCGCTGAACGAGCATTTCCTCGGCATGGACCTGCGCTATCCGAACTTCGTCATGGTCGTACTCGTCGCCGCCACTACATGGGCACAGACGAAGACGACGGTGACGGTCACCACAGACGAGCGCGCCCGCGCCCAACAGCAGATGATGGCATTCATGATGCCGCTGATGTTCGGCTTCTTCGCCTTCTCGTTCCCGAGCGGCGTGAGCGTCTACTGGGTTGTGACGTCGATTGTCGGCGTGATCTTCAACGTCGCGGTGTACGGGTTCGCCGCCCTGAAGATCCAACCCCTGTTCAAGGCGCCAGCGCGCGCCACGGCTGCTGCGATGGTCGATACGCCACCTGCACGGCCCTCCCCATCCGATCGTGAAAGTAGGACCCCAGCGAATGGACCAGCTCGAAGCAAGCGGCAAAACCGTCGACGACGCCCTTAAGGCGGCACTGGCAAAACTCGGCACAACCATCGACCAGGTGCAGTTCGTCGTCCTCGACGAAGGCAAGCGCGGATTTCTCGGACGCGGAGGCCGCGATGCGGTCGTTCGTGTCGAACGGAACCCCGGCTCGGCAGGAAGCGAAGCCCCGGCAGCCGGCGGCCCGGCCGATACCGGCATGCGGCGCCCCCAGCAGGGCGGACAGCGACGTGGCGGAAGCGGCGGCGCCCAGGCGGCAAACCGCGGACCACGCCCCGACCGGCCGGATCGCCCCGACCGGCCTGACCGCGATTCCCGCCCACCACGACCGGAAGGCCAGGGAGCGCCACGTGGCCGGGGCCGCAGCGGCGGCCGCACCGACCTCGACGAGCCAGCTCCGCGCCTGACTGACGATGCCTTTAACCGCCCCGGGGGCGGCGGAGCACAGGTCGAAGGCCGGCCGCCGCGCTCCAGCGGTCCCGGTGAGATGCGCAGCCCGCGCCCTGCGGGCGGCCAGGGCGAGATGCGCGCTCCGCGGCCGCCACGCGAGCGCCGAAACCGCCGCGAAGAAGAAGAGCCGTACGTCGAGCCCAACATCGATGCGCCGGCGGTCGACCTCGCCTGCCAGACGGTCGATGACATCCTCGGCCTGCTCGATATTCGTGGCGACATAACGATCCGTGCCCCTGAAACCCCGGGAGACGGCCTCGGGATGGCGCTCGCGGTCGTCGACATCTCCGGGGAGGACCTGGGGCTGCTCATCGGGCGGCGCGGCGATACGCTCGCATCGCTCCAGTACATCGTGAACCTGATCGTCAGCCGCAAGTTCGAAGGGACGCATTCGGCGGTCACGATCGACGTCGAGCAGTACCGCAAGCGCCGCGAGCTCCAGCTCATCGACCTCGCGGCCCGGATGGCTGACCTCGTGAAGCGGCGCGGCAGCCCGATCACACTCGAGCCAATGACTCCCGCCGAACGCCGGATCATCCACGTCACGCTGGCGGAGGACCCCGAACTCGAGACGAACAGCATCGGTGAGGGCGAAAACCGCAAGGTTGTGATCAGCACACGACGCTAAGCGGGGCGGCCACCCCGGCGTCCGAGGAGGACGAAACGCACATCGTGGTGGTGGGCAACGTAGTGGAGGATCGGCAGCCCGACGGGGGATGGGCCCCGGGCGGCCCTTCGCTCTACGCAGCGCGGACCGCCGCCGCGCTCGGCGTGCGCGTGACGCTCGTCACCTGCCTTTCCGCGACCTACGACCGGAGCGCCCTCGAAGGGATTGCTGTGATCGGCATCCCGGCGGCGGAGACGCCACGCTATGCCAACACCTATGACGCTTCGGGGGACCGCACGCAGGTGCTCCTCAGCGCCGGCGACGCCATCGACGAGTACCCGGCGCTCCCCGAGGCTGCTGACGCACTTATCGTCGCGCCTGCGTTCCACGAGTTCGAAGGCAGGGCAGGGATGCCGTGGGAATGCTACCGTGCGCCTGTGCGCTCCATCTCGCTCCAGGGAATCCTCCGCGCTGTCGATGGCGAAGGCCGGGTGAGCCCGGCCAAGCGGCCCGCAACGGCGATCGCTGGGCTTGTGCCGCGTGGTGCGCACGCCTTCTTCAGCGAAGAAGACACAGCCGACCCGGTAGCACTCGCCCGGGCCGTGACGCGAAGCGGCGCTACGGCGGTCGTCACGCGCGGGTATCGCGGCGCGACGATGTACCGCGGCTCCTCCATCATCCAGCTCGACGCTCTCGACGCGCGGCCAATCGACCCCACCGGAGCCGGCGATTGTTTTGCGACCGCATACACCGTGCGGCTGGCGGAGACTGGCGACATAACACAGGCATCACGGTATGCACTTGCGGCGGGGGCACTGGCGACCGAAGGCGAAGGGCTGGCTGGCATCCCGGACCGGGCAGCGATCGAACGCCGCCTCTCCCGGAGCGCCGCCTGATGGCCGCCCGGATCGTCACATTCGTAAACCAGAAGGGTGGCGTCGGCAAGACGACCACGACGGTATCGCTCGCGGCAGCGCTGGGGCGGCAGGGCCAGCGGGTGCTGCTGGTGGACCTCGACCCCCAGGCGAACGCCACGAGCGCGGTCGGGGTAATGCTCGAAAGCGACCAGCGGAGCGTGTACGACACTCTGCTCGAAGACATCCCCGCCGAAGAGTGCGTCATCCCGGTGCCAGACGAGAAGCTGGACGTGCTTCCTTCGAGCGCGGCACTGGCCGGGGCAGAGGTAGAGCTCGTGCCGGTGATGGCGCGGGAGCGAAGGCTGGCGGCGGGCCTTGAGCCCCTGCGCGAGCGCTACGACTGGATCCTGGTGGACTGCCCGCCGTCGCTCGGGCTCCTCACGATCAACGCGCTCGCCGCGAGCGACAACGTGATCATCCCCGTGCAGTGCGAGTACATGGCGCTCGAAGGGCTGAGCCGCCTGATGGAAACGCTCGACCTCGTGCGGCGGAACCTGAACCCCCGGCTCGAGATCCTCGGCGTCGTGCTGACGATGTTCGACGGGCGGACGCGGCTCTCCCAGCAGGTGGTGGACGAAGTCCGATCGCACTTCGACCAGACGTTTACGGTCGTCATCCCGAGGGCCGTGCGCCTGAGCGAGGCGCCGAGCTTCGGGCAGTCGATCTTCCGCTACGACGCGAACGGCAAAGCCGCCGGCGCCTACGCCGAGCTTGCGGCGGAAGTGCTGGCGCGCGTGGAGGTGCCCGCGTGACCCACCCACAGCGGCGCGGCCTCGGGCGCGGGCTCGATGCGCTCATCCCCCAGTCGGCGCGGACAACACCCGAAGCTGCGCCTCCCACGGCCGGCGAGACCGAGAGCGGGCCGCCGACGATGCCGTCGCAGCAACAGCTCGACATCGACCTGATCGCCCCGAACCCGGAACAGCCACGCACCCATTTCGAACCGGAACAGCTGCGCGAACTGGCCGACTCCATCCGCGAACACGGCATCCTCCAGCCGCTGGTGGTAAGCCGTGACCCGCAGGGTGGCTACCGCCTGGTCGCGGGCGAACGACGGCTGCAGGCGGCGCGGTTGGCAGGGCTTCAGACGGTTCCGATCGTGCTGCGTGCCCCTGACAGCAACCGCGAGCTGCTCGAGCTCGCCCTTATCGAGAACATCCAGCGCGCCGACCTGAACGCGATCGAAGAAGCGCTCGCCTACAAGCGCCTGATCGACGAGCACGGGCTCACGCAGGAAGACGCTGCGAAGCGAGTCGGTAAGGGGCGAGTAGCCGTCGCGAACGCGCTGCGCCTGCTCCAGCTCGAACCCGAGATCCGCCGGAGCCTGGTGGCCAGCGAGATAAGCGAAGGCCATGCGCGGGCGCTACTCCAGCTCCCGGAGGGCCGGGAGCGCCTGAACGGCTGGCGGGAAGTGGTGAAGCGCCGCCTGAGCGTCCGCGAAACCGAAGCACTGGCGCGCCGGGGGACGGCGGTCACGCCCGGCGGGAAGCCTGGCGGCCCCAGCGGGCGACGCGACCCCGAGATCGCAGCTATCGAAGGGCGGCTACAGCGGGCGCTGAGCACGCGCGTGACGGTCACGCCTCAGAAGCAGGGCGCGCGCATCGTGATCGAGTGCTACAGCGCCGAAGAGTTCGAAAACGTGATTCATCAGATAGCGGGGGATGACGAATGAGCGCGGAAGCAAAACTGGCCGAACTGGGGATTGTGCTGCCAACACCGGGGGCGCCCGCGGGGCTCTACTCGCCCGTCGTGCTTTCCGGGAACCTCCTTTTCGTCTCCGGCCAGATACCGGTGACGGACGGCGCTGTCCTTCGCGTCGGGAAGGTCGGATACGACGTCTCTGTCGAAGAGGGCCAGGTGCTGGCGCGAGTCTGCGCGATCAACGCGCTCTCACAGGTGCGGGCGTTCCTGGGCTCGCTTGACCGCGTCGT
>JBPPMX010000217.1:0-3074 GCA_051306275.1 Tepidiformaceae bacterium
CACTGGCGAAGGAACTCCAGGACAAGACGTATCAGGCCAGTCCGGTGAAGCGGGGATGGCTCCCGAAGCCGGACGGCACGCAGCGACCGTTGGGGATACCGACGATCCGCGACCGCGTGGTGCAGATGGCGGTGGTGCTGGTTCTCGAACCGATCTTCGAGGCCGATCTGCCGTCGGAACAGCATGCTTACCGCTCCGGGACCGGCGCCTTGGACGCGATCGTCAAGGTGCAGGGCTTGCTGGATGCGGGCTATACGGATGTGGTCGATGCGGACTTGAGCGGGTATTTCGACAGCATTCCGCACGCCGAACTGATGAAGTCGGTGGCTCGGCGGGTCAGCGATGGGCGTGTGCTGCATCTCATCAAGATGTGGCTGGAAGCGCCGGTCGAGGACACGGACGAGCGTGGGCGGGTGCGGCGAACGACACGCAACAAGGACGAAGGCCGCGGCACGCCGCAAGGCGGTGTGGCCTCGCCGCTGTTGGCCAATCTGTATATGCGCCGCTTCATCGTGGGTTGGAAGCATCTGGGCCACGCGCAGCGGCTGCACGCGGTCATCGTCAACTACGCGGACGACTTCGTGATCTGTAGCCGGGGCCATGCCGACGAGGCAATGGTCGCGATGCGGCGCATGATGTCTCAGCTCAAGCTGACGGTGAACGAGCGGAAAACGCGGCGGTGTCATCTGCCGGAAGGTACGTTCACGTTTCTGGGGTACACGTTTGGGCGTCACTACTCACGGCAATCGGGCGGGGCCTACCTGGGCCCGCGTCCGGCGCCGGTCAAGGTCCGCAAGCTGTGTCGGGCCATCAGTGAAGTGACGGATCGACGGACGTGTCAGCGGGACACCGGGGACCAAGTCAGGAAGCTCAACCAGATGTTGAATGGTTGGGCCAACTACTTTTGCCTCGGCCCTGTGGTCCGGACCTACGAAGTGGTGATGAAACACACACGGCGTCGGTTGCGTCGGTGGCTGTGTCAGAAGCACAAGGTGCGGCACGGGGAGTATGCACGCTTCCCCAATGAGGTGCTGCACGACCGGCTGGGCCTGGTCCAGCTGGGTGCGAAACGACGCCGCTTGCTGTGGGCGAACTCGTGAGATTCTGGTCCGAGAGCCGGATGCGGGAAATCCGCCCGTCCGGTTCGATGAGCGGGAGGTGGAGACGGAGCGGGCGAACCGACACCGGCCGCTGGTTACCAAAAAGGGCCAGCGTTCCATAGCGAGCGATTCTACCCACCACCGCGCCACCTCTCGACTCTACTTGGTTCAACGTTTGACTGCACAATATTCCCACGGCTTACGCCGTGGGCTAGTGCGACGGAGAGTGTACCACGACAGTGGGGTGCAAGTCCCCTCCAGGCCCGGTTCTCAGGCCTGTAACCGAAGGAAAGGGCGTCACCGCGAGGTGGGGTCCGGAGCAACCGGAGGTGAACCATCGGTCCGTAGGCAACGAACTCGATTCGGCCTGATGCGGCGGCGAGCCTGCTAGCCAATGGCGAAGCCCAGAACCTGCGGACGTTGCACATGGCGACGCCGCGCGGGAAGCCGGACACGCGCAACCTCGAGAACGCAAGCGGTGTCCGGGCGCATGGGGTGGTTGGAGACAGAACGATGGGAAGTCGAGGTCCATGAATCCGTGAGACCTGCTTGGGTTAAGGGCGGTGGACCGGCGTGGCCTGCATGGCCTGGCCGCTATTTGCCACGATGCCGAAAGGG
Source organism: Tepidiformaceae bacterium (assembly GCA_051306275.1). GTDB lineage: Bacteria > Chloroflexota > Dehalococcoidia > Tepidiformales > Tepidiformaceae > JBPPMX01. Next base: position 1,719 of record JBPPMX010000217.1, read on the forward strand.
TGGATACACCGGAAGCGGCTGGCCTAAACAGCAAGGCCGTCTCACCGACCAAGCAGGAGTCAGAGCTTCCATAGTAGCGTTGAAGCGCCGTAACGGGCGTGGAGCGAAGGGAAGCAGGGAGGCAGATGCACAATGACCACACCGACGGACCAACGACCCGCGGCAATGCCGGAGACGGCTCAACAAGCGGGATCGGTCGAGACGCGCTGGGCGTGGGCCGAACCGGCGGTGTGGACGGCGCGCATGCTGACGGTCCCCCGGATAAGGGGGATGAATGGAAGAGTTTGGCTACAAGAGGCCAAACGCTTACTTTGCCAAGGTGGGCCTGTACGACCTGATCACAGCCCACCAACTGGCCTGTCAGCTCCGGAGAGGAACTGCTGAACGGAGAGCCGGATGCGGGAAATCCGCCCGTCCGGTTCGGAGGGAGGGGGGACCGGCGAACCGGTCCTCCCTACCCCTATCGTTCTACCGCCCCTGCCGGGGCGTGCGCCGTGCAAAGGTGTTGGTTTCCAGTGGGTGCGAATCCCACCCGGCGTCTTGGTCATTCTAGCCGGTAGCAGTTCAAGCGACTCGGGAGGTAACAAACGGGTCGGAGCCTTGAATGACAAAGGACCGTTCAGCGGTTCAGCGCGCGTGCGGGCCGTAATGGAAACGTGAACGCCGAGCAGGCCCCGAAAACGGGCATCGCAGGAGCCGACCCTCCGCCCTGGAAGGGGAAGGCCAAGGTCGTCGCACATCGGGGAATGACCCACAGCTCCCCGCCGACGGTCCTGCCGGGGTAAGGGCGACGGCACGCCGCAAGAGGAAGCCAACGCAACACGGGAGACCCCGCGTGGCGACCGATGCAGGTTAAACGGGCAGCCCGCGAGGGACAGGCCCGGCCGGGCGGGGAGTCGGAGAGGCCCATAGTACCGTCGAAGCCGGCGAAAGTCGGTGGAGGGAAGGGGCCTCAGTTCCAGACGAGTGTCGAAAGCGGCGACAGCCGGGAGATTGATGATGAGTCTGACACCTCCACCAAAGGTTGGGAAACTGCGGACGGCACTGCATGAGAAAGCGAAGGCAGCTCCGGACTATCGTTTCTATCTGCTGTACGACAAGGTGTATCGGCGCGACGTGCTCGGGCACGCTTACGCACGCAGCAAAGCCAATGGCGGCGCGGCGGGCGTGGACGGCCAGACCTTCGCGGACATCGAGGCCTACGGCGCGGAGCGGTGGCTGGAAGCACTGGCGAAGGAACTCCAGGACAAGACGTATCAGGCCAGTCCGGTGAAGCGGGGATGGCTCCCGAAGCCGGACGGCACGCAGCGACCGTTGGGGATACCGACGATCCGCGACCGCGTGGTGCAGATGGCG
>JBPPMX010000218.1:0-2941 GCA_051306275.1 Tepidiformaceae bacterium
CGATCCCAGCTGTGGACGACCTTGCGGCGGGCAATCTTCCACTCGCCATCGCGGCGTTCGAAGCGGTCGACATAGCGGCCGTGCGCGACCCAGTCGACCTCGGCGCCGTTTCGCATCATGCGGTGGAAGGCGACGACGTAGGACTCGGCGAAGGCCGTGTCGCCGTCGAGTTCGACCAGTACCTGGCCAAGCGTGTGGGTCGTGCGGTCGGTCGTCTTGCGGAGGACGCGCACGATCCGGGCCGAGACTTCGTGGGCGCCGCCGCGGATGAAGCCGTGGTCGTCGTATGCGCCCGGGTGGAAGCAGGTCTGGATCACGTCCTCGTCGAGCCGGTCGATCCCACGGGCGTACCGGTAGACGACCTCGGCGATCGCTTGCTTGTCGAGGAGTGCGCGCAGTTCGGGCTCGGTCATCGTGGTCCGCCTTGATCCGGGAGTAGGGCCAGCCTACCGGAGGGCTGAGGCAGGCGCTGTCAGTTGAGATACCGCTCGGCGGTGAGGATGACGCGGCTGTTGTACTCACCGCCGACGCCGCTCGCGTTCGGGACGAACGTGCCGCCGCAGCTGATAAGCGTGACGCGCTCCTTGTTCGACGGCAGCGCGGGGAAGACCACCGGGTTCATGTCGAGCTGGTCGAGCTGGATGACCTGGACCGACGCGACCGAGTAGTTGAGCACGGCGCCATTCGTGAGGGTGAGGCTGAGGGTGTCGCCGATAGTGGAGCTCGTGAGGTAGGCGAACGGCCCCTTGCCGTAGCCGACGTAGTCGACGTGCGCGGCGAAGATCGCGTTCGCTCCTGGGACTCCGGGCACCCCATAGCGCTGGTAGTAGGCGATGCGTGATGGGTGGGACGGATCCTGGAACGTCTCGGCGCCCCCGAGGTAGTGGGTATCGCGCAGTTCGACCGGCGATGAGGCGGAGACGCCACCAGATGGGAGCGCGATCGACGCAACTGCGCTGTTGCCCGTGGGTGCTTGCGGACCCGAGGACGGGCCGGGTGGCGGCGTGCCGGCGGGCGTCGCGGTGGCCTCCGGGGCCGGCGTTTGCGAGGGACCTTCGGTAGGCCCCGCAGTCGCCGTGTCGACGGCGGTCGTCGCTGAGGGCGGTACCGTCGTGGTCGCCGTTGGCGTCGGGTCGGGATCGCCGTCTCCTCCGCACGCGGCCGCCACCGCGAACAACGCGAGTGCGGCGAGCCCGAGCGGAAGACGAATACGGCGCATCCTCGGAGTGTACGATCGAGGAGCTAACGGTGCTGAGCCGGCAGGTCGCCTAACGCTTTGTTGGGCGCTCCTGGCGGAACGCGAAGCCCTCACGCTGCATGCTTACGTAGCTGTTCTGCCCGACGATCAGGTGGTCGAGGATGCTGATGTCGAGCATCTCCCCGGCTTTCACGAGGTCCCCGGTGATGCGGATGTCCTGCGGGCTGGGCGAGGGGTCGCCCGAGGGGTGGTTGTGGACGAGGACGATCGAGACGGCTTCGGAGATGAGCGCCTCCCGGAAGACATCCGCGGCGCGCACCTGGACGGCGTTGACGGTGCCGTGATGGGCGATGGCCCGCCCAAGGAGGCGGCCGCGTGAGTCGAGCGAAAGGACGTGCAATTCTTCGCGACGCTGTCCGTTGAACACGCCGCCAAGCAGCGCGAAGACGGCCTCGGGGGAGGTCAGGAGCGGGCGTGCTTCCGGCGCGATGGTCTGCATCCGGCGGCCGAGTTCGAGGGCTGCTGCGAGCTGCGCCGCTTTCGCGGGGCCCATCCCCCGCGTGCGCTGGAGCGCTTTCGGATCGGCGCGGACGAGCCCCGCCAGGCCGCCGTGCGCTTCGACGATGGCGCGCGCGAGGTCGAGGACGTTCGCGCCGGGGAGGCCGGAGCCGAGGATGATCGCGACAAGCTCGGCATCAGCGAGGACATCCGGGCCATGCTTGAGGAGCCGTTCGCGCGGCCGCTCGTCGTCCGCGAACTCCCGGATGGCGCGGTAGGCAGGGGCGTCGTCTCCGCTCGAATCTGCCACGGCGAAGCGCGGTCTCAGCCTGCCGAGCTGGCGGCCGACGACGAGGCGGACCTGGGTTCTTTCCCCGGCGGATCGATCTTGCTGACGCGGATCACGATCGCGGAGTGCGGGTAGTACTCGACGCGGAGGTAGTCGCCCTGGTCGACGTCCCCGTGGAGGAGCCGGTCGACCCGCAGGATCTTCTTCGCGATCCGGATGTAATGGCTGCGCATCACGAACGAATCGGTGCGGGACCAGCGCCGGGTGACGTAGCCCTCGATGACGGCAGGCGAGCCGAGGAGGTCGCGCAGCGCGGAGAGGGACTGGTAGCCGACGAGGATATTCAGGACCGTGAGGACGCCGACGAAGAACCAGCTTCCGCGGTTGCCGCCGGTGATTTCGTCGAAGGCGAAGAAGAGGAGTAGCCCCAGCGCGACGAGGGCGATGGGCGTCCAGATGATCGCGTTCCGCACGAGGCTGCGACGGATGCCCTGCATCCGGATCTCCTCCTGGAGGTCGGGGTCGTTCTTCCAGTCGCTCAGCTTCGTTGGCATCGCATCATTCTCCCGGGATGACGAGGACTTCGCCCAGTCCGAGTGGGTCGAAGCTTACATTGGGGTTGGCTGCCTGGATCTCGTCCGTGGTGAGGCCGTATTGCTCGGCTATCCCGCTGAGGGTATCTCCCGGGACAACCGTGTGCGTGCGCGAACCATCGGCGCTGGTTGGGCTGGCCCCGGCGGTCGGCGAAGCCTGGGTCGAAGGCGTTGTGCTGCGGGCTGCGGTCGGCTGGGCAGCCGGGTCGCGCGTTGGCGCCTGGGTGGCCGCCGGTGGCTGGGTGGCGACAGCCCGTGGTTCGCTCGCCGCGCTGTCGTCCGAAGGAGGGCTGACGAAAAGGAATACGGCAATTACGCTCACGACGACGAGGGTGAGGAGCGAGCCGCGGTAGAGCGCAGCCG
>JBPPMX010000219.1:0-4210 GCA_051306275.1 Tepidiformaceae bacterium
AACCGCCCGGCCTACGTACGCACTCGCGAGGAGATCAGCGCGATCTTCAACTTCGAACGGACTGTCGATGGCTACGAAACGATCCTCAGAGACGCCGCGGAACGTGCCGCAAACCGCTAACCCGGGCGAAACCGTCTCCGCCGCTGTCCGCTGGGATGCCGATATCGCATTCCGCCGGAGAGCGCGCACGGTCGTCGACTACATCGCCCCGAAGTCCGGCGACCGCATCCTCGACGCCGGCTGCGGGCTCGGCTTCTACCTCTACCTCCTCGCCCAGGCGACCGACGCCGAACTCCACGGCATCGAACTCAGCCGCGACCGTCTCGGCGAAGCCGCCGCCCAGCGCGAGGCCTCCGGCGCGACGCTTACCGCGGGCGACGTCACCCGCATGCCCTACCGCGCGGGTACCTTCGACACAGTCATCCTCTCGGAGGTCCTCGAACACCTCCCCGACGACCGCGCCGCCCTCACCGAGGCGATTCGCGTCCTCAAACCGGGCGGCGTCCTCGCGGTCACCGTCCCGCACCAGCGCTACCCCTTCCTCTGGGACCCGATCAACGGCACCCGTGAACGCCTCGGCCGCGGCCACTTCCGCGATGAGCCCTGGTCCGGCATCTGGACCGACCACCAGCGCCTCTACCTCGCCCCCGGCCTCCGCGACCTCGTCCACGCCGCCGGCTTCGAAGTCACCGACCTCCACCTCGAAACGCGCTACTCGATGCCCTTCGCACACCACCTCGTCTACGGGCTGGGCAAGGCGCTCGTCGAACGCGGCGCCGCCGGAGGCGCGGCGGACCGCTCGGCCTTCTGGGGCGGTGAGCCGGGCCCGGTCCTCCGTACCCTTATCCGCGCTTTCACGGCGGTCGATCGCTTGAACAAGCCTCGATACGATAGCGGCGCGGCAGTGAACATCTGCCTGCGCGCGGTGAAGCCGGCCACCCCGTGAGCGGTCGCCAGCCAGGAAGGTGCCGATGAGCCAGGAACGGCCCTTCGAGACGGAACTCGAGACCGCCGTCGCTCACGCCCCGGCCCAGGCGCTCCCCCCGGCGGCCCGCAGCCGCGCCGAACTCTGGGTGCGGGAGTATGGGCTCGAAGCGCTCGCCCTTGTCTGGGTCCTCGCGTTCGCCTTCACCCTTCGCACCGTCAACGTGAACTGGGACCGCAACCAGCACCTCCACCCGGACGAGCGCTTCCTCTCTATCGTCTCGAGCGACATCCGCATCCCCGGCTCTGTCGGCGAGTACTTCGACTCGGCCAACTCCCCCCTGAACCCCTACAACCGCAGCGAAGGCTCAACCTTCGTCTACGGCACCTTCCCCCTCTTCCTCAACAAGATCACCGCCGAATGGCTCGACCGCGATGCCGACGGCTCGACCCACCAGACCGCCGACTGGCTCTTCAATACGCTCGGCGTTTTCGGAGTCGGCGTCGACCGCCCGGATGGCGGCCGTGTGTTCGATGGCGGCTACAACAGCAACCTCGTCGGCCGCGTCCTCTCCGCCATCTTCGATACGCTTACCGTCCTCATCGTCTACGAACTCGGCCGCTTCCTCTACGGCCGCCGCGCGGGGCTGGTCGCCGCGGGACTGCTCTCGGTCACGGTCCTCCATCTCCAGTACTCGCATTTCTTCGGCTCCGAAACCTTCGTCGGATTCTTCGCGACCGCGGTCGTCTACTTCTCCGCCCGCATCTGGAAACGCGGGGACTGGTGGGACTACGCCGGCGCTGGCGTTGCACTCGGCCTCGCGATCGCCTGCAAGCTGAGCGTCCTGCCGGTGCTCCTCGTGATCGCCCTCGCCGTCCTCATGCGCATCGGCCCCGGCCTCCCCCCGCTCTACTACCGGATCGTGAATGCGATCGACCCGCGCGGCGTCAACAGCGGCGAGCAGGTGCCATGGCGCGGGCTGATTCTCCCGTCGCTTGGCGGCTTCGGTTCACTCCTCGTAGCGGGCTTCGTCTTCCGCATCTTCCAGCCGTACGCATTCGCCGGCCCCGGCTTCTTCGATGTCATCGACTTCGGCGCCCTTGCCCAAGGCGACATCCTCCACCTCACCCACTGGGTGAAGTTCGACGAGCGCTTCGTCCGCGATATCGACGCCCTCCGCGAAACCCAGACCGGCACCGACTTCCCGCCGAACATCCAGTGGATCGGCCGCACGCCATTCGTCTTCCCACTCGTGAACATGGTCGTCTGGGGGCTCGGCATCTTCCTCTCCGCCGCCGTCGCCCTCGGCGTCGGTCGCGGCACCTGGCGCATGGTCCGCGACCGCGACGCGACCAGCCTCCTGCTCATCTTCTGGGTCGCGTTCCTTTTCCTCTTTATAGGGCGCGGGTTCGTCCCCACGATGCGCTACTTCATCCCCATCTACCCCGCGATGGCCGTCCTCGGCGCGGCGGGCATCGTCTGGCTCTGGGAATGGGCCGAAACCCGCCCCCACATCTCGCTCCCTGCCTGGCTGCCACGAAGATCGGACATTCGCCAGCGCATCCCCACTGCCGCGCGGGTCGCCTGCGTCGTCCTCGTCGCCGGGAGCTTCTTCTGGGGCGTCGCCTTCGTTTCGGGCGTTTACGGGCGGGACATCAGCCGCATCCAGGCCACTGAATGGATCGCCGAAAACGTCCCCGCCGGCTCGAAGCTCTCCAACCAGGTCTGGGACGACGGCCTCCCGCTCAGCCTCCCGAACAGTCGCATCAACGACTTCGTGCCCGTCCAGTTCAGCCCCTACGACTTCGACAACCCCGAAAAAGTCATGGAGCTCACCAAAGACCTCGACGAGACCGACTACGTCATCGAAAGCTCGAACCGCCTCTACGACTCCATCCCCCGCATCCCGGCGAAGTACCCCAGCACCGTCGCCTACTACGAGGCGCTGTTCGATGGCTCCCTCGGCTTCGAAAAGGTCGCCGAGTTCACCAACTACCCGGGCCTCTTCGGCATCGACTTCCCGGACCAGGGCGCCGAAGAAGCGTTCAGCGTTTACGACCACCCCCGCGTGATCATCTGGAAGAAGACCGACGCCTACTCGCGCGAGAACACCCTCCGCATCCTCCAGCCCGACCGCTCCGAAGCCGCAATCGCCGTGTCTCCGGGCGAAGCGGCAACGAACGCCCTCCAGCTCCGCCCCGACGACTACGCCAAACAGCAATCCGGCGGCACCTGGTCCGACGTCTTCAACCCCGACGGCTGGACGAGCGGCGCGCCCTGGCTCTGGTGGCTGCTCTGGCTCGAACTCGCCGCCTTCGCCGCCGTCCCGTGGGTCACCTGGCTCTTCCGCGCCCTCCCCGACCGCGGCTACGGGCTCTCGAAGGTCCTCGGCTTCACCGCGGTCGTCCTCCCGACCTGGGCGCTCGTCGCATGGGGGTTCGTCGACTTCTCGGGCACGCTGTCCTGGACGATGTTCGCCCTCGCCATAGCCGCCGGCCTCTCCCTCGCATGGCGTCGCCGCGTCGCACTCCGCACCGACCTCCGCGAACGCTGGCCCACATTCGCCGTCACCGAAGGGCTCTTCCTCGTCGCGTTCTTCGGATTCCTCGCCCTTCGCGCCTGGAACCCGGACATCTGGTACCACCCCACGGGCGGCGAAAAGCCCATGGAGGTCGCCTACCTCACCGCCGTCACCCGCTCGACCACCCTGCCGCCCTACGACCCCTGGTTCGGCGGCGGCTACATGAACTACTACTACATGGGCTGGTTTTTCCTTGCCGTCCCCATCCGCGCCCTCCAGGTCGTCCCCGAAGTCGCCTTCAACCTCGGCGTCCCGACCTTCGCATCGCTGGCCGCCGTCACGGCCTTCTCGACCGTCCACAACCTCGTCGCCTTCTCGTCGCGCGCCACCCGCAGGGTCACCGGCGTCGCGATGTCGACCACCCTGCGCCCGGCGATCATCGCGGGCGTCCTCGGCGCTGCGCTGCTCGTCATCGCCGGCAACCTCGATACCCTCCACCAGAACATCGAGCGCTTCCAGGCCGTCAACACCTGGACCACCTTCAGCGGCACACCCGTGCTGGGCGGCGCCGTCGGCCTCCTCGGCGGGTTCAAAGCCTGGCTCCTCGACGACGCCACTCTTCGCCCCTACGACTGGTGGCGCAGCTCCCGCGTCCACTTCGGCACGAACGACATCACCGAGTTCCCCTACTGGACATTCCTCTTCGCCGACCTCCACCCGCACCTCATGAACCTTCCGTTCTTCGGCGCGATCATCGCCCTCGC
>JBPPMX010000220.1:0-11165 GCA_051306275.1 Tepidiformaceae bacterium
AAGCTGCCCGAGGGGATGGAGATGGCGATGCCTGGTGACAACATCACCATGGAAGTTGAACTCATCCAGCCCGTCGCCGTCGAAGATGGCCTGCGCTTCGCCATCCGCGAAGGCGGCCGCACCGTCGGCGCCGGCGTCGTCACCAAGATCAACGCATAACGACCGGCCCGAAAGAGAAGGGGACAACCCATGGCACGACAGCAAATCCGCATCAAGCTCAAGGCGTACGACCATCGCCTGCTGGACCAGTCGGCCCGGCAGATCGTCGAAGCCGCTGAGCGCACGGGCGCGGCTGTCGCCGGCCCTGTCCCGCTTCCTACCGCGATCGAGAAGTTCTGCGTTATCCGCAGCCCGCACATCTACAAGGATTCGCGGGAGCAGTTCGAGATCCGTACCCATAAGCGGCTCATCGACATCATCGAACCCACATCAAAGACGGTGGACACGCTCATGCGGCTTCAACTCCCCAGCGGCGTCGACATCGAGATCAAGTTGTAGCGCTATGACCATCGAAGGACTTCTGGGCCGCAAGCTGGGGACACTCCAGCTGTTCGATGAACGGGGTCGCCTTCGTGGCGCCACCGCCGTCGAGGTTGGCCCCTGCTATGTGACACAGCTCCGCACGCCCGAAAAGGAAGGCTACCAGGCCGTCCAGATCGGCTTTGCCGAGAGCAAGAAGTTGAACAGCCCGGAACGTGGCCACCTCAAGGCTGCCGGCGCGCCGAACCTCCGCCACCTCGCGGAGTTCCGCACCGATGGCTCGACTACGTACGCCTTAGGAGACCAGCTCGGCGTCGACCTCTTCGAGCAGGGCTCGAAAGTCGACGTAACAGCGACCTCCAAGGGTAAGGGCTTCCAGGGTGGCGTTCGCCGCCACCACTTCGCTGGTGGTCCGAAGACCCACGGCCAGAGTGACCGCCATCGCGCCCCCGGCTCGATCGGCTCTGGTACCACTCCCGGCCGAGTCTACAAGGGCACCCGCATGGCAGGCCACATGGGCGCTGCCCGCGTCACCGTCCGAAACCTCGAAGTCATCGCACGCAACGACGAGCGTGGCGTCATCTTCGTCGCCGGCTCCGTCCCCGGCCCCGATGGCGGCCTCGTCCGCATCCGCCGCGCCCGGAAGGTGTCGAAATGAAACTCCAGGTCGTTGATACGAAGGGCGCACCGCTCCGCGAAATCGATGCCGCAGACGAGGTCTTCGCGATCGAGCCCAACGGCTCGGTCCTTCACCAGGCCTACGTCACCCAGATGGGCAACCGTCGGTCCGGCAATGCCTTCACCAAGCGCCGCGGCGAAGTCGCTGGCTCAACCGCGAAGATCCGCAAGCAGAAGGGCAACGGCCGCTCCCGCCAGGGCAGCAGTCGCGCATCGCACCATGTCGGTGGCGGTGTCGCCCACGGCCCCAAGCCGCACAGCTTCGTCAAGGACTTCCCGAAGCAGATGCGCCGCCTTGCGCTCCGTTCGGCGCTCAGTAGCCGCGCCTCCGCAGGCTCGATCATCGTCGTCGAAGGGCTCATCCCTTCCGAGCCGAAGACCCGCATCCTCCAGGAGACCTTCGCGGCCCTCGGCATCGCCCGGACGGCACTCGTTGTTAGCGGCGAGTTCGAACCGAATCTCAGCCAGGCGACTCGTAACCTCGAGGGTGCCAAGGCCATGCCTGCGCAGAACCTCAACGTTGTCGACCTCATCAACGCCCACCACGTCGTAATGACGGAAGAAGCGGTCCGCAAGGTCGAAGCCCTCTGGGGCGGCGCCAACCTGAAACCCCGGCGTGGCCGCGCGGAGGTGGTCGCCTAATGCCTCGCGAGATTCATCCGTATGGCGTCCTTCTTCGCCCCATCATCACGGAGAAGACCACCGTCCTCACCGGCGAGAACAAGTACGTCTTCGCGGTCGACCTGCGCTCCAACAAGGACCAGATCAAAGAAGCCGTCGAACTCGCCTTCAGCGTCAAGGTCGTGAGCGTCAACACCATGAAGGTGAAGGGCAAGCCCCACCGCTTCGGCCGCAAAGTTACCAACAAGCCCGACTGGAAGAAGGCCATTGTGACCCTCGTCCCGGGCGACAAAATCGAACTCTTCGAGGGGATCTAGGCCATGCCGATTAAGCAGTTCAAGCCGACCTCCCCCGGGCGTCGTAACGCGAGTGGTCACTCCTTCCAGGAGATCACGAAGTCACGCCCTGAAAAGTCGCTCACGGTCGCGCTCAAGCGGAACGCTGGCCGCAACCAGCAGGGCCGCATCACCGTCCGCCATCGTGGCGGTGGTTCCCGACGCCTCTACCGCATCATCGACTGGAAGCGGAATAAGCCGGGCGTGCCTGCGCGCGTCGTCTCTGTTGAGTACGACCCCAACCGTACGGCCCGCATCGCCCTCCTCCAGTACGCCGACGGTGAAAAGCGCTACATCCTCGCGCCGAACGGCCTGACCGTTGGCTCGACCCTCGTGAGCGGCCCGGATGCTGAAGTCCGCGTCGGGAACAGCCTTCCCCTCGCGAACCTCCCCACGGGTACGCAGATTCACAACATCGAACTCACCCCGGGCAAGGGCGGACAGATCGTCCGCAGCGCCGGTGTCTCCGCGCAGCTCATGGCGAAGGAAGGCGACTACGCCCTCGTCCGCCTCCCCAGCGGCGAAATGCGCCGCGTCCCGATGGGCTGCATGGCCACCGTCGGCCAGGTCGGCAACGTCGAACACTCGCTCGTGAAGCTCGGCAAGGCAGGCCGGACGCGCCACCGTGGCCGCCGCCCGCAGGTCCGTGGCGCCGTCATGAACCCGCGCGACCATCCGCACGGTGGTGGCGAAGGCCGCGCACCGGTCGGTATGCCCGGCCCGAAGACCCCCTGGGGCAAGCCCGCCCTCGGGTACCGCACACGCAACAACAAGCGCACGGACAAACTCATTGTCCGGCGTCGAACGAAGTAGGAGCACACCATGTCGCGTTCAACGAAGAAAGGACCTTTCGTCCACCCTTCGCTCGAGAAGAAGGTCATGGCGCTCCGCGATGCAAACCAGAAGGCGGTCATCCGCACCTGGTCGCGCGCTTCGACCATCCTCCCCGACATGCTCGGGATGACGATCGCTGTCCACGACGGCCGCCGCCATGTGCCGGTTTTCATCACCGAGAACATGGTCGGCCACAAGCTCGGCGAATTCGCCCCCACACGCACGTTCCGCGGCCACATCTCCAAGAGTGACCGCCAGAGCAAGGTGAGGCGCTAACGATGGAAGTTAAGGCTACCGCCAAGAACATCAGCGTCTCGCCGCGCAAGGTCCGCCTCATCCTCGATAGGCTGAACGGGCTGAGCGTCGACCAGGCACTCGCGCTCCTGCGCTATGCCCAGTCGCCCCATGCCCGCCCGGTTTCGAAGGTCGTCCTCTCGGCCGCCTCCAACGCCGAAAACAACTTCTCGCTCGACGTAGACGACCTCTACATCAAGCGCGCCTTCGCCGACGAAGCACGCACCTTGAAGCGCTTTCGCCCCCGCTCCCGCGGACGGGTGAGCCCGATCCTCAAGCGCTCCAGCCACATCACCGTGATCCTCGACGAGCGGGAGGGGTAGGGCATCTATGGGACAGAAAATCCATCCTCATGGCCTTCGCGTAGGCATCATTTATGACTGGGAATCGAAGTGGTTCGCGGAGCGGGACTACACCGTCCGGCTTCACCAGGATCTCAATCTGCGCCGCTTCCTCCTGCGTCAGCTCCCCGATGCCGGCATCAGCCACATCGAGATCGACCGCAACGCCAACCTCGTGACCGTGACGATCCACACCGCGAAGCCGGGCATCGTCATCGGCCGTGGTGGCGGCCGCGTCGAAGAGCTCCGTGGCGCTCTCGAGCGCTTCACGGGCGGTCGCGTCCGCGTCAACATCCAGGAAATCCGGACCCCGGAACTCGATGCCTTCCTTGTCGCGCGCTCCGTCGCCGACCAGCTCGAACGGCGCGTTGCTTTCCGCCGCGCCGTAAAGCAGGCCGTTCAGCGGACCATGCAGCGCGGCGCCAAGGGCGTGAAGGTTGCTGTCGCCGGCCGTCTCGGTGGGGCCGAAATGTCCCGCCGCGAATCCGACACCGCTGGCCGCGTCCCGCGTCACACGCTTCGCGCCGACATCGACTACGGTATCGCCGAAGCCGCGACCACCTTCGGCCGCATTGGCGTGAAGGTCTGGATCTACAAGGGCGACATCCTCGCCGAGCGCGCTCTCCCGGTTGAGCGCGAAGTCGAACTCGCGCCCGTCGCTGCCGCCCCCGTCGCGGTCGCCGATGCCCCGGTGGCTCCCGTCGTCGTCGACCCCGATGCCCCGGCTCACACCGCTATCACTATGGAGCAGCAGGCCGCCGTCGCCCGCGAATCCAAAGAGGGTGGCGACTAATGCTTCAGCCACGGCGCGTAATGCACCGCAAGACCCATCGCGGCCGCCGCAGCGGCATCGCGACGACCGGTAACTACATGGCGTTCGGCGAACTCGGCCTCCAGGCCGAAGGCGCCGCCTGGATCGACTCCCGCCAGATCGAAAGCGCCCGCCGAGCGATGACCAATCAGATGCGGCGCGGTGGCAAGGTCTGGATCCGGATCTTCCCGGATAAGCCCGTCACCGCGAAGCCTGCCGAAACCCGCATGGGTTCCGGTAAGGGCGCACCCGATAAGTGGGTCGCCGTCGTCAAGCCCAACCGCATCCTCTTCGAGGTTGCCGGCGTACCCGAAGTCGTTGCCCGCGAAGCGCTCCGGCGCGCCGCCCACAAACTCCCCGTGCCCACGAAAATAGTGGCGCGCGATGACCTGGTGCTTTAGCCATGCCGAAACAAACGACCGAAGAAGTCCGGCGCTTTGATGACCAGCGCCTCGACCACGAAATCAACGAGGCCTACCGGGCGCTCTTCACACTGCGTTTTCAGCACGCTTCGCGGCAGCTTCAGAACTACCGCGAGCTTCGCAACATCCGCCGCAAGATCGCCCGCCTTCGCACCATCCGGCGCGAACGTCAGCTCGAAGCCGCAGGGGTGGAGGAATAACCATGGGTGAACGCCGAACCATCCTCGGGACCGTCGTCAGCGACAAGATGGATAAGACCGTCGTCGTCGCCGTCGAGCGCCGCAAGAAGCACCGCCTCTATCACAAGGTCATGACGCTCACCACGCGCTTCAAGGCCCACGACGAGACTAACAGCGCCAAGCTCGGCGATACCGTCCGCATCGAAGAGTCACGCCCCATCTCGCGTGACAAGCGCTGGCGCGTCCTCGAAGTCCTGAACCAGGGCGATGTCGCCGACATCCAGCCCGAGACCATCGGCCGCGAGATCGAGCAGACCGTCCAGGTCGCCCCGAGCGCGCAGGTCGAAGCCGAAGCCGAAGCCACCGCGGAGGATGAGAAGGCATGATTCAGCAGGAAAGCCGCCTCAAAGTCGCCGATAACTCCGGCGCCCGCTCGCTTCTCTGCATCCGCGTCCTCGGTGGCAGCCGCCGCCGCTACGCGCGCCCGGGCGATGTCATTGTCGCCTCGGTGAAGGCGGCTCAGCCCAACGGCAACGTCAAGAAGGGCGACGTCGTGAAGGCAGTCGTCGTCCGCGTCGCCAAGGAATACGGACGCAAGGATGGCTCCTACATCCGCTTCGATGAGAACGCCGCTGTCCTCCTGGCCAGCGACGGCGAGAATCCTCGTGGGACCCGCATCTTCGGGCCCGTTGCCCGCGAACTCCGCGACCGCAACTACATGAAGATCGTCTCCCTCGCCCCGGAGGTCCTCTAGATGCCAGCCAAGATTAAGCGGGGCGACCGCGTCGTGGTGCTTGCTGGGAAGGATCGCGGGAAGCGCGGGACCGTCCGACAGGTGATCACCAAGACTAACCGCGTGATCGTCGATGGCGTCAACATGATCAAGAAGCACCAGCGCGCTCGCGCCGCTGGCCAGAAGTCGCAGATCATCGAGCGGGAAGCGGCGATTCACATCAGCAATCTCATGCTTATCGACCCCAACACCGATCAGCCCACCCGCGTCACCTTCCGTGCGCGCGAAGATGGCACGCTCGTCCGGGTCGGCAAGCGGAGCGGCGAGGACATCGAATGACAACCGCCACAGCCGAACTCCCACGGCTGCTTGAGAAGTACCGCAAGGAAGTCGTCCCTGCGCTCCTCGAGCAGTACAAGTACGAGAACGTGATGCAAGTCCCCCACATCGAGAAAATCGTGGTCAACATCGGCATGGGCGAAGCCCTCACCGATGCTAACGCCCTCGATCGTGCAGCCGATGAGGTCTCCGCCATCACCGGGCAGAAGCCCGTCATCACCCGCGCCAAGCGGTCGATCGCGAACTTCCGCCTGCGCGAAGGCAACCCGATCGGTGTCATGTGCACCCTCCGGGGTGCCCGCATGTACGAATTCCTCGATCGCCTCGTCGCAGCAGCGCTGCCTCGAATCCGCGACTTCCAGGGTCTCAACCGCAACGCCTTCGATGGCCGCGGTAACTACAGCCTCGGTATCCGGGAGCAACTCATCTTCCCGGAAATCGACTACGACAAGGTCGACAAGGTTCGCGGACTCCAGGTCACCATCGTGACCTCCGCGCCAACTGACGACGAAGGACGCCGCCTGCTCGAACTCATGGGCATGCCGTTTCAGCGGAACTAGGGGGAAACACGATGGCATCCAAGGGCATCGTCAATCGCGACCAGCGCAGGAAAGAGCTGAACGAAAAGTTCGCTCCCAAGCGCAAGCAGATCCAGGAAGAGCTGCACAAGGCCTGGGGCGACCCGGAGACCGTCGCGCAGCTCTATGCCGAGCTGCGGAAGCTCCCCCGCAACAGCAGCAAGACTCGTATCCACAACCGTTGCGTTGTTACCGGCCGGCCCAAGGGCTACATCCGCAAGTTCGGCCTTTCGCGCATCACCTTCCGGGAAATGGCCCACCGTGGCCTCCTCCCGGGCGTCACAAAGTCCAGCTGGTAAGCATCAGGCAGAGGGAAGTGAACCAATGAGTATGAGTGACCCCATCGCCGATATGCTCACCCGCATCCGCAATGCGGCCGCATCCCGGCACGACGCCGTCACCATGCCCGCATCGAAGATGAAGGTGGCCATCGCCAGCGTGCTAAAGGCCGAAGGCTTCATCCGCGATTTCGCCATCGTCGAAGAAGCGGGCAAGCCACAATCGAACCTGAAGGTCGAACTGAGCTATGCCGGTCGCCGGCAGCCCGTCCTCAACGGGCTCCAGCGCATCAGCAAGCCTGGCCTCCGCGTCTACGTACAACAGCGCGAAATCCCGCGCGTCTACGGTGGACTCGGCATCGCCATCCTCTCGACTCCCAAGGGAATCATGACCGGGCAGGAAGCCCGCCGGCAGCAAGTCGGCGGCGAGCTTCTCTGCTACGTCTGGTAAGGAGGCCAAAACATGTCACGAATCGGCCGCCAGCCAGTCGCCCTCGCCAGCAACGTTGAGGTCACTATCTCCGACGAAAACTTCATCTCGGTGAAGGGTCCCCGTGGGAAGCTCGAACGCCAGTTCCCCGCCCTCGTCGCGTTCACCCGTGACGACGACGGACGCATCGTCGTCACCCGGCCTTCTGACGAAGGCAAGGTACGCGCCCTCCATGGCCTCTCGCGTTCGCTTCTGAACAACATGGTCGTCGGCGTGACCACCGGCTTCACGGTCACCCTCGAAGTACAGGGTGTCGGCTACCGTGCGCAGATGCAGGGCTCGAACCTCCAACTCGCGCTCGGCTTCTCCCACCCCGTCGTCGTCACCCCGCCAGAAGGCGTGACCTTTGTCGTCGAAGGCCCCCGCATCCTCGTGCAGGGCAGCGACAAAGAGCAGATCGGCCAGGTCGCGGCGAACATCCGCAAGCTCCGGCCACCCGAGCCGTATAAGGGCAAGGGCATCCGCTACGAAGGCGAACGCGTCCGCCGCAAGGCCGGCAAGTCCGGGAAGGTAGGCAAGTAATGAGCCAGGACACCACCCGAGCTGCACGCGTTCGGCGTCACGCGCGCGTCCGCCGTCGCGTCGCTGGCACCCCCGAGCGCCCGCGGCTCAACGTCTTCCGCAGCTCCACTCACATCTATGCGCAGGTCATCGATGACGTCGCTGGTCGCACCATTGTCGCCGCCAGCGATATCGATAAGGACCTTGCGAGCGCCCTCAAAGGCAAGACCAAGACCGAACAGGCCGTCGCCGTTGGCAAGGCCGTCGCAGAAAAAGCTCGCGCCAGCGGCGTCGACAAGGTTGTCTTCGACCGCGGCGGCTACCAGTACCATGGCAGGGTGAAGGCACTCGCCGACGCCGCTCGTGAAGCCGGATTGGGGTTCTAGCACATGGTCAACGAATTCGATCGCGGCCAGGAAGAACTGACCGAAAAGGTCGTCTACATCAACCGCGTCGCCAAGGTAGTGAAGGGCGGTCGCCGCTTTAGCTTTAGCGCCCTCGTCGTCGTCGGCGATGGCCACGGCGGCGTCGGTGTCGGCCTCGGCAAGGCGAACGAAGTCCCCGAAGCGATTCGCAAGGGCTCGGCCGCCGCGCGTAAGGGCATGATCCGCGTCCCCATGAAGGGTGGCACCGTTGCCCAGCCGCTGATGGCTGAGTACGGCGCCGCGCGCGTCCTTATCAAGCCCGCCAGCCAGGGTACCGGCGTCATCGCGGGCGGCGCTGTCCGCGCCATCATGGAAGCAGCCGGCGTCACCGACGTCCTCGCGAAGTCGCTTGGCAGCCGCAACGCCATTAACGTTGCCCGCGCCACCATCTCCGGCCTCGGCCAGATGCGTGACCCGGAAGGCGCCCGCGCCCGCCGCCTGGCCGTTTCGCAGGGGGTCAGCTAATGGCCACTGTCCGCGTCACCTACCGCAAGAGCGCCATCGGCTATCGCCAGGACCAGAAGGACACCATCAAGAAGCTGGGCCTCCGCCGCCTCAACCAGACCGTTGAGCACACCGATACGCCCACCATCCGTGGCATGGTCGCCGCGGTTCAGCATCTCGTCACGCTCGAAGAAGGGGGAGCTGAATGAGCTTCGGCGCCCATGAACTCAAACCCAATCCCGGCGCAACGCATGCCAAGAAGCGTGTCGGTCGCGGCAACGGCAGCGGGCACGGCACCTATGCGGGCAAGGGCCTCAAGGGCCAGAAGTCTCGCAGTGGTAAGCCCGTGCGCCTCGGCTTCGAAGGCGGCCAGATGCCCATCTACCGCCGCTTCAAGACCCTCCGCGGTTTCAACAACAAGTGGCGTACCGAATACCAGCCGGTAAACGTCGCCGCCCTCGAGCGCTTCGACAGCGGCGCCACCGTGACCGTCGAAGTCCTTCGCGCCGCCGGCGTCGTCAAGGATCTCAGAACCCCGGTGAAGGTCCTCGGAAACGGTGACCTCACGAAGAAGCTCACCGTCTCAGCCCACGGCTTTAGCGCCTCCGCGCGCGAGAAGATCGAGGCCGCCGGCGGTACAGCCACCGTCCTCGAAGCAGCCGTCGCCGAAGAGAAGGAAGCCTAGCGAATGGCAGTCCAGGGAGTCGCACGCCCCCGCCTTCTCCAGGCGATGGTCGACGCGTTCCGGCAGCCGGACGTGCGCCAGAAGCTCCTGTTCACGTTCGCCATGCTGATCGTGTTCCGCTTCGTCGCGCATGTTCCGCTTCCGAACATCGACCGCGATGCGCTCGACGCTGCCTTCGAAGGCAACGCCATCCTGGACTTCCTCAGCATCTTCTCCGGCGGCGCGCTCCAGAACCTCTCCGTCGCCGCGCTCGGCGTGTACCCCTATATCACCGCCTCTATCATTATGCAGATCATGACGCCCCTTATCCCGCAGCTGCGCGCGCTGCAGGAGGAAGGCGAACAGGGCCGCCGCCGCATCCAGCTCTACACGCACTGGATCGCCGTCCCGATGGCCATGGTCCAGGGCTACGGCCAGATCGTCTTCATTAACAGCCAGGGCACCGATGTCGTCCGCGACTTCGGCTTCCAGAACGACGTCCTCGGCACCTGGGCGACGCTGCTCACCCTTGCCGCCGGGACCATGTTCCTCGTCTGGATCGGCGAACTCATCACCGAGAACGGTATCGGGAACGGCATCTCGATCATCATCTTTGGCGGTATCGTTGCGACCCTCCCCGGCCTTATCCCGAACCTCTCGACCGAGTCGATCGTCGGCATCGTGGTCATCACCGCGTTCGCCTTCGGGCTCATCTTCCTCGTCGTCTTCTTCCAGGAGGCCCAGCGCCGTGTCCCGGTCCAATACGCCAGGTCTGCATTTAGAGGCGGGCGGATGTACCGCCAGCAGGGGCAGAGCCATATCCCGCTCCGCGTGAACATGGCCGGCATGATCCCGCTCATCTTCGCCTTCTCGATCATGATCCTGCCCGCCACGCTTGCCCAGTACTTCGTCAACTCCGGCGGATGGATCGGCAGTGTCGCGAACTTCTTCGTGAACCAGTTCCAGGGCGGCCGCGGCGGTTCCGGCAGCGGCCTGTATTGGGGCTTCCTCTTCCTCCTCGTGGTCGTCTTCACCTTCTTCTACACGATGGTCCAGTACCAGCAGCAGCAGATGGCGAAGACTCTCCAGCGGCAGGGTGCGTTCATCCCCGGCATTCGCCCTGGCCCGCCGACCGAGGCCTATCTCATGCGTGTCGTTACCCGAATCACCTGGGGCGGCGCCTTCTTCCTCGGTTTCGTCGCGGTCATTCCGTTCTTCATCGGACTCGTTTCCGATGTCCAGGCGCTCACCATCTCCAGCACCGGCTTCCTCATCGTTGTTGCCGTCGTGCTCGACACCATGAAGCAGCTCGAGGCTCAGCTCCTCATGCGTAACTACGAAGGGTTCATCCGCTAATGTTCGTCGTACTACTTGGTCCTCCCGGGGCCGGCAAGGGCACCCAGGCGCAGCGCATCACCGAGACCACCCGGCTTCTTCACATCTCAACCGGCGACATGTTCCGGGAGAACGTGAAGAGCGAAACGGAACTCGGCCTCCTCGCGAAGACCTTCATGGACCGCGGCGACCTCGTCCCCGACGAAGTCACCATCAAGATGCTTCTTGAGCGCATCGGCCGCCCCGACGCCGCCGAAGGCGCGATGTTCGATGGCTTCCCTCGGAACGTCGTCCAGGCCCAGGCGCTCGACGAAGCCCTTGCCTCCCGTGGCGCGAAGATCGACCACGCGCTCCTCATCTCCGTCCGAGACGAAGAACTCGTC
>JBPPMX010000221.1:0-2581 GCA_051306275.1 Tepidiformaceae bacterium
GCCCGCCGATCGGGAAGCCGATGGCGACCTCGGTCCCCGGGCTAGGGACCACGGGAATTTCCCAGTGGCCCAGGACGAGGAGCGACGGGGCGAAAGCGAGCACCAGAAGCCAGGCTCGCATGGGCGAAGCCGATGACAGGGCGCCACGGTGGGTTCGAGTCGACATCAGGATTGTGGATCAACGGTACCGCGCTGGAAGTCGCGGGGCGAGACCAGCCGGGGCCGAGTCGTTACCCCGAACGGGTTGCTGCGCAGCAACTTTTCTGACGGAGTCTGGAAAGGGCTGACGGGGGGCGAGTGGAGTCGTTAGGATAGCGGCGATGAGCAGCGGGCGCGGGGGATAGCGCCTGAGGGGGCCAGAGATGACAGACAGCGATTCAGCGGGGCCACTCACGGGGTTCCGGGTGATCGATCTCGCGACGGAACGCGCGGAGATGTGCGGGCGGTTCCTCGCCGACCTCGGGGCCGAGGTGATCAAGATCGAGCCGCCCGGTGGGGCTGCGGCACGGCGTCTGCCGCCGTTCGAAGCGGGCCGGGAGGGGGATATCGAGGGGTCGCTGTACTGGGCGGCGGTTGGCCTGGGGAAGCACGGCGTGGTGCTCGATATCGAAGACGCGCGCGACCGCGAGAAGCTCCGGGGGCTGCTGCGGGGCGCTGACGTGTTCGTCGAGTCGTTCGACCCGGGGGAGATGGAGAAGCTGGGGCTCGGCTACGACACGATCCGCGAACTGAACCCGCAACTCGTCTACGTTTCGATCACGCCGTACGGGCAGAGCGGGCCTGAGGCGCACTCACCGGCGACGGAATTGACGATCGAAGCGGCTGGCGGGCTCGTCAGCCTGCAGGGTGATGGCGACCGGCCGCCGGTCCCGGTGGGGTACCCACAGGCTGCGTTTCACGCGGGCGGACAGGCTGCCGCGGACACCATCATCGCGCTGAACGAACGGGCGCGCTCCGGGCTCGGACAGCACCTGGACGTCTCGATGCAGACGGTGATGATCTGGACGCTGATGAACGCAACCGGGTATCCACCGAACCACGGTGACGACATCCAGGCGGCGAGCGACCTGCGGAGCGGTCCGCCGGTGCAGCCCATCCCCGGCGTCCCGCCGCGTTCGCTCTGGCAGTGCAGGGATGGGGATGTGACGTTTGGACCGTCGCACATGGGGACCGGGGCGCGGACGTTCCAGGCGATGATGAACTGGCTCACGGAAGAGGGCGTGTGTCCCCCCGAGCTTGAGGGGATCAACTGGGGGGACTGGGGAAACGAGGTCCTCGAAGGGCGGATGAAGGCGGAGACTGTTACCTCCGCGCTGGCGGCGATGGACGCGTTCCTCAAGACGAAGGGCAAGCACGAGCTGATGGCCCGCGCCGTCACGCACGATTTCCTGCTCGCGCCGATCATGAGCGTGGGCGACCTGGAGAGCGATGCGCAACTGGTCGATCGGAAATTCTTCGAAGAGATCGGGGGCCGGAGGCACCCCGGGGCATGGGCGCGTCTGACACGGACGCCGGTGGCGTTGCGGAAGCCCGCACCGAAGCTTGGCGAGGACCAGGCGCTGGTCGAAACGACGCATCTGCCCGCGGCGCCGCCGGTCGACCACAGCGTTGTGCGGAAGCGGGCGTTCGAAGGGCTGAAGATCGCGGACTTCGCGTGGGTCGGCGTGGGGCCGATCATCAGCAAGGCGTTTGCGGACCATGGCGCTACGGTAGTCCATGTGGAATCCGCGACGCGCCCGGATGCTCTGCGGATGGCGCCGCCATTCAAGAACGCTACTCCCGGGCTAAACAACTCCCAGTTCCAGGCGAACTTCAATAGCTCGAAGCTCGGGCTCGGCCTGAAGATCGCGACCCCGGATGGGTATGAGGTGGCGCGGCGCCTGATCGACTGGGCGGACGTCGTCACGGAGAGCTTCACGCCCGGGACGATGAAGAAACTCGGACTGGACTACGCAACGATCAGCGAAGGGCGAGCCGATCTGGTCATGCTGAGCACGTGCCTTCGCGGACAGACCGGGCCGCAGCGAAGCTACGGTGGATTTGGGGGTCAAGGGGCAGCGCTGGCGGGGTTCCACGGGGTGACCGGCTGGCCGGACCGGCCGCCAAAGGGCCCATGGGGCGCGTTTACGGACTTCGTGGCGCCTCGATTCGGTGTGGCGGTCGTTGGGGCGGCGGTGTTGCACCGGACACGAACCGGCCAGGGCCAGCACATCGACCTCTCTCAAGTGGAGGCGTCGATCCACTTCGTCGAGCCGCTGGTGCTGGATTACACGGTCAACGGACGAGTCGCGAAGGCGGCGGGACACGAGTCGAACCGGGCGTGTCCGCACGGGATCTACGCGGTGCGTGGGACGGAGCGCTACATCGCGATCGCATGCGAGAACCCGGACCAGTGGCGGGCGCTGTGCGCGATTGCGCCGCTCGGGCGTTTCGCGGACGCCCGGCTCGACGACCTGAGAAGCCGGCTCGAATGTGACGCCGAGATCGACGCGAGCCTCAGCCGTTGGTGCGCCGATGTGGACGGGTGGGAGCTGGCGGCGCGGCTCAAGTCTGCCGGGGTGCCCGCCTCGATGGTGCAGCG
>JBPPMX010000222.1:0-2125 GCA_051306275.1 Tepidiformaceae bacterium
CGGTGTTCACCGGCGTCTCCGGGTCCGGCAAGAGCTCGCTGGTGTTCGGCACGATCGCCGCTGAGTCGGATGACCACGATCACGGGGGCGGACATCCCGTCGTCGGCGCACCACGATGCCGACCGTCACGACCTGATCCGCGTGCTGGGCGCCCGCGTCAACAACCTCAAGGACGTCAGCGTCGATATCCCCAAGCGCCGCCTGACCGTCTTCACGGGCGTCTCCGGCTCCGGCAAGTCCTCGCTCGTTTTCGGCACCATCGCCGCAGAGTCCCAGCGCCTCATCAACGAAACCTACAGCGCCTTCCTCCAGGGCATGATGACCACGCTCGCCCGCCCCGACGTCGACGTCCTCGACGGCCTCACCACCGCCATCATCGTCGACCAGGAGCGCATGGGCGCCAACGCCCGCTCCACCGTCGGCACCGCCACCGATGCCAACGCCATGCTCCGAATCCTCTTCAGCCGGCTCGGCCAGCCCCAGATCGGCTCCCCCAACGCCTACTCCTTCAACGTCCCATCCGTACGCGCCAGCGGAGCGATCACCATCGAACGCGGCGCGGGCAAGACGAAGACTGAGAAGGCGACCTTCAACCGCCTCGGCGGGATGTGCCCCCGCTGCGAGGGCATGGGCGCCGTCAACGACTTCGACCTCACCGCCCTCTACGACGCCAGCAAGTCTCTTAACGAAGGCGCGCTCACCGTCCCCGGCTACAGCATGGATGGCTGGTACGGCCGCATCTACCGCGGCTGCGGCTTCTTCGACCCCGACAAGCCCATCCGCGACTACAACAAGAACGAGCTCTATGACCTCCTCCACAAGGAGCCGACGAAGATCAAGGTCGATGGGATCAATCTCACCTACACCGGCCTGATCCCGCAGATCCAGAAGTCGTACCTCTCGAAAGATGTCGACGCCATGCAGGCCCACATCCGCGCCTTCGTCGAGCGGGCTGTCACGTACACCACCTGCCCCGACTGCGAGGGCACCCGCCTGAGCCCCGAGGCCCGCTCCTCGAAGATCGACGGCAAGAACATCGCCGATGTCTGCGCCATGCAGATCAGCGACCTCGCCGAATGGGTCCGCGGCCTCGAAGAACCCTCCGTCGCCCCACTACTCGCGGCCCTCCGCCGCACCCTCGACTCCTTCGTCGAGATCGGCCTCGGCTACCTCTCGCTCGATCGGCCCTCTGGCACCCTTTCCGGCGGCGAAGCCCAGCGCACGAAGATGATCCGCCACCTCGGCTCCTCCCTCACCGACGTCACCTACGTCTTCGACGAACCCACGGTCGGCCTCCATCCCCACGACATCCAGCGCATGAACGAACTCCTCCTCCAGCTCCGGGACAAGGGCAACACCGTCCTCGTCGTCGAACACAAGCCCGAGATGATCCAGATCGCGGACCACGTCGTCGACCTCGGCCCCCGCGCTGGCACCGCCGGTGGCGAGGTCGTGTTCGAAGGCACCGTCGAAGGCCTCCGTGCCAGCGACACCCTCACCGGTAGCCACCTGGATGACCGCGCCTCCCTGAAGCCCTCCGTCCGGACACGCACCGGCGTCCTTGAGATCCGCGGAGCCACTGCCAACAACCTCCAGGGCGTCGATGGCGACATCCCCCTTGGCGTGATGGTGGTCGTCACCGGCGTTGCTGGCTCCGGGAAAAGCTCACTCATCCACGGCTCCGTCTCGTCCCGCGATGGCGTCGTCGCCGTCGACCAGGCCGCCATCCGTGGCT
Source organism: Tepidiformaceae bacterium (assembly GCA_051306275.1). Lineage (GTDB taxonomy): Bacteria > Chloroflexota > Dehalococcoidia > Tepidiformales > Tepidiformaceae > JBPPMX01. The sequence goes on from JBPPMX010000222.1 coordinate 1,736, forward strand.
CTCGCCGCAGCAACCCCGCCACCTACACCGGCCTCCTCGACCCGATCCGTTCCGCCTTCGCGAAGGCCAACGGCGTCAAGCCCGCGCTCTTCAGCGCCAACTCCGAAGGCGCCTGCCCTGCTTGCAACGGCGCCGGCGTCATCTACACAGACCTCGCGATGATGGCCGGTGTCGCCTCCACCTGCGACGAGTGCGACGGACGCCGCTACCAGGCCGCCGTCCTTGAGTACCGCCTCGGCGGACTGAACATCGCCGAAGCGCTCGCCATGCCCGTCGCCGCCGCCGCAGAGTTTTTCGCCGCCGGCGAAGCTCGTACCCCAGCCGCCCACGCGATCCTCGCCCGCCTCGCCGATGTCGGCCTCGGCTATCTCAGCCTCGGCCAGCCGCTCA
>JBPPMX010000223.1:0-2723 GCA_051306275.1 Tepidiformaceae bacterium
CCGGGCGGGGCGGTCGGGGAGAACATCGCGGGAGGGATCCCAGCGGCGACCGATGTCGTGGCGGCGTGGATGGCGTCACCGAGCCACCAGGCGAACCTCGTTGCGGGGCAGTACCTGTCGATGGGGATCGCGGTCGCGCCGGGCGGGACCTGGGTGACGAACTTCGGACTAGCCTTCGATGTGCCTCTGGGAACCGGGGGGACGGACGGCGCGCCCGCGCCGACTGGGGCCCCTCCGGCGGTGCCCGCGACGCCAGTGCCGCCCGCGGTCGTCGATCCCCCGGGCGAGCCGGGCGCCTATGCCCTCGTCCCCGGCGCGAATTACGTCGAGTACGGGGAGCGCCGGCGGACGGCGAACAGTGCGCTGGATCGATTGGGCGACACCCTGGTCGCGGCCTATCACTGGGACGAGGCGAACGAGGCGTGGCTGCGGTACATCCCATCGGCCCCGGGGTATGCGAGTACGCTGAACTGGCTGGAGCCGGGCGCAACCTACATCCTCTTCATGCGCGCGGGGACGCGCTGGGCGCCGTGACGGGCAAGGCAGCCCCGGAGCGAGCCCCGCGACGACCGTCCGACCCTCCATGCGGGGTCTATGCGGTCGACCGGACGGGAGATTATCGTAGCTCTGCGCGGTGCGCTCGATAGAGGGCGCGCGGGCGGGGGAAAGGGCCGGGCTCCACGTTTTGGGCGAAGCGCCAACACCGCTCCAGAGATTGTGGATTCACCTCGAACGAGAACGGGGGCTCCCGGCGGGGGAACTCGCGTCTTCCGCCTGCGGGTTCATTCGAGCGATTTTTCGGGCGGACTACGCGGAGATCCGTGAGGATATGCACGGGTTGGTCGCGGCAGACGGCATTGCGCGGGCCGGCGCCGGCTCGGTCATCCGCGCTACGGTCAGGCGGGGGGAAGCGGCTTTCGAGGTGCTGGTGGCGAGTACACTGCCCGGCCAGTACACGGATGCGGACGCAGGGCTCCTGGAGGAGGTCGCTCAGCCGATCGGCGCCGCACTTGAGGTCGCCGAGTTGCGGGAGGAGCTCACGCGGACGATTCGTATGCTCGACGCCGAGCGCAGCGGGGGCGCCGAGGGCGAGGCCGAGCGCGAACGGATCCAGCGGCAGCTGCTCGAGGGACAGAAGATGGAATCGCTGGGGGCGATGGCGGGGGCGATCGCGCACGACTTCAACAACCGGCTCACGACGATTCTCGGGTTCGCCGGTCTCGTGAAACGTTCGCCGGGTCTTTCGGAGATCGATCGTGAGCACCTGGGTTACCTTGAGGAATCGGCGCGCCAGGCGGCAACGCTCACCTGGCAACTGCTGACGTTCGCGCGGGGCGGGATGGTGGCGTTCCAGCGGATCGACCTGGGTGACGTGGTGAGGCGCGCGCTTGCGGGCGCTGCCCCGGCCCTCGGGCGACCACTGCGCGTGGTGGTGAGCCTACCAGGCGAACCAGTGGAGACCGAGGGAGATGCCACTCAGCTCGAACAGGCGCTCCTGAGCGTCATCCTGAACGCGCGAGACGCAATCACCGGGGCGGGGGAGGTGCGGGTAACGCTGACGGTGGTCGACGGACACGCGGAGGTACGCGTGGCGGACACGGGCAGCGGTATGGACGAGGAGACGCGTCTGCGAGCGTTCGAACCGTTCTTCACGACGAAAGCGGCAGGCATCGGGACCGGGCTGGGCCTCGCCATTACCTACGGGGTTGTGCAGGCACACGGCGGCTGGGTGCGGGTGGCATCGGAGGTGGGGAAGGGGACGACTGTGACGATCGAGCTGCCGCTGCGGTAGGACGAAAAGAGAGGGGCTCCCGTAGGAGCCCCTCTTCTTGTTCTGGTGTCCGAATGGACTGGGTTAGCGGTTCTTGCGCGCTACGGCTACGCCGCTCGCTCCAAAGGCCACCGCGCCAAGACCAAGCGCAACGTACAGCCAGGTGGCCGAGCCACTGTCATCAGTGCCCAGGCCAGCGCCTGTCGTCGGCGCCTTCGGGGTGGACGTTGCCGCCCCAGTTCCAGGCGTGCCGGTTCCCGGCGTGCCGGTTCCCGGTGTCGCGCTGCCCGTCGTCGGGGCGACGGTCGGGGTGGTGTAGCTCAGGTCCACGCGCTGCGCGGTCGAGCTGTTCCACACGCCGGTGCCACCGACCATACCGGCGGAGACACCACCGATGTAGAAGATCACGGTATCACCCGTGCTCCCACAGTCCTCGCCATTGAGACCCTGGGGGTCAAAGGCGCGGACCTGGATGGCGTAGTTGTCATCTCCACCGACGCCCGGGTCGCCCGTGCGGCCATCGCCACACACGGACCCGTTGACCACGGCTTCGATCAGCGTCCCCTTGGCGACGGGAGCGCCATCGACGCTCACCTCACCGAAGAACGCGGAGGGCGCCGCCGGCGGTGTCTGGGCACTCACGGTTCCCGCGCTACTCGACATCGCAATGCCGAACAACGCGACCGCAAGGACCGCAAACCCGGAAGCCGCAAGCGCCTTCACTATTTTCGTCATTCTGGTTGCTCCAATTCCTTATCTGTAACGGCCTGAGGATTTTGAGGTCCCCTCGTGGGCTTTCAGGAGGAGCGGGCCGAAGCCCACTCCTCCGTCAGCTGCTCCAGGACTAGTCCTGGTTGGTCGGTACAGTCCAGTCGTTCACGGCCTCCAGCAGGTACATCCAGTAGGCATCACCGTTGTTGAGGGCGGTGAGGTTCTGGAGCGCCGTCGGCGC
>JBPPMX010000224.1:0-4627 GCA_051306275.1 Tepidiformaceae bacterium
GGGATCGAACGGCCCGACGCGGAGGAATGTCGCGCGGCGGATGAGCAGGGCACCAGCGATGACGCCGGGTTCCCGAACGCCTGCATTCCCATCGCCCGCGGGAGGTTCGCCGCGGAACTGGATTGCTTCGCCGAAGACCATGTCCAGGCTGGGATCCTCGTTCAACGCGGCGAGCTGACGTTCGAGCTTCGTCGCGGTCCAGAGGTCGTCGCTGTCGAGGAAGGCGAGGAATTCGCCCTTCGCTGCCGCGATGCCGGTATTCCGCGCCGCGCCGACGCCCGCGTTCTCATGTTCGATCACGACATCCGCAAGCCCGTGGGCGATCCGTGCGGTGCCGTCGGTGGAGCCATCGTCGACGACGATGATCTCGGCCGCAGGGGTGGTTTGGCCCTTGATGCTCGCGATCGCTGCGGCGAGGTACTGCTCGCGGTTGTAGGCGGGGACGACCACGCTGATTGACGGCGTCATCGCGTGGCCCCGGCAGGACGAGGGGAGGGAGGCGCTTCCGTTTCGATGCGGCCATTGTATGGGCGCGCCGCGGAGGCGCGAATCGCCTTCGGTAGACCGCGAGGTGGCGACGTGCGATCGTTCGGGCACTCCCCAGGGGTGGCCCCTTGCTCCGCAACCGCTTCCCGAATGTGTACGAAGGCTGGCTCGTCGTAGGCGCCGTTGCCCTCATCGTGACGATGATCGGAGCGGCGTTTTTCTACGGGTTCGGGCTGATCTTCACGCCGGTGCGAGAGGAGTTCGGCTGGAGCAACGCGGCGGTGGCGTTCGCGTTTTCGCTGCGCACGGAAGCGGGAGGGCTCGCGGCGCCGCTGGTGGGGGTCGGTGTGGACCGCTTCGGGCCGCGACGGGTGCTTATCGGTGGCATCGGGCTGATGGCGCTGGGCGTCGTGATGATGTCGTTCATGGAGAACCTCTGGCAGTTCTACCTGGCGATGATCGTGATTGCGCTGGGCACGAGTTCGGCCGGTGGGCAGGTGGGGATGGTGGCGACTGCGACATGGTTCGAACGGCGGCGGGCGCGCGCGATCTCGGTGATGACACTTGGTGGAGGTGTCGCGGGGACGCTGGTGGTGGGGGTCGCGTGGCTGGTGGATGCGGCGGGATGGCGCGGCGCCTTGCGCTGGATGGGGCTCATCGTTCTGCTGCTCGGCGTGCCGCTCGGTCTCCAGGTGCGGAACCGCCCACTCGACCACCCTCAGCCGATGGACGGGATCGCGACTGCCGACAACGACATCGGTTTCGAGCTACGGGGATTCAACTGGGGGATACCGCCGCGGAAGGCGGTTCGAACGAAGTCGTTCATCCTTCTCGCGCTTGGGACGGCGGGGATGGGGTTCGGGACAACGGCGCTGATCGTGCACCAGGTCCCGTTCCTCGAGTCGCTCGGTATTTCGTCCGGGGTGGCTGGTGCGACGGTTGCGATCTTCACCCTGACATCGGTCGTGGGAAGGCTGGGGTTCGGCTACCTCGCCGACAAGTACGACAAGCGGATCGTGCTCGCGGCAGCGCTTGCGCTGACGGCGATCGGGATGCCGATGCTGGCCTTCGTGAACAACCTCTGGCAGGCGATCGCGGTCCTGATGATCATCGCGCCCGGGTTCGGTGGCTCCATCCCGGTGCGGCCGGCCCTCCTCGCCGACAACTTTGGTACGCGCTATTTTGGGACGATGAACGGGTTCATCTTCCTGATCATGACCATAGGGTCGTTTTTCGGACCGCTGCTGGTCGGGTACGTGGTGGACGTGACCGACGAGTACACGATCGGATGGCTGTGTGCGGCTGCGGTGGTCGGGCTTGCGATCCCAAGCGTCCTCGCCTCAGGGAAGCCGACGGCGCTCATAGCCGAGTACCGGATCCGGCCGGAGCATGACGTCGCGAACGACCCGCGGATCACCCATTCGGCGCACTAACCCGGCAGCGCTTCCAACTCGTCGAGCGTGAGGCGTGCCACTCGCCTGCCACGCTCCTGCAGTGAGGCGAGGTCTCCATCGGCCTGGGCGCGAATGAGGGTGCCGAAGGTGTAGGGCTTCTCGGGAATCGCGATGTCATTTGCCGGCTCGTCGACGATCTGTAGGAAGACGCCGGAGGCAGGTCCGCCCTTGTGGAGCTGCCCGGTTGAGTGGAGGAAGCGCGGGCCAAAGCCGACGGTGGTTGCGACGCGATGAGCTGCAAGGAGCGTGCCGCGGACTGATTGGAGCCGGGCAAGGTTCGCGGGGGACCGGTCGATGTAGGCGTTGATGGCGATGTAGTCGCCGGGTACGACGAGCGCGAGGACATCTGCCGCCGGGGGCGTTGGAGCGGGTGGTTCCGCGCCTGAGAGAAAGCGGGCGGTCGCGTCCTTCGCGGCCTGGACATCGGGCTGGTCGAACGGGTTGATGGCGAGGATGTGGCAGGCTACGGCTGTCGCGAACTCCCACCGAAAGAACTCGGCGCCGAGTTCTTTCGGGCCGGACCAGGGCTGGCGGGTGACCGGCTGGCCCGATGCCGCGAGTGCGTCGAGTGCCGGGCTGTCCCCGAGAGCGGCGAAGAGACGGTCGGCGCCGTAGGTGGACGGGTGGGCGGCGGGTTCGGCGTCCACCGGGAGGATTCCCTTGCCCTCCTTGCCGGTGGATTCGGCGACAAGCTGCTCGATCCAGGCGCCGAGTGATTCGGCAGGCGGCGGGAACGAGAGCGTGAGCTTGTCTCGCCCCAGGATCGCAGCCTCGCCGAGGATTGCGCCGAGGACCGCACCGGGATTCTCCCCGATCGGGGTACCGGGGCCGCAGGAAGCGGCCATCTGCGACGCGCGCTCGAGGAGGATGGGGAGGTCCACTCCGGCGAGTGCCGCCGGGACGAGGCCGAAGTACGAGAGCGCAGAGAAGCGTCCGCCGATGTCGGGCTGGTTGAGGAAGACCCGGCGGAAGTCGTGGTCGCGACCGAGGGATTCGAGCGCCGAGCCCGGGTCGGTGACGGCGACGAACTGGTGGCCGTGCGGCCGGAGCCCCCAGAAGTAGGCGAGGTGCGAGAGGGTCTCGATCGTGCCGCCGGATTTGCTAGAGACGACGAAGAGCGTTCGAGCGAGGTCCAGGGTGGACGTGATGCGTGCGATGGAATCGGGGTGGGTGCTATCCAGGACGTGAAGCTCGAACCGGTCTGGCCGGTGTCCGTAGGTCGCGGCGAAGACTTCGGGCGCGAGGCTGGACCCGCCCATCCCGAGGACGAGCGCGTGGCGGAAGCCGTCGCGGATGGCGTTCTCGGCGAACGCCGCAAGATCTGCGGCGACGGGCCGCATTTCGTCCGCGACGCGGAGCCAACCGAGGCGGTCTGTGATCTCGGTGGGGTCAGGCTTCCAGAGGGTGTGGTCGCCCTGCCAGATGCGCTGGACGACGTTCTCGCGCTCCATCGTCGCGAGACGCGCTTCGACCGCCGCGAGAAGCGAAGGACTGCCATCGAGTCGGTATGGGGTCGGCAACGGCGTCCTCCGGGCGTGATGTGGCGTCGTCCCTAGAATATCGCGTGTGATGCCGCGTGCAGTGAACAAACGCTGATGGACCCGCTCGTGGGTGTTGGCCTGTTTGCGGCGGCGTTCGCGGCTGGCGCGGTCAACGCGGTCGCGGGCGGCGGTTCGCTGATCAGCTTTCCGGCGTTGCTGGCGGCGGGGCTGCCTTCCAAAGCCGCGAACGTGACGAATACGGTGGCACTCTGGCCGGGGTACCTGGGCGGGTCGTACGCGTACCGGGCGGAGCTCGGCGGGCAGCGACGGCGGGCAGTGCTGCTCAGCGTCCCGAGCATTTTCGGGGCGATCGCTGGCTCGGCGTTACTGCTGGGGACACCCGAGTCTGCATTCGAGTCCGTGGTGCCATGGCTCATCCTGTTCGCGGTGGTCCTGATGGCGACACAGGATCGGCTGGCAGGCTTCGCGCTTCGGCACCGGATCGCGGGTACTGATGCGGAGCGTGTGCCAGTGGTGTTGGATGTCGCGGCATTCGCGCTGGCGGTTTACGGGGCGTACTTCGGCGCCGGGCTCGGGATCCTGTCGCTGGCCGTGCTGTCGATCCTCCTGCCGGACGACCTGCAGTCGTCGAACGCACTCAAGGGGCTGCTGTCGCTCGTGATAAACGCGGTCGCGGTTGCGTACTTCGCGGCGTTCGGGCCGGTGGCGTGGCCGGAAGCTGCGGTGATGGCGGTCGGTGCGCTTGCGGGAGGGTACGGAGGGGTCGGCGTCGCTCGGCGACTGGGGAAGCGATGGCTGCGGCTTGCGGTCATCGTGTACGGGCTGGTGGTCGCGGTCGCGCTGTTTGTGGGGTGAGTGGTGGGCGATACTGGGCTCGAACCAGTGACCTCGTCGGTGTGAACGACGCGCTCTAACCAACTGAGCTAACCGCCCGCGTCACTTTGCCAAGAATGGTACGCCCGAGTGGATTCGAACCACTGGCCTCTACCTCCGCAGGGTAGCGCTCTATCCACTGAGCTACGGGCGCATTTGCTGGCATGGTGCCGAAGGCGAGATTTGAACTCGCACGTCCGTACGGACACTACGCCCTGAACGTAGCGCGTCTGCCGTTCCGCCACTTCGGCCCCGACTTTCCATTATTGGGCTTTCTGGCCACCCGGACAACTGCCGGGCCCATTCTTGCAA
>JBPPMX010000225.1:0-4732 GCA_051306275.1 Tepidiformaceae bacterium
CTTCTCTCACGCGAAACCGACGGCCGAACGACCTGCGACCTGCTGGCGAGGACGGTGGTGACGAAAGTGACCTACGGCCCGGACTGATCGGCCCTTTTACCCGTCGACCGCGGCGGGGTCCGTCCACATCAGCTCCCACGTGTGCCCGTCCAGGTCTTCGAACGCGCGCGAGTACATGAACCCGAGGTCCTGCACCTCTCGTGCCTCGACGCCGCCGTTCGCGATCGCCTTCGCGACACGCGCGTCCACCGCGTCGCGGCTCTCCTCCGAGAGCGCGAGACGCACTTCCGTTCGCGCCTTCGCGTCCACCAGCGGCTTCTTCGTGAACGTCGCGAAGTACGGCTCCACCAGGAGCATCGCGAAGATCGTCTCGCTGATCACGATGCAACTCGCGTTATCGTCACTGAACTGCGGGTTCTTCTCAAACCCAAGCGACAGGTAGAACTATGTCGCGCGCTCGAGGTCTTTCACCGGAAGGTTCACGAAAATCATCGTTGCCATCCGCCGAGAATAAACGACCGAAGCGAACGGGGCGTTACCCGATCGTCAGCGCTCCGCGACAGGATGGCCCGAAGGATCCGCAGCTACCCTCGCGCTGCCGTCACCCGGTCGAGATGCGTCTTCAGCAACTCGTTGAACTCCCGCGGCGCTTCGAGATTCGAGAGGTGGCCCGCACCCTCGATCACCTCGAAACGCGAGTTCGTGATGCCCGCCGCGAGCGGCTGCGTCGCCGCCGATGGGATGAGCGTGTCCTTCGATGACGTGATCACCAGCGTCGGCACGTCGATCGAAGCCAGGTCCGGCGTCGAATCCGGGCGAGCCGCCATCCCAAGCGCTGCCGCGGCAATCGCATTGGCAGTCTGCCCCGCGATGATGCCCTTCACTCGCGTGATCAACTCGTCGGGTGCATCCTCCGAAAGCAGCGGCGGAGGGCTCTCCACGAGGAACGCACTGCCCTCCGATCGAAGCCGCGCGGCAAGGTGCCTGCGCCGCTCAGCCCCAGCCTCGTCGTCGCCCTCCGCCTTCGTATTCGCGAAGACGAACCCGGACACGAGCTCCGGGTGCTGGCGCCACAGCGCCAGCGCCACGTACCCGCCCATCGAAAGCCCGACCACGAGCGACTTCTCGAATCCTGCGTCGCGGATCGCGCGGGCCACTTCGTCCGCCGCGGCCGACATGCTCATCACTTCGCCGTGCGGCGTCGCGCTCCCAAATCCCGGGAGGTCAGGCGCGATTACCTTCACGTCCTTCCCGAACTCTTCGATCTGGGGCGCCCACATGGACGAATCAAGCGGGAATGCGTGGATCAGGACAATGCCATCAGTCATCGAACGCTCCTAGTGTGCGAATCGGCGGACGAATCAGTCCGCTTTACGCTTCTCACTCTACGGCCCGGCGGCGTTGCGTGGCGACCTCGCCAGCGCGCATGCACACCCTTCGGAAACCTGACTGGTAGCCCCCAACTTTCGGACCGGTCGGCCGTGGGTCAGCGACGGCGGTATTCGTACCATCGCCGTATAGAATCCAGCATCCGCGTAAACCGCGTTCGAACACTCCTCAGTTCGGCGCATAACCGCAGTAGCCGAGGATCACCATCAATCAGAGGGATGTGCCCAGATGATCGATACCGCCCGCGCGCTCACCCGTCGAGTCTTCATTCGGAAGGCTGGCGTCGCACTCGCCGCGACCCCGCTCGCTGCCGGAATGGTCGCCGCCGCCTGCGCCGATGACCCCGTCACCCGGCCACCGGGGGCCGCCGCCCAGGCAGTCGCCACCAACACCCGTTCGAACATGTCCCATACGACGACATCAACGACGCCAACAGCCGGTGGCGCCATGACCGCCGACCAGATCGACCTCCACCATAAGGAAGGCGTCGACCTCTTCCTGAAGAACATGACCGAGCCCATCACGCAGGGCAAAGGGAACCTCCCCGCCGAGTTCCGGATGGAAGGCAACCTCAAGGTCTTCGACCTCACCATCGACGAGATCACCTGGGAGACCATACCGGGCCAGACCGAACGTGCCCGCGCATACAATGCCATGATCCCGGGCCCTATCCTCCGCGCCACCGTCGGCGAGCGCGTCCGCATCAACGTGACGAACCACCTCGAAGAGAGCACGTCCATCCACTGGCACGGCCTCTACGTGCCAAACAACCAGGACGGCGTCCCGTACGTGACGCAGGAGCCCATCAAGCCCGGCGCGACCTTCGTCTACGAGTTCGACATCCGCAACGCCGGCACCCACATGTACCACTCGCACCACAACTCGATGGACCAGGTGAACCGCGGACTGCTCGGCGCCTTCATCGTCGACCCGGCCAACCCGGCCGACTATCCGCAGTACGACCGCGAATACATCATGGTCCTGAACGACACCCTCATGGGCTTTACCATCAACGGCAAGGGCTTCCCCGCGACCGATCCGGTCATCGCGAAGAAGGGTGAGCGCATCCTGATCCGATGGATGAACGAGGGCCTGATGAACCACCCGATGCACCTGCACGGCATGCCCATGCGCGTCATCCAGCGCGACGGCTGGCCCGTCGAGCCGACGTACCTCTGCGACACGCTCGATGTCCCCGCGGGGAACCGCTTCGACACGATCGTCGAAGCTACCGAAGAGGGTCTCTGGGCGTTCCACTGCCACATCCTCTCGCACGCGGAGAGTTCCAACGGCATGTTCGGGCTCGTGACGGTGTTCATCGTCCAGGCCTGAGGCGGCGCTGGGCCCGCGCTATGTCCGAACGTTTGCGGTAGGCGGCCCGGCTTCCCGCAGGATCCGCTTCGCGACATCCTGTCGAGCGTAGGCGGGCGCCTCAAGCGGCAGCGTCTTGCTGTAGCGGAACCCCGCTCGCAGCAGGTCCAACCCGTACCGCGTGAGGAAGCGCAGCCGGCCCATGCGCCGGTACTGCGCGACATGCACCAGTTCGTGCGCCATCAGCGCGATGTCCGTCTTGCTCGTCTCGGAAACGAACCAGACGTGGTTCCCGAACGTTATCGCGGAGTTCCCGACGAGCTTCAGGTACCACCCGGGGATGCCGCCGACATGCAGCCGAACCCGCGCGATGTCGGCCTCCGGGTCGAGCAACTCCATCGCGCCGAGCCACTGCTGCTCGCCCGGGGCAAGCCGTACGCCCGCCACCGCGCTAGCTCGCCGAAATCTGCTGGCTCTTCGCCGTCTTCTTCTCGACCTTCTTCGCCTGCTTATCCTTCACAGAAAGCTTCGGCTTGTTCGTCTTCCCTGGCTTTTCCTGGCCCTTCGGCATCGTCTCTCTCCTTACGCCCGCCAACGGGCCGGGCCATGTCCACTATTACCGCACCAGGCCGCGTTCGCAGCCCACGTCATTGCCAAGTGTACGGCGAATCCCGGCCTGGAGCCCCGGTCGCCACATCCCCCCGATCAGCCGCCAGCCCGAAGGCTCGCCGCCGCATAGAGCCCGGGTCGCGCCTGGGGGCGGTACTCGCCCGTATCCGTCAATTCGACCGGCCGGCACCGCCCGGAGAGGACCGCCGCTTTGAGCTGATCCAGCGTCTGGATGTCGTCCTCGAACTCGGTGGCGTAGCGCCCCACATCCTCCGGTGCGTGCGAATCGCTGCCCGCGACGACCGGCAGGCCGCGGATGCGCGCGCACGCCTCGGCCAGCTCGTTCTGCTCGGGCGTCGCCCGCGCGTTCCACGCCTCAACCGCATCGACCAACCCGAACAGCGGGTGCTCGGCGAGCCGCTCCGGGGGCCACTCCCCCGGTTCATGCCATGCGCGCGGGTAGAGCAGGCTCAACGCGCTCGGGTAGAACCGGAAGGGGTGGGCGAGGATCATCACCCCCCCGACATCCTGCACCCGCCCCCGCAGCTGCTCGACGCTTGAGACGTGCGTGCCCTGCGGCGGTCCGAGGACGAGAATGTGCCCCTGGAACGTGTCGAACTCGCGCTCATTGAAGACGAGCAGGTCGCCCGGAAGCTGCGCCATCGCCTCGCCAGGCCAGCGCCGCACATGCTCCGTCAGGGCGAGACCGTGGAGCGCGGGGACCCGCTCCCGAATGCGTGCGATGTCCACGATCCCGGTCTTCGAGTCGGATGACCCGACGGTCGTATGAGTGTGCAGGTCGATGATGGTGCCCAGCGCACGATCCTCCGTGAAGCTTCCGCCTCCCGCTCGGGCGGGCACGCACCGCACCTGTAGGGCGAGTTCGATGGCGACAAACGCAGTTTGAAGGTGCCCATCGGCGCAGTCCACTCAACGCTGCACCGCGAGTGTCCGGCTGCGGACTGCAGCGTAATATCGGGCATCAGTAACGGAGGTCCCCTTTGAAACTCGCACTCAGCATCGGCTACGCTGGCGCGCAGATGGCCGTCCCGGTTGAGCACGTCCAGCACGCCGACCGCCTTGGATACGACTCGGTCTGGACCGGCGAAGCGTACGGCTCCGACGCCATGACCCCGCTCGCCTACCTTGCCGCCCTCACCACGAACATCCGCCTCGCCACCGGCATTATCCAGCTCGCCGCGCGCACCCCCGCGAACGCAGCGATGCAGGCAGCGACAATCGACGGCATGTCCAACGGCCGCTTCATCTGCGGCATCGGCGTTTCCGGCCCCCAGATCGTCGAAGGCTGGTACGGCCAGCCCTGGGGCAACCCGACCGAACGCATCCGCGACTACGTCACCATTATGAAGAAGATCTTCGCCCGCGAAGGGCCCGTTACCCACGACGGCTCCGAGATCAGCCT
>JBPPMX010000226.1:0-25841 GCA_051306275.1 Tepidiformaceae bacterium
GCAACCGCAACCGGCGCGAGTCAGGAGCAGCCGCGGCCCCCGCAGCACAGGCTGCCCAGGCGGCATTGCCTGCATGGCGCTGGCGGACGTTTCCCGTGTTCTTCGCGGCCGCGCTTGCGCTGTTCATCGGCGTTTGGGTCGGATTCAGCGTTGGGATTTCGGGGAACTCGACTGCCTACACGGCCGCTTTCCTCGTCGCCTCGCTCCCTGTGTCACTCGCCATGTCACGGGTCTGGAGCCGTTTCATGATCCGGCGTGGCTGGATCAAGCCGAAGTCGCGCTAAGCCGGTCACAGCGTCAGGTCTCGCTCCAGCCAGAGTCCGCCCCCCGGCTCGCCTCCCGGCAGTGGCCGAAGGCCCATCCGGAACCAGAAGTAGACAGCTAACCCGCGATCTGGCGGTGCCAGGGCCCGCACCCGTTCGAACCCGTGCGTCGCCGCCGCCCGTACGAGCGCCCGTGCGGCCTCCGACCCCAATCCGTACCCACGAAACGCGGCGTCGATCTCCAGCGCACGCACGACGAGTGCCCCGTCTTCGACGTGCGCGGCCATAGTCCCGACCCTGTTCCCACCCCGTATGACGTCGAGCGTCCCGTCCTCGTCCGTCGCCCGGAGCTCGACGCGCCCGGCTGCGATCGGGAGTTCGAGGCGGGTCACCGTGCGAGCCATGCCGCGGTTTCCGTAGCAATCGCGTCTGCAGAGGCGCGCACCCTCGTGCACTTCGGCAACGCCCGCACAAAGTCTGACCCATACCGCTTCTCGAAGATGCGCCGGTCCAGGACCGCCACCACCCCCCGGTCCTTCCGGTCCCGAATAAGCCGCCCGAATCCCTGCCGGAAGCGGAGGATGGCCCACGGAAGGGCGTACTCGCTGAACGCGTCGTCGTACTGCTCGGAGCGCGCCTTGAACACCGGGTCCGAAGGCACCGCGAACGGAAGCCGCGCGAGGATTAATAACGACAGCGCCTCCCCCCGCACATCCACCCCCTCCCAGAAGCTGGATGTGCCGAGGATGACCGTCCGCGGGTTCGCCACCAGGTTCTCGATCAGCTGGCGTGGCGGCCCGTCGATCCCCTGCGCAAGGACGACGATCCCATCTCCCTCCAATTCCGGACGCACCGCCTCTGCCACCCGCCTCAGGTCGTTGTGAGACGTAAACAGCGCGAGCGCGCGCCCCTTTGAGGCCCGCACCATCGCGACGATTGCGCGCCCGACGCCCTCGATGTAGCCGGGCGCCCCGGGATCTGGCAGGTCGTTGACCGCCGCGAGAAGCGTCGATTCTTCGTAGTCGAACGGCGAGCCGACCTGGAGCGTCTCCGGCGACTCAAGGCCGAGGTGCTTGGCCGCGAAGTCCATCGACCCGGCCGCCGCCAGCGTCGCGCTCGTCGCGACGACTGTGCGCTTCTTCGCGAATAATTGCTCCCACAAAACCGGCCCAACGTCCAACGGCGCCGCGTTCAGCGAAGCCACCCCGTCGCGCTCCGGCGCCGCCCACGTAATCGTAGCCGCGTCGCCGCCCGACATCAGGCGCGCATGCAGGAGGCGCAGGTCTTCGACCTTTCGTGCCGCAGTCTCGATCTCGCCCGCAAGCACGTCCGCGGATTCAACAAGGGCCGTCTCCACGACCACCTCGGCAGCCCTCGTCGCCCGCGCGTTGACCTCGCGAAGCGATCGATCGAGCCGGTCCCACGCGATCTCGACGCCCGACCATGAAGGCCGGGCGTGGACGGCCCGCGTGACCAGCAGTCGGTCATCCGACTGACCTTTCGGCAGTTCGCCAGCCAGGCTTTCGAAGGCCGGGCTAGACAGCGCGACGGCTTCCGCGACCGCTCGCTCGAGCGCCTCGCCGGCCATCTTCGCCGCGCCTTCCGGAAGCGCCTTGAGCAGGGCGACAACCCCGCCTTCACGCTGATCCCGGCCCCCGCGACGGTGGAGTCCGTCGAGCGCGTCCATCATCAGCCGTCTGCTGACTGAGCCGCCGAACTGCTGCGTCGCCTGGTCTTCGAGGTTGTGCGCCTCGTCCACGACCAGGTGGTCGAATGGCGCCAGCGCGCTCCCGGCCGATGCGATGTCCGCGAGGAGAAGCGCATGGTTCACAATCACGATGTGCGCTGACTCCGCTGCCTTCCGGGCTCGCTGCAGGAAGCAGAGCCCCTCCTTCACATAGGCGTTCGGCCGGGCAAGGCAGTCGGTGTCCTGTGCCGAGAACCGCTGCCAGGACTGCCATGCGACATTTCCGAGGTTCAGCTCCGAGCGGTCACCTGTCTCCGTCTCCGGCAGCCATAGCAAGAGCGATGCCGCGAGCCGGTTGAAGTCCGGGTCCGCCAGCGAGGCGCCATACGAGGCCGTCCATCGGCGCAGGCACAGGTAGTTTGAGCGCCCCTTCAGCACCGCCACGCGCAAGTCCTCGGGTTGCTCGATGATGCCGGCGTCTTGCAGCATCTTCCGGACTGCGGGGATGTCTTTCCGCAGGAGCTGTTCTTGCAGGTTCAGCGTGTTCGTGGACACCACCACCCGCTCGCCATTCCGAAGGGCGAATAGCGCCGCCGGGATGAGGTAGGCGAGGCTCTTCCCGACGCCGGTGCCCGCTTCGATGAGCCAGTGACCGCCATCGGAGAGCGCCCCGGTCACGGTTTCCGCGACCGCGAGTTGTTCCGGCCGCTCTTCGAAGCCGGACAGCGCTCCGGCCCCACCGGCGAAGACCCGTCGGGTCTCCGACGGGAGTACCGGTGAGCGCGGCTCCAGCTTCACGAGTTCGGGGAACGAGGGTGAGGGGCGCACGCCCGGCCCAGCTCGCTCGGCTGGCGGGATCGACTCCCATCCCTCCCCGGCGATCACCTCGGCCAGCGCGAGGTTATCGAGTGAGACGAGCCGCGCGAGTTGCAGGCGCAGCGCCGGCGCGATGTTCTCCGCTCGACGCTGGAGCGCCAGGAATACCCTCGCCGCCGACCGCGCATCGGCCAGGGCCCGGTGATGCACTTCGGCTTCCGTCCCGAGTGCGGCTGCCAGCTCTATCAGTCCGCGCGGGCTCTTGTCGGGCATCAAGACTCTTGAGAGTTCGGCAGTGTCGACCGTCGGCGCTTCGAAGCTGATCCCCGCGCGGCGCAGGAACGCGAGGTCAAACCCAACGTTATGTCCGACGATGGGGCCTCCGGCAATGAACCTGCGCAATTCGCCCGCCACATCGTCGACCAGGGGCGCCCGCGCGACGTCACTATCACGGATCCCCGTCATTTCCTGGACAAGCGCGGGAATCGGCCGCCCGGGGTTCACCAGCGTTGAGTAGCTATCGCCTATCTCCCCGTCGTCCGTGAAACGTACCGCGGCGATCTCCGTGATCGCGTCTGACTCGGGATCGAGCCCGGTCGTTTCCAGGTCAAGGGCGACGTATGTCCGGCTCACGGCGTCCTCGCAGTGCGAGTCCCGGCTGCCATTCGGACGGCACGGGCGAAGTGCACGGTAACCCCGTGACCCGTCATCGCCCGTCGCACTGCGTTACTCGTAGAACGCGATCGGTTGCGCGTTCTCCCAGTAGTTGTCCAGCTTCCCGATCGCGAGGTCGCGACCCGGGTGGAAGCGCCCCTTGTGCATCTGCTCGACCATGTGCTCAGGCGTTTCGAGCACTTCGTCGAAGACCGCACAGAAGTAGCCGATACCCTGCGTCGAATGGCAGTCGGAGCCGCCTGTGCCCGGCTTCCCAAGGATCTTGGCGACCTGGAGCGCGAAGTAGTTCTCCTTCGGCGTGTTGCATCCGTTGAGCACTTCGATGCCGTCGATGAGCTGGAAGACGGGGAGCTTCGCCGCCTCCTCGGGCATGAGCGTGAACGGCTCCTGTCCGTGGCGCTTGAAATGCACGGGGTCGAAGAAGTGCCGGAACGGGTGGGCGACGATCAGGAACGCGCCGTGACGATCCGCCACCTCGCGCAGCTTCTCGAGTCGCCGGATCCCGCCCTCGTACCCTTTGAGGCCTACCGCGAGGATGTGGCCCATGTCCGTCGACACCTCCATCCCGTTCATGACGAACATGCCGGGGTGCTTCTTTCGAAACGGAGCGAGGTCCCAGGACTCCCACATCCGGTCGTGCTCAGTGATGTGTACACCCGTGAGCCCAACGCGCGTCGCCTCCGCGACCAGTTCGTCGGGGTCGAGCATCGAATCCGATGCTCCTCGCGTGGTGTGCATGTGCATGTCAATGATGGTGCCGGGCAATGCAGCGGCTCCTTCCAGCAGGGCGTGTTCTTAGCGGATCAACGGGCCGCAGGAGTGTATCACTGGCCCGCGAGGTGGGGCAGGACCCACCCGAACAACGCAGCGAAAGCCGCCGAGAGCGAAACCCAGACCCACCACTGAGACCTGAACAGCATAACCAGCAGGGGCACCGGAAGCCACGCGAGCACGAACACCATGATCGTGTACACGCCGCTGGGACTCCCGATCATGCCTGGTTGGTCGTGGATCCCGCTCACTTCGTACAACATCCCGATGGCCAGTCCGATCAGTCCCCAGACCATGCTCGCGCCGATGAAGATCGGGACTGCGAGCAACACCCGGTTGACCTCGGGCGCGACGATCTTCGAAATGCCGCCGTCCGCCGGAACCTTCAGGACGAGGTAGCTCAATGCAAAGGTCGTGAAAATCCCCATGACGTAGCCGCACGCCCATCCCCCGATTACTGCCTCCACAGGGACCTCGCCGTCCGCGTCCGAATGACTCTGCAGTCGGCATCCCCGGCCCGGGCGGTTACCGTGTCAGCCTCGTCCTCATGCCCGATCCAGAAGAGCGTCGGGCCTGCGCCGGCCAGTCGTACAGGCTCGCCCGTCCGGAGCTCAAGCTCTTCGTGCAGCCTCCACAGCCCCTCGAAGACATCGAACGCCATTCGTTCGAAAGCGTTGTAGATGTCTAGCCCCGTCAACTTTGCTGATCGCGTGGCCGCGAATCGCTCGGCGACGGCGCCGTTGTCGAAACTCGTACCGGCGAGCGCACCGAACATTCGACCGGTCTTGCCGTCGATCGTCGCGCCCGGGACGAAGAGCACGACACCGTGGTCCTCGATGTCTGGCAGCACCTCGACCGCATCGCCCCGCCCTCGGGCGCGCACAGTTCCGCCCAGCACGAGCGCAGCTTCGTCACTCCCGACCGCGTTCGCCGCCGCGATGAGCACCTCGTCGCCGCATCCCGTGAGCGCCTGGACGAGCCTCAGGACCGTCGCGGCGTCGGACGCCCCTCCACCCAACCCACCCGCCGGTGGGATCCGCTTGTCGAGCGTCACAGTCATTTCCGGCACGTTCGCACCGCGTTCGCGCAGCGCCACGAGCGCCCGGAGCGCGAGATTCGTCGCGTCGCGCGGTGTTCCCTCCGCGAACGGCCCGGTGACCTCAACGACAGGTGGGCCGGGCCGGATGCTCACCCCGTCCGAAAGCTCGAGCGTCTGGAGCACGGTGTCGATCTCGTGGTATCCGTCGGCCCTGCGGCCAAGGACCTCCAGTACGAGGTTGATCTTGGCCGGGGCGCGTCCCGTGCGCGCCTCAGGCACTGGCGACGACCTCTGCGCAGGCGTCCATCAGGTGCCGCCACTCGTCAACCGTCAGCGTCTCCGGGCGCCGCATCGGGTCGACCCCGGCGGCCTCCAGGGCTACTGCGCTCCCTCCGGGTGGCAGCCATGTGCCCTGCGCCAGGGCGTTGTGGATCTGCTTCCGCGGGTTCCGGAACGTCGCCCGGACTAGCGTGAAAAACCGTGCGAGATCATCGCGGGGGATCAGCGGCTCGTCTCGCACCGTGAGGCGCAGCACGCTTGAGAAGACCTTTGGTGGCGGCGTGAATGCGTGCGGCGGTACATCGAACAGGTGCTCCACCGCCGCGTACACCCGCACGCCGATCGTCAGAAGCGAAAAGTCGCCGTCAGCGGCGCAGATCTCTCGCCCTACTTCCCGCTGCACCATCACCACCATCTCGGTTGGTCGCCGTTCGCCTTCAAGGACGTGCCGGATAATCGGGTTCGCCGCGAAGTACGGCAGGTTCGCCGCCATCGCGAACGGCCGGCTCCCCGGCACCACCTCCGCGAGGTCTGCGAGCCGCGCATCCGCTTCGACCACCCGCAGCCTCTCGTTGCCCTCGAACCGTCGGCCGAGGTACTCCACCATCCTGTTCTCAACCTCAACCGCCACAACCTCGTGCCCTACAGCGAGGAGCTCCGCCGTGAGCTGTCCGGTCCCTGGCCCGATTTCGAGCACGAAGCCGCCCGCGGGCACGCGCACGGCCGCCACGATGTCATGGATGACGGTCTCGTCGCGGAGGAAGTGCTGTCCGAGCGATTTCCGGGGGCGGGGTGATGTCTGGCGAGCCTGGGGCACGTGATCGATGGTAGGCCGACGCCGCGGACTCAGTCGAGGATGTAGACGTCCATGTTCTTTGTCCCCCACGGGTTGCTGCCCGCCGATTCAGGGAACCCGAGGTCCACGAGGTTGCCCTTGACGCCGCCACCGGTGTCGGCCGCAAGGCACTGTCCGTATCCGGGAATGTACATCCGCGTCCCGAGCGGGATCACGCTGGGGTCAACTGCACAGATCCCGTAATCGACAAACACGCCTGTGAAGGTTCGTCCGTAGTTCGGGTCACTTGCGGGGCGGCCACCGTGGCTCGCGTTGTACCAGGTAACCTTCGCGAATAGCTTCCACGAATACGCTCCGGTGTAGTCCGGTGCGTTCAGCGTCGGGCTGGACCCGCCAGTCTGCAACGAGCCCATGATGTGGAGCGAAGGGGTCGCCTCCTCGACCACACCCACGCCGAGCACGACGCGGCTCAGCTCGACGCCATTCCGGAACGTGACTTCTTCCTTTCGGATCCGCAGGCCATCGCGCCCAGGAACGACCTTCACGGTGCCGGCCGGCATCGTCTCGTCAGTCTCGTATCGCACTGGCGCCGGGATAGTCTCGTTCACTTCTTCCGTCCGCACTTCGGTCGTCCCTATCACAATGCTCATGTCCGATCGGAGCGGAGTCGATCCCTCGGGAGAGAGGACGTCGCCCTCGTCCAGCGTGATGCCGAGGACCGCCAGCACGTCTTCAACTGTCTCGGCCTGCGTGTAAAGGATCTGGTCGACGCCGTTCAGCGTGACCTTCACCGTCGCCGCTTTTGCCAGCCAGACGGTCATCCCGGCGGAAACTGGCGCATCGAGTGCTGGCTGGACGAGGTCGCCTTCCCTCACCGTGAGCCCGAGGTCGCTGAGCACCCCGCCAACGGTGTCCGCCGCGGAAGACGTCTCGACCGGCAGTTTGTCGACGTATACGGTCACCGGCTTTGCCCGCACGACGGTGAAGTGGGCCTGCGTATCGCCCATGCCCGCCCCCGACCGCAGCACAGATGTCGAACCTGGACGGGCTGCGAAGACCACCGCACTCAAGGGCGCGCGAGGTGCCGTCACGCGCCCTTCGGAGAGCACCCGGTCACCGTCTCGTAACTCCACGCCCGCCTCCGCCAGCGCTCCCTGGATCGTCCGGGCACGAGTGTTGAAGGAGAGCACGGTCCCGTCGACATCCACCTCAATCGGTGTTGCGCGGACTACCGCAAGGCTCAGGTGCGACCCCTCGCCGCCTGCGAGCACGTGGTCACCCGGCGCCAATGCAATAGACGCGTTGGAAAGGCTTGAAGCAGCGGTATCGAAGCTCGCGATGACCTCATGGGCCTGCCCGTCGCTCAGCACCGTTACCGCCCGGGCCGGGAAGAACTGGATCCCGGCCACCACGAGTACAGCGATCGCAAGGATCGCGGCCGCATGGTGCCGGCTCCGGAGGTGGCGAGCATGGAGCAGCAGGTCAGCGCCACTGAAGTGGTGTCCTCGTCCAGCAGGGTGTCCGCCGAAGCGTCTCACCCGCGTTGCCTGGGCCACAGTCACTCCTCGTTGCGCCCCTCGCTCATTAGGGCACTGATAGGCCGTGCACCTGCCTTCGACCTGATCTCCGGGCTTGCCCGACGTCAGCCGGCTCAGACCCGGTTTTCCTGCGGCACCCGAAGCAAACCACTTATGGCTGCTTCCTTCCGGACCTGACCAGGTTCGCAGCGCTTCGCCGCGCAGGACCAGATCGTCAACGCCGCCTGACGGGAGCAGTCCCCCGAGAATCAACCCTGGGGCAGGGATTCAACCCCGCTATAGCGGATTGCGGGTACAGGGCACCGCTAGCTCCCCGTCTAGCACGGCCAAGGGCTACCCTAACCCACCCTCAACACGAGCGGCAAGCGATCGAGGCACCCCTATTACAGGTTGGCTTAGGCTTCCGGCGCCCGCTGCAGGGCGATTAGCAGCTGCCCGCCCGTCACCCGCTGCGCAGCCTTCACGGCGACGGTCTCGACCGTCCCGGTGACTGGCGCTCGGAACTCGTTGTTCATCTTCATGGACTCGATGACGAGCAGGACATCCCCCTCGGTGACCGACTGCCCAACCTCGCATCGCACTTCGACGACAGAACCGGTCATCGGCGCCACGAGCTTCACACTCCCGGATGCGCCCCCGCTGGCCCGGCTGCCGCGGCTTCCCGCCGGTCGCCACGGGCCAACATCGCAGTCGAATGTGTGCCGCCCGATCGTGGCGATC
This sequence comes from Tepidiformaceae bacterium, assembly GCA_051306275.1. Classification (GTDB taxonomy): domain Bacteria; phylum Chloroflexota; class Dehalococcoidia; order Tepidiformales; family Tepidiformaceae; genus JBPPMX01. Next base: position 8,585 of record JBPPMX010000226.1, read on the forward strand.
GCGCCGCCGCGACGGCGATCGAGGTAGATCTCCGTTGGCCGGCTGTTCACGGCCAGCACGTAGAGCCCGGAGTCGCCCGCGCGCTCAAGCCGGACTTCGTCCCAGTCTTCTTCGCCCTCGCGCCGCACCCAGGTCGTCCCGTCGTCCTTCTGCCGGAACTCCATGCTGACTTCGGTCTCACCGTGCCGGACTAGATACTTTTTGGCCATCGTCCCATCCCCTGTTGAGTCTCCGTACCTGACATCCGCGCGCGCCACGCATTCCCGTTCGCTTTTCGGGATGTCCCGTTGGCTGCGCCGTTGACCGGCTTCGCGCCCTCACCCTCTTCGCCACCGAGGAAGTACAGGAGCGCAGCAGTCTCCGCGACTCGCGTCTGCTCCACCAGGTGCTCCTCAGGAAGGATCCGGTGCCGGTCCAGGAACCCGGTGTCGAAGTCGCCCGAGACGAACTCTGGAAGCTCGATGATCCCCAGCAGATACGGAATGTTGGTCGCGACGCCGACCACGCGGAACTCCGTGAGGGCACGCTTCATCCGTGCCAGCGATTCCGAACGCGTCCGTCCCCATGCCGTCACCTTCGCCAGCAGCGAGTCGTAGTACGGCGAGACCTCAACGCCATCGAAGAGCGCGCTTTCGACCCGGATGCCAGGGCCTGCGGGTTCGCGGGCCAGTACGACTCGTCCGACGGACGGCAGGAAGTTGTTGAACGGATCCTCCGCCACGATCCGGCACTCGATCGCCCATCCACGCATGAGCAGGTCTTCGGGTGCGTAGTCGAGCTCCTCGCCGGCTGCGACCAGGATCTGGTCCTTCACCAGGTCGACGCCACTCGTGAGCTCGGTGACCGGATGCTCGACCTGCAGGCGGGTGTTCATTTCGAGGAAGTAGAACTTGCCGTCGGGCGTCAGCAGGAACTCAACCGTTCCCACGCTGTGGTAGTTCGCCGCTCGCGCCGCCCGGGTGGCGGCCCGGCTGAGCCTTCGCCGCAGCTCCCGGCTTACCACGATGCTCGGACACTCCTCGATCAGCTTCTGGTTTCGCCGCTGGATCGAGCATTCCCGCTCGCCCAGCGGGACGACGTTTCCGTATTTGTCCGCGATGATCTGGATCTCGATGTGGCGGACCGGCGAGAGGTTCTTCTCCAGGTAGATACGCGGGCTTCCGAACCACGTCTCCGCTTCATAGATCGCGCGCTCGGCGGCGTCCTTCAGGTCTTCCTCGTGCTCCACCAGCCGGATGCCCCGGCCGCCGCCGCCCGCTGCCGCTTTCACCATGACCGGGTAGCCGACTTCTCGCGCGAGCTCTATCGCCTGCTCGACGGACTCGACCTCCGTGCTGCCCGGCACGACCGGGATGCCGGCGCTGATCGCGAGCTGTCGTGCGGCAATCTTGTCCCCGAGCGTCCGAATCGAGTCGGGCGATGGGCCGATGAACGTGATCCCCGCAGCCGCACACGCCTCGGCGAAGTCCGCGTTCTCGGCGAGGAACCCGTAGCCAGGGTGGATAGCGTCAGCGCCAGCCTTCTTCGCGACCTCAATGATCTTGTCGCCGTTCAGGTAGCTTTCGCTCGCTTGCGCCGGGCCGATGTAGTACGCCTCATCCGCATACCGGACGTGCTGCGACACGCGGTCGACCTCGGAATACACCGCGACCGAAGGCACGCCGAGATCGCGGCAAGCGCGTACAACCCTGAGTGCAATTTCGCCGCGGTTGGCGACGAGAATCTTTTCAAACATGATGCATCTCTAGTCTGTGTCGATGGATGCCCAGCATACGGGCAAATGCGGAACCGCGCCTCGCGATGGCGGTGATGGCGGCAGGGGGGCCGGCCCGCCGTCACAACACGCGTCGGCTAGGAAACGAGCGCTCGAGTGTCTCGCTCCGCCCTCAGCCTCGCGACGATCTCGTCGAGTGGCATGGCACCGAGGTCACCCCCGCCGCGGACCCGGACGGCAGCTGCCCTGGCCTCGGCCTCGCGGTCGCCGACGACGAGGATATACGGAACCTTCTTGAGCTGGGCATCGCGGATTTTCGAGTTCATCCGCTCGTTCCGCGAATCGACTCGCGCGCGAAGTCGGTGCTCTTTCAGCGCCGCCGCGACTTCCTCTGCATAGGGAATGTGCCGGTCGGCGATCGGGACGACGACAGCCTGCGAAGGCGCTAACCACAGCGGGAAATTGCCCTCGTACTCCTCGATCAGAAGGGCGACCATCCGCTCCAGGGTCGAGATGATCCCGCGGTGGACGATGATCGGCTGATGGCGCTCGCCATCCTCCCCGATGTACTCCAGCTCGAACTGGTTGGGAAGATGAAAGTCGACCTGCACCGTCACGAGCGTCTCGTCCTTCCCCGCCGCCGTCTCGAACTGCACATCGATCTTCGGGCCATAGAACGCGGCTTCGCCCTTGGCCTCGTAGAACTCCAGTCCGACCTTCTGCAGCACCCGCCTCAACAGCGATTCCCCGACCTCCCACATCGGCGGATTGTCGACATATTTCTCCGTGTCTTCGGGGTCGCCGAGCGAGAGCCGGTAGGTGTACTTCTTCAGTCCGAGGACCCCGTACACCTCCTCCATCAATCGCAGGACGCCTTCCACCTCCGCCTCTACCTGCTCGACGCCCGCACAGAAGATGTGCGCGTCGTTCAGCGTCATGATCCGGACGCGACTCATGCCCGTCACCTGGCCAGACTTCTCCCAGCGGTGCATGTTCGCAAGCTCGGCGATCCGGATGGGCAATTCGCGATAGGAATGCTGCTCCGACGCGTAGACCATGATGTGGTGCGGGCAGTTCATCGGCCGCAGGCAGTACTCCTCGCCGTCCCGCTCCATTACCGGGTACATCGCGTCCTGGTAGTGGTCCCAGTGCCCGGAACGAACGTACAGCTCCCGCTTCGCAACTGCGGGCGTTATGACGTGTTCGTACCCGCGATCGATCTCGAGGTCCTCGATCCAGCGTTGCAGCTCGCGGCGAATCGTCGCCCCGTCCGCCAGCCAGACGACGTGGCCAGGCCCCACCTCATCGAACAGCGCGAAGAGCCCCATATCGCGCCCAATCCGCCGGTGGTCGCGGCGGCGCGCTTCCTCAAGGTCATGCTCGTACTGTTCAAGCTCTGCCTGCGTCTCGAAGAGTGCGCCGTAGACGCGCTGGAGCTGCGGATTCTTCTCGCTGCCCCGCCAGTAGGCGCCAGCAATCGACATCAGCTTGAAGGCAGGGATCTCGCCCGTGTCATTCAGATGCCCGCCGCGGCAGAGGTCCGTGAACCCCGCGTGCGTGCATTGCGTCACGTTCCCCTCCTCCAGGTCCTTCAAGAGGTCGAGCTTGAACGGCTGGTTCGCCCAGCGTTCCTCCGCTTCGGCCTTCGTCAGCGAACCCATCACGAACGGGTGCTTCCCCTTGATCGACTTCCGCATCCGCTCCTCAAGCCACCCCAGGTCTTCCTGGACCAGCGGACGCGACAGCCGGAAGTCGTAGTAGAAGCCCGTATCGATCGGGGGCCCGATGCCTAGCTCGGCATCCGGGATCAGCTCAACCATCGCCTCTGCGAGGACGTGCGCGGCGGAGTGCCGCATTCGTGCCAGGCGCTCATCCTTGGACAGCGAAGCCAGGTCGACAGGTTCGTGGGGGATTGATTCAACCATCACAGTTCTCCTTGCGATTCGCGGACGTTGACGTGGGACAGGAGTGCGGCCGCCAGCCGCGCGCAGGTGGTCACCGGTCGCCTACCGCAAGCGCGAGGCCGATGGAGAACCGTTGATTCGTAGTACACGGGACGTGGCTCCGGGCAATGTCGCCGCCACTGCCGGGACGGAAGGCGCGCTCCGTGGTCCCACCCGGCTTCGTCCGTCCGCACTCGCAGACAGACCTTCCTTCGGCCGCTAACGGGGCCAACCGTCCGCGCCTGATCCCAATTCAGGAGATTCGGGCGGAGGCTCGCGGGTGGTATTCGTCCACTGGTTGCCGCCCTCCCAGCCTCAGGGGCGGCTCTCTGCTGCGTGCGGACTACTCGTCCCGGTCATCGCCGTTTCCCCGAGTTTCGCAGAACGCGCCCGCTTGTGCCATTCCGCTAAGCTCCTCGCATCCCCCAGAGGAGCCGTCTCGTGGCTTACCTTCGTCCGAACGCGTTCCAGCGGCGCATCTTCAACAAGCTCGCGATCCGCTTCGGCATCGGTGACTCCCACGCGCTCACCGTGCGCGGCCGGAAATCCGGCAGCCCGTCCACCATCCCCGTCATCCCGGTTGACGTCGATGGCGTCCGCTACATCGTCTCAGCACGCGGCGAATCGGAGTGGGTTCGGAATCTGCGCGCGGCGGGCGAGGCCGAGCTCGCACGGAAGGCACGGCCCGTTCGATTTCGCGTGACCGAAGTCCCAGCTTCCGAAGCCTCCGCAATCATTGAGGCATACCGGAAGAAGGCGGGCGCCACCGTGAAGAGCTACTGGAAGACGCTCCCATCGGATGCCGATCACCCCGTCTTTCGTCTCGATCCACAAGCCTGAGCGGCCATCACGCCTTCGCGAAGATCTCCATGAACACGAAGTTCGATGCCGTCGGATGCACCCACGCGATCTTTCCGTCGGGCGTCCGGTTCACCTTCCCGCCGTTCGCAAGCACCTGTTCGCAGAACGCATCGATGTCGTCGCAGTCGTAGCCGATCAGGTACATCCCCTCGCCGTGCGGGTTGAACGGGTTCCCGCGCTCTTTCATGAGGCGGGCCAGCGGCGTCTCCTCGCCCTCACGCGGCGAGATCAGCAGCAAAGTCGTCTTCCCGTCGTAGCCCATTGGGACGAAGTCGAACCGGCCGATCTCGTTGAAGCCCTTCTCCGCCATCGCCTCCATCCCGAACCGCGCCTTGTGGTTCGCCACCGCCTCGTCCAGGTCATGAACGGCCACGCTGTAATGCCTGATGGTCAGCATTCGTTGTCTCCCTCCGCCGGCGCCGCTCGTTTTCGTCGCAAGGCCTGCGCATCTTGCCGCACCCGCACACATCCCGCGACCACAACGGTCCCGCCAAATGCGACCCGTTTACACCAGCGTCGAGATCGGGTCCGTCGCTACATCATCCCCGGGGGTCAGCTTCGTCTTCCCCTGTGTGATGCTCAGCCGCATGAGCAGGTCCCCGAGCGCCTGGATCATCGGGTGCCACAACACACCGTCCGGGAACCGTCTGTCGGACGTCAGCCGCGGGTTCTCTCCGCCGTAGATGAACGTTGAGAACTTCGTGCTATCCATCCCCGCGCGGTACATCTCCAGCGCCCGCGAAAGAAACGCCACCTCTGCCGGCCTCAGATCCGTCAGGTCGAGTGATTCGCCTCGCACAGTTCGGTAGGTCGCCAGGTCGGGTGCGCTGTTCATCGCGGCGAATCATCGCACGTCATGCGAACGCGACAACAGTTGACGCATTCGGGCGATATGATCTCCTGCCTTTGAGGAGGTGTCAGTTGACCGAACGTGAACCAGTCGAACCCCGGGTTGAACGGCCCCATGTTCCGTCCGACTACGGGATGCCCGATAACGACGAGGGCATGCTCCCGTGGTCGTGGGCGCTGGAGCGGCTCGAAACCGCGCTGAGTTACTGGGTGATTAGCGTTTGGCCGGGCAACCGGCCGCACGCGAGCCCGGTGTGGGGCGTCTGGATGGACGGCGTCTTCTACTTCGACGGTAGTTCCGAGACCCGGCGGATGAAGAACATCCTCGCCAACCCCGAAACCGTCGTGCATCTCGAGAGTGCCGACGAGGTCGTTATTCTCGAAGGCCGGGCGAACCCGGTCCCGCCCCCGCCGGACCGCGCACTCGCGGCGCGTCTCGCCGCCCGCTATACGGAGAAGTACGCAGCCCACGACTACAAGCCCGCCCCGGACACATGGGACGCCGGCGGCCTGTATGAGTTGCGGCCTCGCCAGGCACTCGGGTGGATGCTGAAGCCGGGCATAGAGTTCGGCACGACGTACACGCGCTGGCGCTTCTGAGTCGGGGAGAAGTGAATCGGGCGTGTCTGGTTCGGCGGTACCGCTGGCAGGTCGCCCTCGCCTCGGGATCAGAATGCCGCCTGGCCTCTGAATGGTGGGCGATACTGGATTCGAACCAGTGACCTCTGCGATGTCAACGCAGCGCTCTAACCATCTGAGCTAACCGCCCACTCGGGGAGCACCCATGCTATCGCAGGGTTACGATTGCGTCACGCCGTTGCTGCGCAGGCCACTTCTGACCTTTCGTCAAGAAACTGCTTCGACACGTACTCACTACCGTTTGCATTTCTCGGACGCCCGCGTATCCTTCCGCGGGACATGAGGAACAGTGCTCCAATCCTCGTAAAGCGAACCGATCAGCATTCCGATTCGCGGATTGCCGGTTGGGCCACCGTGCCCCAAGCTGACGGAGGACGGGAGCGCCGGGGCTTTCTTGCCCCCGACGAACCACATGGGCCGCTAGCTCAACTGGCAGAGCAGCTGACTCTTAATCAGCCGGTTGAAGGTTCGAGTCCTTCGCGGCTCACCATTCTCCCGTCCCCGGCACTGAATGGGGAAGTGTCGGAATTGGCAGACGAGCATGACTTAGGATCATGTGCCGCAAGGCGTAGGAGTTCGAGTCTCCTCTTCCCCACCACTCGAATCCACTTTGGGAGTCACGGCGTTTCGCCGTTTCCGCGTTGAGCGGAGATCACACGCGGACAGAAGGAGGAGGGATGGCGCTACTCGAGGTCAAGGACCTGAGGACGTACTTCTACACCCAGGAAGGGATTGTGAAGGCGGTCGATGGCACGTCATACATCGTCGAGGAGGGGGAAACCCTCGGCCTTGTGGGCGAATCGGGATGCGGTAAGAGCGTCTCGGCCATGTCGATCCTCCGCCTGATCGCCTCTCCGCCGGGCAAGATCGTGTCGGGCGAGATCCTGTTCAAGGGACGGGATCTCCTCAAGCTCGACGAAGACGAGATCCGCAAGGTGCGCGGGAACGAGATTGGCATGGTCTTCCAGGAGCCCATGACCTCCCTCAACCCCGTTCTGACTATCGGACGCCAGCTCACCGAAGCACTCGAACTGCACATGGACCTGCACGGCAAAGGTGCACGCGACCGCGCAGCCGAACTGCTCGAAATGGTTGGCATCCCCGAAGCCCGCGGACGCCTCGATGACTACCCGCACCAGTTCTCGGGCGGTATGCGCCAGCGCGTCATGATCGCCATGGCCATGAGCTGCAACCCGAAGCTGCTTCTCGCCGACGAACCGACGACCGCGCTCGACGTCACCATCCAGGCCCAGATCCTGGAAGTCCTGAACCGCCTGAGTCGCGAGTTCGGTACCGCCGTCATCATCATCACGCACAACCTCGGCGTCGTCGCTCGCTACGCCGACCGCGTGAACGTGATGTACGCAGGCAAGGTGATCGAAACGGCATCGGCCGAAGAACTCTACGCCAACCCCAAGCACCCCTATACGGTTGGCTTGCTGAACTCGGTCCCCCGCCTGGACGAGACCCGCAAGGAAAAGCTCGTCCCGATCGAAGGCCTCCCGCCCGACCTCGCCCATCTGCCGCCGGGTTGCTCGTTCGCCCCGCGCTGCGCATGGCGTGTCGACAAGTGCAACGAAGAATATCCGCCGTTCACCCTCGTCGCCGACAAGCATTATGCGGCGTGCTGGGAGTGGGAACGGGTCTCAAGGGAGGCAAGCGTTGGCGCAGCAGCAAACTAGCGGCGCAGGCCAGCATCACGCGGCCGGCACCCAGGGCGAAGTCCTTCTGGATGTTGACGATCTCCAGGTCTTCTTCCCCGTTTCCGCGGGGATCATTTTCCAGCGCAAAGTTGCCGACGTTAAGGCGGTCGACAAGATCACCTTCCAGGTGAAGCGCGGCGAAACCCTTGGACTCGTGGGCGAATCGGGCTGCGGTAAGAGCACCACTGGTAAGGCGATCCTTCAGCTCACCCGCCCCACCGGCGGATCCGTGAACTTCGAAGGGCGCGACCTCACCAAGCTCAAGGGCGGCGAACTCCGCAGCTTCCGCCGCAAGATGCAGATGATCTTCCAGGACCCGTACGCGAGCCTGAACCCGCGCATGTCCGTCGGAAGCATCATCAGCGAACCCCTCGCCATCCATAAGCTCGCATCGGGCAAGGACCGCAAGGACCGCGTCCAGCAGCTCCTCCAGACCGTAGGCCTTAACCCCTACTATGCGAACCGCTTCCCGCATGAGTTCTCGGGCGGCCAGCGCCAGCGCATCGGTATCGCCCGCGCCCTCGCGGTCGAACCCGACTTCATCGTCTGTGACGAGCCCGTCTCCGCCCTCGACGTGTCCATCCAGGCGCAGATCATCAACTTGCTCCAGGACCTCCAGGACCAGTTCGGACTGACGTACCTCTTCATCGCGCACGACCTCTCCGTCGTGCGCCACATCAGTGACCGCGTCGCCGTTATGTACCTCGGCCACATCATGGAGCTCACAGACCGCGACAGCATCTTTGAGAACCCGCTCCATCCGTACACCAAGGCGCTTATGAGCGCCGTCCCAATCCCTGACCCGGCCATCGAGCGTGGGCGCGAGCGCATCATCCTCACGGGTGACGTGCCGAGCCCGCTCCGCCCGCCTCCAGGCTGCGTCTTCAACACCCGCTGCCCCATCGCTATCGACGAATGCCGCACCCGCATTCCCGACTGGCGAAACGTCGGTACCGCCGACAAGGAGCACTGGGTCTGGTGCCACCGGGTCTAGCCGGGAGCGCCCGCACACACACACCCGAAGGGGCCTCGGCAACGAGGCCCCTTCCTCGTGCGCGCTCGGGAACACCCGCCTAGACCTCTGTGCTCAGTACACCTAGGGGGTTGGCGTCGCCGAGGCAGACGCTGTCGTCGCCGTCGCCGTCGCGGACTCCTCGGTCGGTGTCGCTGTCGCCGTCCGCGTCGGGGATGGCGATGGTGATGCCGTCTCGCTGGGTGTCGGCGTCACCGATGGCTCATCCGTCGGGCGCGGGGTCGGCTCATCGGTCGGCTCTTCAGTTGCCTGCGTCACAGTCGGGGTAGCCGTCCCGCCCCCGTTCTCGTCGCCACCATTCATCAGCGCGAACGCAAGGACTGTCCCCGCGCCGATGGCGAGCAACAGCGCTGCCACGACGGCCGTGACCACCGCCGCGTTCGTGCCGCCCGCATCATGAGGCGGCGGGGGGGGCGACCGGCGTACGAGCTGCGGCGTGTGCTGTCGCGAGACGGCCGGGCGCGAGACTGGCGGCGGCGGTGCACCTACCGGCGCCTGGGCGGCTGTCGGCCTGCTCAAGGCGCCAGCCGCCTCCTCCAGTGCTTTCCTGAGCTCGTCAGCATCCTGTTGGCGCTCGCCGGGGAGGAAGGCGACCGCCCGGCTCAACAGCGCGTCAGTCCGCCCGCTCACCACTGCCGCAAACGTCCGCACCGGCGGGGCAGGCGCAGCCAACCGCTGGGAGGCAATCGCCGCGGCGCTCGAACCAACGAACGGCAAGCGTCCGGCGAGCAGCTCGTACAGTGTCAGCCCCAGTGAGTACACGTCAGCCCGCGCGTCAGGCGTCGATCCCTGCATCACTTCTGGCGCGAGGTACGCGATCGTCCCAAGCAGCGCGCGCGCCTCCTCGGGTGAGAGCGTCCGCGTGACCGTCTCCGCGACGCCGAAATCCGTGACTTTCGCGACCCCTGAGGCCGTCACAATGATGTTCTCGGGCTTCACGTCGTTGTGGACTACACCCTGGCGATGCGCGTAGTCCAGGGCTCCCGCGATCTGGGCGCCGATCCGGAGTACCTCCGCTTCTGGCATTGGCCCCCGCGCCTCGAGCAGCTGCCGTAGCGAAGCGCCTTCGACGTACTCCATGACGAGGTACTGCCGGCCCTCGAACTCCCCGGCGTCATACACCGAGATGATGTTCGGGTGCTGCAGGCGCGCGATGACGCGAGCTTCGCGCTGGAGTCCGGAAATCAGGTCACCATCGTGCTCGCGCGATATGCTCTCTCGTAGCACCTTGAGCGCCACGGGACGGTCGAGTCGCTCGTCTTCAGCGAGCCACACCTCGGCCATTCCGCCCGTGCCGACGAGAAGCTGGAGCCGGTATCGGCCGTCGAAGAGGTCAGAGGGGTTCACGTGGCGCTTTCACTCCGTCCGGGCCGCGCAAGCATCACCGCCCCTGAGCGGAACGGCGAACTCTTGCTGCTGGTGGCGGCGGTGGTCTTCGTCATCGTCGCGTTCGAAGCCCTCGAAGGCGCGGCGTTCGCGCTCCCCGATCCGGCTCGCCGCATCGTAACGCAGTTCGCGCTTGTGGCGGCTGCCGGCCACGCCGGCCTCCGCCTCGTCGCACCGCGCGCATCCGGGGTTCCCTATTCGGTCGCGATGATGCTCTCTGCAGTTGGGCTCGTCTTCGTCATACGGCTCGCCCCCGAAGTCGCGAACGACCAGGTGAACTGGATCTCCGTGGGCGTCGTGCTCATGGTTGCTACGGCGGCGCTGGCACCGGTCGTTCCGCGCCTCCGCGAACTCAAGTACACCGCAGCACTCGCAGCCGCGATCCTCCTCGCAGTCACGGGCATCTTCGGGACGACCATCAACGGCGCGCGCCTCTGGCTCACCATCGGCGGCCAGACCATCCAGTCGACCGAGGTAATCAAAGTTCTCCTCGTCGTCTTCCTGGCGGGCTACCTCGCCGTTGCTGCCCCGATCCTTGCCTCGCCTCGAATCCGGTTTGCCGGGCGCACCTATTCCGCGCTCCCTTACCTCATCCCACTCGCGGTTACCTGGGCGGTGACGCTGCTCGCCCTCGCGTGGCTGCGCGACCTCGGCGCTATCGCCCTTCTTCTGCTACTCGCCGTAGCTGCGCTCTACATCGCGACGGGCCGGCTCCGCTTCGTGTACGGGGGGTTCGCCCTGCTTGCGATCACCGGCGTGCTCGGGTACTACGCCTTCAGCCACGCCCAGGCCCGCATCGATATCTGGCTCGACCCCTTCAGCGACCCGGGCGGCACCGGCTACCAGACGACCCAGAGCCTCTACGCCTTCGAAGCTGGCGGAATCACCGGCGAGGGCCTCGGTCGCGGCTCCCCAGATGTTATCCCCGCCTCGCAAACCGACTACATCTTTGCCTCCGTCGGCGAAGAACTCGGCATGGCCGGTGCGCTCGCTGTCGTGCTTCTCTATGCCATCTTCGTCATCGCAGGGCTCCGTATCGCCTCCGTCGCCCACGACTCCTACGAATCGCTCCTGGCGGCGCTCGTCGCAGTGCTCGTAGGTATCCAGGCGTCCGTCATCATCGCCGGGAACCTCCGCATCATCCCTACTACGGGGATCACCCTCCCCTTCGTCAGCTATGGAGGGTCGAGCCTTGTGGTGAACTTCGTTCTGCTCGGTCTGCTGCTCGCAATTTCGAATCGCGGCCGCGAATCCCGGTAGGCCAGCGACGTCTACGCCTCGAACCGGAACCGCACTCCACCCAGCACCACCTCGTCGCCCAACCGCAGGGCAACGCCCCGAGCGTCGACCGGGCGTCGGCCGACCGTGCTTCCGTTCGTGCTCCCATGGTCGACCAACCGCCAGGACGAGCCCGCCCGCGTAATCGTGGCGTGCAGACTCGAGATCGAAGGGTCCGGTATCACGATGGCGTTGCGGGGGTCCCGCCCGATCGACATTTCGCCCGCGATTACGAACTCGTCCCCCCGTTCAAGGCCGGACCCGGCCGGAGCCGTCACCACCAACCGCGCGATAGCAGGAGTCGGGATTGGTCCGCGGCCCGTTCGTGGGCGCCCCTCGCTGCGAAGGATCAGCGCAGCCACCAGCACGAATGCGAGGAGGATCCCCAGCAGCGCCAGCCGCAGGATGAGCAGTTCGTCGGGGCTATTCGTCACGCCTCCGCCTCCAACCAGATCAGGACATCGCCGAGCACTGCCACCGTTCCCGCTTCTAGCGTGGCTTCGGCGACCGTCGCCCCTTCGACCACCAGGCCGTTTCGCCCTCCGAGATCCCGGATCACGTACCCGGCGTCGGTCTCGACGATCTCCGCATGCTTTCGCGACAGCGCGAGGCTGGCTACCACCAGGTCGTTCCCCTGCGCTCGCCCGATCGTAAAGGGCGTATGCGTCAACGGCGCGCGCGTCCCATCGTTCGCCACCACCACCATCCCAATCTGCCTTCTCAGCCGTCGTGTCGGTTCGCCTGAGCCGGCGCCGAACGTGAGCGGCTGGCCCGCGTGCTCGCTGAACCGTGCGGTAATCCTCGGGTCACCCGGTGAGGCCGATGGCGACGCGACGATCGCTACCGCGATAGGGCCGATCCTGCGAAGGCGTCGCTCTCGCTCAACCCGGCTCGCGAGCGCTTCAATCTCGGTCGCGAGGGCGCCCCGGGCGGAGTCATAGGCGGCCAGGTCGCGCTCTGATAGCCCGACGGTTATGTCGTTGGGCATTATCCCGTTTGCAGCGCCGTCCCCCAGCACGGTCGCCACCCGGTCGAGCAGTTCGATCGGATGGATCTCGCCGCCGCTTAGCTTTCGCGCAGTCGCCTCAAGCAGGCGTTCCAGCCGTCCCACCGGGTCCATCTCAGTCGGCCAACGCGGCGCGAATCACCGCCCCTGCGATTGGTGAGGCAACGACACCACCCTGCCCACCGTTCTCCACGACGACGGCCACCGCAACGACCGGGTTATCCGCAGGCGCGAACCCGATGAACCACGCGTGCGAAGTGCCGCTCCCCGTTTCGGCCGTCCCCGTCTTCCCTGCCACGTCGACCCCGCTAATCGCGACCCCATTCGCCTGCCCGTTCGTGATCACTTCGACCATCATCGCCTGGACGTCCCTCGCAACGCCCTCCGGCATGACCCGCCTGCTGGACTGGCCCTCCACCGCCCCAACCCGCCTCTCTCCGTCGTACGCATCCAGCCCGAGATGGGGCCGCATGAGAACGCCGTCGTTGCCCACCGCCGCCGCCACGAGCGCCATCTGCAGCGGCGTCGCCAGCAGCTCCCCCTGCCCGAACGCAGTTGTCGCAAGTAGCACATCCGTACTCTCGGTCCCCATTGGCAACATCTGCGTCTCGGCGGTCTCTAGGGTGAAGCCCAGCGCGGTCCCGAACCCGAGGCGCCCCGCCGTCTCGAGCAGGCGGGCCCAGCCGACCTCAAGTCCGACCTGGGCGAAGATCGCGTTCACCGAGAAGGCGAATGCGTCGCTGAACGGATACGTGCCTACACCCTGGGAAACGTTGCTGCACGAGATCGGGAACCCGTCCACCTCGATCTCTCCCGGGCAGGTCACCTCCGTCCCCGGTTCGATGAGGCGATGCTCAAGCGCCGCAATCGCTGTCACCGTTTTGAAAGTCGATCCGGGCGGGTACAGCCCCTGTGCAGCCCGGTTGAGCAGCGGGAAGCGCTCGTCAGCCGCGATGTCGTCGCCCTCCTCCGAGAACGAGGCCGGGTCGAAGCTGGGCACGCTGACCATCGCGAGCACCTCACCGGTGAGCGGGTCGAGTGCCACGACCGCGCCGCGCTGGTCGCCAAGCCCCTCCGCCGCGACCTGCTGGAGCTCCGAGTCGATCGTCAGGCGAACATCGAACCCGGCCGTCCCCGCCCGCTGGAACTCGGCATCCCACGCGGCTGACCAGGTGTCTCCGCTCTCGCCGGCAAGCCAGCTGTTGAAGACCGCCTCCGCCCCCGCCGACCCGAATCGCGCGCTCAGGTAGCCGACCACGTGCGCGAAATTTCCCGCCGCGTAGACGCGCTCTCCTGCGGCGTTCGACGAAACGAGAACGTTCCCATCGCGGTCGAGGATCCGCCCGCGCCCCGGGTCACTGAACGACGCAAGCGCGCGTGGGTTATCGATGCGGTCCGCGAGGTCCGTCCGGAAGACCTGCCAGTATCCCAGGGCTCCGAAGAACAGCAGCACAACCGCCAGCGTCGCCGTCCCGGTGGACTGCAGACGCCGTTCAAATGTTCGAGGGTCAAGCACCCGGTTAGTGTACCCGCGCCCGCCGTGACGGGCGGGGAAGGACCGCCTGTCCCTCCCGCGGCGGCTGACAACTCGGGCACCAGGTCGTGAAACGGATGTCCTGCCCCTGCCTCGCCGCGAGCAGGGTCGTGTGGCACCGGCGGCACGGCAATCCCATACGGCTGTACACGTAGTAGGTCGGTCGGCGTGGCTTCAGGCCGTCCACAAGGCGCCCAACGCTCGCTTCAAGGAGCTCTCGCGCCGTGACCACCAGGGTGCGTAGCGTCTCGTCGTCGATCTCGCTCAACGTGAGCCACGGGTTCAGGCGGCACCGGAACAGCGTCTCGTGCTTCCAGATGTTTCCCACGCCCGCCATCGCCCGCTGATCCATGATCACGTCGCCAAGCGTCAGCGTCTGACGTCCCGGCTCTCGCAGCCGCGCTACCGCCTCGTCGATGTCGAACACCCCATCGAGCAGGTTCGGTCCGAGCCCAGCCAGCGGTGCGTGATGCGCCAGCGCCCGCGCCTCCAGCAGCTCGACGACTGGCGCGCTGAAGTTCACGACAACCGCGTCATCGACTTCGAGCACGAGACGGGCTTCGCGCTCCGGCAGGCGCCACGCCTCCCCATGCTTGTAGATGTGCCACGTCCCATACATCCGTAGATGCCCTCGGATCACGAGGCCGTTATCGAACGCAATCAGGAGGTTCTTCCCGACAGCCTCGACCGACTCGCACGTTGCTCCCACGATCTTCGCGATTCGTGGGACCGGCCCCGGCCCGTGCGCACGTGCTCCGGTGACCACCTTCCCCGCGAGTGCCGGCCGTAGCCGCGCTGCGAACCGAAAGAGCGCATCACCCTCAGGCACGTGCTGCCGCCCCCTCGCCGGCGCGGTAGGTGAAACCCTTGTAACCCTGGACGAACCCGACCGAACGCAGAGCAGGCGCCAGCGGAGACTCGGCTGCGGGTAAGCCGTCAACCCGCTCGATCGTCAACCCGCGCCGCCCGCCTGGGTCGTGCGCGACGAGCGCGGTCAGGGCAGCATCGACCATCAGCTCGTGCTCGGCGCCGGCAAGCGTCACGATCCCGCGGCCGCCTCGCTCGACGTACAGCACCCCCTCGCCATCGACGATGACCACGGCCGCGCCGGCGACTCGTGCAAGCGGCTTCCGCTTTGCTTCATCACGCTTTGGCCAGGCCAGACCGGCGCCATACGGGTTCGCAGGATCCGTCGCGGCGAGCACGAGTACGCGGGGTTCGTCCTCCGGCTCACGCGCCGCCCGCAGCCGGTCCACCGCTCCGGGCAGCGCGAACTGTGCGCCCCCCAATGACTCCACGAAGTAGCCGCGGCGCACTCGACCACCCTCTTCCATCGCCTTGAGGATCGGGTACATGGCGGCGAATCCACCCGCATGGCCTTCGGCGTTCACTGCTTCGCGCGTGAGGACTCCATACCGCTCTAGCAGTGATTGAGCGGTCGCATGGGCACGCACCGTGGGCGCAACCGTGGGCTCCTCGTCGATGCCGGTCAGTGACCACCGTCCCGCAGCCTCGGGAGGCACGAGCCCACCTCGCCGTGGGCCGCCCGACCCGGGCTGGTGGCGCCAGGTCGCGGCCCGCACCGGCGCGAACGTGTCGTTCGTCACCATCCCCGCCCATGCGAGGTCCCAGAGCGCGTCGAGCGCCTCGCGCGGGTGCGCACCCGACGCCCCGACGATGTCTGCGAAGAACAGGGCGCCGCGCTGCCGGAGCGCGTCGAGCATCGAATGGTGCAGCTCGGAGTCCGGCGGTTCGACCGGCCTCGGTGCGAGCTTCGCAAGCTGTTCGCGGCGGTAGAGGGCCACCCGCCCGTCCCCGCGGCCTATGGCACCCCGTCCGACCCAGGTGATGTCGCCCGCCGCCCCAAGTTCGTCGAGCAAGCGGGGCTGATAGTCCCGCACCCGCACGGGGAGGATCTCGCGCTCCAGCACCGACGCTGGGATCGCAAGCCCTTCGAGCTGCACCAGGATCTCCCGGAGCCGCTCGACCCCCTTTGCGGGGCTGCCGACGCCGTGCCAGGCGGGAAGGAAGCGGGCCAGCGCGCTCCCTGAGACCGGCTCTACCTCTCTCCGAAGCTTCGCGAGCGAACGCCTCCGCAGCACCCGCAGAACTTCGACATCGCACCATTCGCGCTCGCTCCCGCCCGGGCGGAACTCGCCGTGAATGACCAGCCCGTCGTCCGCCAGCGCCGTCAGCGAACGCTCCACGAGCCCTTGCGGGATCGACCACCGCACCGCCGGTGCGCTCGCGAGGAACGGCGCGTGCGTCCGTGCATACCGGGCCACGAGCCCCCGCAGCGCGTCCTCCGTCGGCTTGAGGAAGACCTCAGGCACCCCGAGGGGTGTGGACACGCCCAGGGCGTCGCGGAATCGCCCGGCGTCCTCGATCGCTATCCAGCGCTCCTCGCCGCCGATCCGCACGCGGCAGGCTCGCCGTGACTCCTCAAGCTCCAGCAGCCATGCCTCCCCATCGCCGGTCGCTCGCATCGCTACCTCGTCCGCGCGCAGGTCACCCACCCGGCGCAAAAGGTCATGGACATGGTCGACTGTCCGCGCCCGCCGCGAGTCAGCCAGCCCCTGCAGTTCCAACTCGGTCTCGAGCAGCGCATCCGCATCCAGCAGTTCGCGCAGCTCGTCCTCTCCAAGCAGCTCCGCGAGTAGCGACCGGTCCAGCGCCAGCGCCTGGGCCCGACGCTCCGCGAGCGGCGCGTCGCCTTCGTACATGTACGCGGCGATGTAGTCGAACAGCAGCGACCGCGCGAACGGCGATGCTTCGCGCGTTTCGACGCTGACCACCCGGATCTCCCGGCTGCGCACCGCCGAAAGCACTTCCTTGAGGCCTGGCAGGTCGAATACATCGGCGAGGCACTCCCGGTACGTCTCGAGCACGATCGGGAACGACCCGTAGCGGCTCGCTACCGCCAGCAGGTTCGCCGCTCGCTGCCGCTGAGCCCACAGCGGTGAACGCGACCCCGGGCGGCGCTTCGGCAGGAGCAAGGCCCGCCCGGCATTCTCACGGAACCGCGCAGCGAAGAGCGCCGAATGCGCGAGCTGGCCTACCACCGCGTCTTCGACGACCTCCGGGTCCGGGAACAGCGCGTCGTCCGGCGGAAGTTCGCCCGTGTCCGCGAATCGCAGCGCGATGCCGTCGTCGCTCCACAGGGTCTGGACTTCGAAGCCTGACTCCTCCGCCAGCGTCGCTTCGATCGCATGTGCCCACGGCGCATGCACCTGCCCCCCGAACGGCGTCAGGATCACCACCCGCCAATCGCCCAGTTCGTCACGGAAGCGCTCCACCACAATCGTGCGGTC
>JBPPMX010000227.1:0-6047 GCA_051306275.1 Tepidiformaceae bacterium
CGCCAGCACCGACTGGGTGAAGGAGAAGCTCTTCCAGGTCGTGAACCACCGTTTCAACGCCTCGCTCCCGACCATCTACACCACCACCCGCCGCCCCCAGCAGCTCGAAGACCGCCTTGCCACCCGCCTCCTCGATGAGCGCCTCTGCCGCGTCCTCGTCCTCGAAGGCGCTGGCCCGGCCGCCTACGAGCAGGTCGGCGGCATGACCCGCGATCGCCTCGCCGCGATGACATTCGCGAACTTCAACCCCCGCGGCGCCGGCACCGGCCAGCAGGAAATCGCTTCGCTCGATGCCGCCTACCGCGTCGCCATGGGATTCGCTGACAGCCCCCAGGGCTGGCTCACGCTCCAGGGCGTGAACGGATGCGGGAAGACGCACCTCGCTGCGGCGGTCGCGAATCGCGTCCTCCGCGATGGCGGTAGCGTCTTTTTCGCCGTCGTCCCGGATCTCCTCGACCACCTCCGCTCGACCTTCGCCCCCGGCAGCGAGACCACCTACGACGCCACCTTCGAGCGCGTCCGCAACGCCGGCCTTCTCGTCCTCGACGACCTGGGCTCCCAGCAGACCTCGCCCTGGGCGCAGGAGAAGCTTTTCCAGGTCGTGAACTACCGAACCGTTGCCGGGCTACCGACAGTCGTGACCACGGACCGCGCACTGAACGAACTCCAGGCGGTCCACCCACGCATCGTTGCCCGCCTTGCCGACCCCGGCGGCGGCATCGTCATCAGCATCCTCGCCCCGCACTACCGCCTCGGCCGCGTCCCCGACCAGACCCGCCGCCGCTAATCGGCAGGGATCCCAATCTGCATACCGAGGAACGCGCGGAACCGCTCGATCTCCGCGTCGAGTTCCCTCGCGAACGCCTTCGTTGCCGGGCGGTCGCCCACGAATCCAGGCTCTACCTCCAGCGTTCCCGTCCGCACGGATGCGTTCGCCCACCCGATGATCCGCTCGCGCCACAGGAGCGGCAGTGAGTAATACCCCCGGATGCGCCGCGCCGGGGGCGTGTATGCCTCGAACCGGTAGGCCCACCCGTGCAGGTGTTCGAACCGGACGCGGTCCCAGCACACCGGGTCGAACGGCGCGAGAAACCGGACCTTCTCCGGAGCGTCTCCACCCGGATCCTCGTCGCGCGGCCATGTGTATCGGACTCCCTCGACATCCATCGTTACGAGTTCCTCGAACGCCGGGTCGCGCAGCAGCTTCTTTGCCGCCTCCCCGACCTCGGGCGCGCCCTGCCCGAGGAATCGCGTCAGCATCACGAGTGTCGACGATGCGACCGGCGCGTAGAGCCGCACGATGCCGAGCAGTAGCCGTCGGGCCCGCTCCTCCACCGGCGCAGCACCGTCCGGTTCCAGCCCCGCCGGGGCGAGTTCGAACACCTTGTTCCCGTTATTGCGCCGCGCGACACGCAGCAACCCCCGAAAGTGGAGCGAATCCAGTGCTCGCGTTGTCGCTTCCGCTCCCTGCCCCCACCCGCTGACGACCTGCTGCTTCCCAATGGCTGCGACCAGCGCGCGGGAGTCGGTGGGCCCGTTAGCCGCGATGAACTCAAGCACCCTCGCGGAGATACCCGGCGCCATCTGCTCGATCCCTGCGCCTCGCACGGGGCTCCGCGGATGCAGCAGCGTGTGCAGGTCGCGCGAGAGGAACCCGTAATTGACGAAGTAATCCTCTTCGACCCCCAGTCCCGGGTACTCGCGCTCCAATTGCCCCGCGCGGTACGCCCGCACGCGATGCCGGAGGATTAGGTCCTGCGCCCGGGCAGGCGCACGTATCGGGTCGGCCTGCACGAACCCGAGCGTCTCGATCGCCTCGCGCAGGCCGGTTGGCCGCCCGATCGATCGACGGGCCGCGTAGTGCCGTATCTGCGCGAGTGTCGGGGTGGCGCTCATCGTCGGCGAGTGTATCGGAGTGGTGTGGCAGCCCCCAGCCTTGAGCGGCGCCGGTGGTTGCTCCGCGCTAGTGACGCACCCGGAAGTTCATCCCGAACGGCGCTGGTGCCGCCTCGGGCGCCTTCGCCCGCCTTCGCGGGATCAGCTTCTGCACGATCTCCGCGATCCAGCGGAGCAGCACCATCGGGTCGAAGCTCATGTTCCCCGTCATGCTCTTCACGGCTTTCGTGCGCGACGCAGCCTTGCTGTCGGGGTCTTCGTTCATCCGCTCGTATACCTGCGCGAGCGATTCGTGCTGCTGCCGCGAGATCCGTCCCGGGTCGCCCTCGATCTCCATCGCAGCCGGCTCCGGCAACCCCGCGAGGGGGCGACCATCCTGCAGGAGCAGCCAGCGGTCGCGCGCCTCGTTGGGGAGCGCGAGCAGCGTCGTGTCGATCTCGTGGAACGTCTGGCTCGCTTCGCGGATCGCCTCGAACCCCTCGGTGTACGCCTTCATCATGTTCCCGCCCTTGAGGTGGACGGTGTGCAGCTTGATCCCGTGCGGGATGTGCGGGATCGAGTACGACTCGCAGTCCGAGATCAGCAGAATCTCCGTCGGCGGCGGGTCGAACATCCGCCCGTTCATCCTGCTCTCGAGATCAAGCCCGCGGATATCGATGATCGCCTGGTTCAGCGTGCGCTCCAGGTCCGTCGAACCGTCCGGCGTCACCGACAGAATCCGTCGAGCCAGCTCCGCGAATCCGCCCGGCTCGATGCAGTCGCTCCGGAAGTGCACGGTGTTCCCGAACGTCCGCAGGTAGAGCTGCGCGCCTTCCTCGCATGCCTTCAGCAGGTACGCCAGCAACAGCGCTTTCGCGAATACGATCTTGTTCGCATCCCGCATCGAGTTCGAGACATCGAGCAGCGTATACACCTTCTGGCGCTTCCTCCGCCCCGGACCCTCCATCGATACCCGCTCTTCCACCACCTCGTCGTACTCCTCGATCCTCGGCGTCGAGTCGATGTTGTAGACGCCGTTGATGCTCCCGCTCATCAGCCGGAAGTCGAACAGCGCGGGCGAGAGCTTGCGGAGCATCAGGTCCGGCAGCGTCACCTGCTGCAGGTCGAGTACGTTCCGCAGGGGCTGCACTTCCGTGTCGCCGGTCGTCGGAAACACGACCTTTCGCTTCCGCTCCGAACGCACAACCGTCGTGTACTGCGTCTCCGCGCTCACGAGGTCCCGCAGGTCGTCTGGCAACTCCACCCCCGGCACCGGCAGCCCCGAGAGCATGTGCCGCGCGATGTTCAGGATGCGGAGCCAACCCGGCGGCATCTCGTCCACCGTGTCGCCGACCAGGTCGAGGATGCGCCACGACCGGTAGAGCGCGTCGAGGCTTTCGCGCGGGTTCCGCGCCGGGTCGTACGCTTCCGCGATTGCGCGCTCAGTGGACATCGATCGTGTGCTCCTGGATCTCTTCGAGGATCTCTTCTCGCAGCGCGTTTACACGCGGGTTCGGGATTTGCCGCGACTTCAACGCGTCCGTGAACGTGTCGTAGGTCACGTCGTGCCAGCTCGTCTTCCCGATGAGCGAGAGGAACACGCGGACCAGGCGTCCGTGCGTGTTCTGTGCCTCCAGCGGCGTCCCCTGCGTGAACCACGAGAACGTCTGCGCGATCGTCGTCAGTTCGCGGACCGTCTCGAGGTCGCCGTCTGAGTACGACATCAGCGTCGAATGCAACGCTTCGTTGAACACCTGCTCCGTCGGCGCCATCGCCGAGCGGTCGTTCCCCGAGATCGTCGTGAGCACGAACCGCAGCGCGTGGAGGTCGTCCTTATTCACGGTCCAGCGGTGATGCAGTAGCGCCGATGCGTTCAGTGCGTCCCGGCTTGCCGCCTTCGTCCGCGGGCTGATGTACGTGTCCCCAGGCCGCGCCGTGCCATCGCGCACCGCCATCGTCGGTGCCCGGGATTCGAGCAGCTGCACGTACGCCTCGATCAACTCGTTCTTCAGGAACAGGATCTCGTGCGCCGCTTCGATCGTGTGATCCTCGTGCTCGCCGAGGACGAGGTCGCTCAGCTGCTGGAGCACTTCGAGCGGGATCGGGTGCACCGCCGGCGTCGACTTCCCGTGGTGCCGCGCGTAAGCGAGGTCGATCATGATGTCGTTCAGCTGGTCGCCGTGCGGCTCTATCGACGCCTTGAACATGAACCGGTCGAGGATCGGCTCCGAGATCGCCGAGTATTTCAGGTGGTTTGTCATCGCCAGCGCAGTGTGCAGGCGCGCGTCTTCTTGCTGTTCGCCCTGTTGGAACCGCCGCTCATTCAAGATCCCGAGTAGCGCCTCCAGCACCAGGTCGTTCGCGTTCATGAACTCGTCGAGATACGCGAAGTCTGCCGTCACCAGCGAATGTGTCGTGTTGTGCCAGAGCTTCCCTTCTTGGAACAGCTTCAGGTCCAGGCCACCGAGCACCGTCTCCACCCGCGTGCCCTGCGTGAACTGCGCCTTGAACGTCGACCCCTCGAACTGCCGGAAGACACTGTCGCCATAGAGCGACTTCCCGGTGCCCGCCCGCGAAATCAGGAGCTGGTGCCGCCGCGTGAGCAGGGCGAGCGCCGTCTGCTGGAGGAGGTGCATACGCCCCGGGACAGATTCCGAAACATGGAGGAGCGCTGCCTTGAACGCCTCGACGGCGTGCGGAACGTCTACCGGCGTCCCCTCATAGGCGAAGGGGCGTCCATCGGCCGGCACCAGCAAGTTGTACGGGTCTCTCATCCCGGGTTCTGCCCCTCCTCGTGGGCACACACGGTCAATCGCGAGAGCTCACCCCTGCCCGGTGGGCCATCGTCGTTGCAGCTATCTGCGATACATCGATTCTATCGATCGCCCCGCCTGATTGCGAGCGCGTTTCGGACTCCGCTTTGAAAAACCCGGTGTCCGTCCCCTCTCACCCGTCAATCGCCGCCAACGACAGGAGCCCGGCGATCCCGCCGGGCTCCCTCAGTCCGTCCCTGTTGCCTGTGGCCCCAGGCCAGTGGCCTGTCAGCTACGCCTTCGGCGGGGCCGGCGGCATCGGGTTCACCAGGCCGCGGCCCAGCGTCTGCGGGAACACAGTGTCCAGCGCGTCGAGCGTCCAGCCGCCCTCGCGGTAGATCGTGTTCACCTGCGTCGGCTGCGAGTACAGCCCGATCGAGTTCCCGGCAACGCCGAAGTCCTGCCCGTTCACATCAGCAGCGGCGTCTGTGCAGAGCCAGACGACGAGCGGCGCGATGCGGTCCGGGGACATCTCGGCCGGCATCCCGGTGCCCGGGTCGCGAAGCCCAGCGGCGATAGCGCGCTCCCGCGCCTGCGCCATGTCTTCCGAAACGGTAAGGCGGGTCGCCGCGCCCGGGCGGATGTAGTTCGCGGTAACGCCGTAGCGGCCGAGGTCACGCGCGAGCGTGCGGAACAGGCCGGCGATGCCTTCCTTCGCGGCGCCGTAGTTCGCCTGACCCATGTTCCCGAGCCCCGAGCTTGAGCCCGTGCCGATCAGGCGCCCGCTGCGCTGCTGGCGGAAGAGCATCGCCGCGTACTTCGTGATCGTGAAGTGCCCCTTCAGGTGCACGGCGATGACCGTGTCCCACTCCTCCTCGGTCATGTTGAAGATCATCCGGTCGCGCAGGATGCCCGCGTTGTTCACCACCATGTCCAGCCGGCCCCAGGTGTCGAGCGCCTGCTTCACCATCTTCTCGCCAGCTTCCATCGAAGCCACCGAGTCGTAGTTGGCGATCGCGTCGCCGCCCATCTTCTTGATCTCGGCGACGACCTCATCTGCCGGGCTCGCATCGGCGCCTTCGCCGCCGGGCGTCCCACCGAGGTCGTTTACGATCACTCGCGCCCCCTCCGATGCGAGGAGCAGCGCCTCGCCCCGTCCAATCCCTCGACCTGCGCCGGTGACGATCGCCACCCGGCCTTCCAAACGTGCAGCCATTAGTACAGTAACTCCCTTTGTCGACCGGGGTCCCCCGGCCTTAGCTGGCGGATTCTAGCACCAGCCGCAACCCCCTGCCTGAACGACCGCCTACTTCCGAGACCAGTCGAGCATCGTCTCCGTCAGCGCGTTGTTTGTGATTCGTACCGGCCCTGACCCGTCCTTGTCGGCGATGTAGATTTCGAACCTGTCTCTTATACACA
>JBPPMX010000228.1:0-5133 GCA_051306275.1 Tepidiformaceae bacterium
ACATCCTACCGAGGGCACCCCCTTCTGTTTCTCGAACCCTCGTCCCCGGCTCCACGCCCGCAGCCGCTGGGGGTCTTCCCAATTGTCTATACAGATGCCCGACTGTCTCGCACGTCTTCGGACCTGATCACCCCCTCCAGGTTAAATGGGCGAGTCGGGCGAGAATCCGGTAGGCTCGGCGTCGCGCCGATTCGGGCAGCAGGGGGTACAGGACTGTGGCTGAAATCACCGGGGCTCAACTCGCGGCACGCCAGATCAAGCAGGCGGGGATCGATACGGCGTTCGGGATCGTAGCGGGGCCGATGATCGAGGTCATGTCGGCGATGGAGCGGGAAGGGATCAAGGTCGTGAACTGCCGCCACGAGGAGTCGGCGTGCTTCATGGCTTCGGCGTGGGGGTACATCAACAAGAAGCCGGGCGTGGTTGTGGTGGGTTCCGGGCCGGCGATGACGAATACGGTGACGGGCCTCTACGTGGCGACGGACAGCGGGATGCCGCTGGTGGTGCTCGGTGGCTCCGTGCAGGGGCGCCACCGGGGCCTGGGGGGCTTCCAGGAGGCGAACCAGGTGGCGTACGCCGCACCGGGGGTGAAGTGGGCGGAGGCGGTGGACAGCACGGAGCGCATCGGTGAGCTGGTGCACCTGGCGCTGGGGAAGTCGGTGACGGGGAGGCCGGGCGGCGTTTACCTCGACTTTCCCGGGCATCTTGTGGCGAAGTCGATCGACGAGGACCGCGCGGTGGTGCGTGCGAGCGCACCGGAGATCACAAAGCCGCACCCGGACCCGGCGGCGATCGAGCGAGTGGCGAAGATGCTCTCGGAGGCGGAGCGACCGCTGATCCTGATCGGTAAGGGGGCGGCATGGGCGGATGCTGGGCCAGCACTGGAGCAGCTGGTGAACCGGGGGATACCGTTCGTCGCTTCTCCAATGGGGCGCGGGACGGTGCCGGACGACAACCCGATGTGCATGAACCCGGCGCGGTCGTCAGCGCTTTCGGGTGCGGACGCGATCCTGATGGTGGGCGGGCGCTTCAACTGGATCTTCCAGTTCGGGCAGGCCCCTCGCTTCGCGGACGGGGTACGGATGGCGCAGATCGAGATCGAGGCGGAGGAGATGTACAGCGCGGCGAACCTGGAGGAGGGGATCGTGGCTGACTGCGCGGTGGCGATCGAGGCACTGAACGCGGCGTTGGACGGGCGGACGATCCGGTCGGCCGGCAGCGACTGGACTGAGCGACTTTCGGCCGATGCTCGAAAGAACGATGCGGCGATCGCCGAACAGATGGATTCGGACCAGGTCCCGGTGAACCACTACCGGCTGCTGCGGGACGTTCGCGACACGATCGACCGCGACGCTACGACGACCGTGGACGCAGAGCTGACGATGGGCGTCGCACGGATCGTGCTGACGGCGTTCGGGCCGAGGAACCACCTGAACGCGGGGACGACCGGCTGCATGGGGACCGGGCTGCCGTACGCCATCGGGGCGAAGCTCGCGCGGCCGGACAAGCAGGTCGTTGCCGTGCTGGGCGATTACGCATTCGGGGCCGCTGCGATCGAGGTGGAGACGGCGGCGCGCGTTGGGGCGAACGTCGTGATCGTGATCTCGAACAACGCCGGGATCGCGGGGCATTCGATCCAGGACCGGATGTTCGCGCCGGATGCTCCGCCGATCGCGGCGCTGCTGCCGGTGCACTACGAGAAGATGGCGGAGATGGTCGGCGGGTACGCGCGCAAGATTGAGCGGCCGGAGGACTTCGTGCCGGCGCTGAAGGAAGCGCTTGCTTCGAACTCGGTGTCGATCCTGAACGTGCTTACGGACCCGAAGGGGAACCGGCGCGGTGGCGTGTACCTGGGGTAGGGGGCCACGGCGGACCCCCTACGCGTTACGCCTCGACCTACGACTTGTTCGAGCCGGGGACGGGGGCCGCGTTCTCGCCTGTGTAGATGCCACCGCCCGTGACTTCGCGCCAGTGGGTGTGGGCGAGGGTGTGCATCATGAACACCGACTGCATGGCGTTCCACATGCCCTGCGCGTCCTGCGTCTGGTTGATCGCTTCTTTCGTGAGTTTGAGGCCGAAGAGCGGCTTCTCGGCGATCTTGAGCGCCATCGCTTCCGTGAACGAGCGGAGTTCGGCGCGGGGGACGACGTGGTTCACCATGCCGAGCCGATGGGCCGTCTGGGCGTCCACCCAATCCCCCGTGAAGAGCATCTCGCGGGCTTTGCGGTGGCCGAGCTCCCACGGGTGAGCAAAGTACTCGACGCCCGGGATCCCCCAGCCGACGACGAGGTCGCGGAACTCGGCATCCTCTGAGCAGATGATGATGTCGGCGATCCAGGCGAGCATGAGGCCGCCGGCTATCGTCTTGCCCTGGACTTCGGCGATGACGGGCTTGGGGATGTTGCGCCAGCGCCGGCACATCCCAAGGTATATCTCCTCCTCCTTCGCCATCGCGCCTTCGGCGCCCGGGGCGTTGAACTGGCCCCACGTGCCGACGGTCTTGAAGTCGGCCATTGTGGCTCCCGAGCCGCCGCGCATGTCGTGGCCCGAGCTGAAGTGCGGGCCCTCGCCGGAAAAGATGATGACCTTCACCGAATCGTCCATCGCGGCGTGGTCAAAGGCGGCGTTGAGGTCGTAGGTGAGCTGAAGGTCCTGGGCGTTGCGCGCCTCAGGGCGGTTCATCGCTATGCGGACGACCTCAGGCGTGAGGTGCGAGTAAAGGACTGTCTTGAGTTCGGGCGTTGCCATCGTGGGGTTCCCTCCTTCCGTTCTGCGGACGGGAGTATACGGAGGGAGGCGGCGGATGTCTGGACGCTCTGTCTGGCACCACCACGGGGGCGGGGGCTATATGGTACCCCCGACAGGAATCGAACCTGTGCCTTCGGCTTCGGAGGCCGACACTCTATCCGCTGAGCTACGGGGGCAATCCGTGGAGAACGATGGTAGCGGAGGCGGCGGCTACCGGCATTCCCGGATGCGCCGGAGCGAACCGCGCCGGGCAGGCGCGCTCCTTGGGCCATCAGGCAAGCGGCGCACTTTTAGATACCCGTACTATTGATCCACTCGAAGTTCGATTCGCGGAGACGAGTCGGCGCTACTTGCCCTGAGCTCGCCGCCGGGGCCACCGGTGAGGCGGAGTTCGCGCGCTGCGGGATCCACGGGTCCGACGAATCGCACATACGAAACGCCGCTGGCGATCACGTACGGTGCAGACGGGTCCGGCTTGCCAAAACCGACGCGCCGCCAGTCAAGCGTGTATGCGTTCCCCACATCATCGACAAGGATCGGGTCCCCGAAAGCGCTGAAAATGTGATCCTCCTCGTCCATTTCGATGCTAAGCCCGAAGAGAGAAGAATCCTCCACGATGGCGATACCTTCGCTCTCCGGGGTCCAGTCGCCCGTTGCCGATCGCGTTAGAACGAACATGTCCGTCCCACTTCGCGCCTCAACCCAGGCTGAGACAACAAGGGTTGCCGAGGTAAGGGCTTCGTCAACGGCGAACGCAATTCGTGTCGCCGAGGAATTCCCCTCGACGCTTTCCGGGAGTACAAGGTCGCCGTTCTCAAGCTCAAGGAACGCAGGGATGCTCACCCAGGCAGACTCACGGTCATCAGGGAGCCCAAGGGTAACGACCCACCGCCCAGCAACGACATCCGTAGAAATGACCTCAAACTCGAAAGTGGGGGCTGCTGGCTCGGCGACGAGGGTCCGACGCGGGGACGCATCACCACCGGGTCCGAGCGTCACGTCGATGACCCAGGGGCCGACGACCCATTCCCCGGCGAGATCTCCGGGCGAGCGTGACCCATCGACTCGCATCCGTCCGAACCGCTCGATAATGAGTGTATGGGTTCCAGGCTCCCATTCCGGCAACTCAATGTTCGCGACCGGGTTCATGCCCGTCGTGACGCCTCGCACATCAACCGGGTTACCGTTCCAGCTGACTCCCTCGGTATCGAGAACCAGGTCGTCACCCTCGGCTGGCGCGGACGACCAGAACTTCAGTGCGATGTAGGGCACGTGTGTGTCTGCCGAGACCACTTGGGCGGACACCCCTTGCGTTGAAACGATCCCGGAGCTTGCGGATCCAAACGTCTCCAGATTTCCCTGGACGATACGCGCCGTACCCTGACCGCGTCCCTCCGTAGCGTATCCGAACACGCCAGCGGTAGCCGTCAGAATTCCAAGGGCCGCGAGGGTTAGTAATACTGGCTTCATCAGTCGCTCACCTTTGTGTGGATCCACCCTGCATAACAGCAGTTGAATGTTGAATTCCAACCTGCAGACCACTCCGTGCGGTAGTCCGTCCTGATCGTCTCGGTCAACGTCCCGAGGTGACTCCACCCAAAGTAGTCCCAATCCGGGGTACTTGCATAGGTCATGGGCCATCCGTCGGCTGAACTACTCTCGTACCTCAGTGCCACATAAGTCCAGCTGTTCTCGTAAATAGAATCGACTGCGTTTTCAAGCTCGTCATACAGCCCAAGAAACATTCAGATGTATCTCTGTCTGGTTGATTTGAGTTCCGCCTGGGTACATCTGGGTATAATTAATCCGCTGCTGGACGTAGGTGTAATCGCCGTCGCTCGTGTAGGCTGTCTGATTTGGGCCGTACTCACTCGCCGCCGACGCGACGGCTCCTCCGACCCAGTACGCGAACCCCACGAGCGCAATGACCAAGGCCAGCGCACCACATCGCCGTGCTGACGCTATCTTCATCGCGATCTTTGCTCCTTGTCTCGTACTCCGCTAGCCCTCGCGCCCGCACCCCGCGGATGCACTTAAGACGTCGCGGGGTGAAACATACCCACCCCCGTCACTCTATGTGTTAACGCTTAGTAAATTCCGCTCTAGGTGATGAAATGCGACAAAAAGTGTCGCCAAGCGCTACTCGACTCGCTCGCGGTACTGGATGCTCTCGGCGAGATGGTGCTGTTCGATGGGGTCGCTGTGGTTGAGATCGGCGATGGTGCGGGCTAACTTAAGCACGCGATGGAAGGCGCGGGCCGAGAGGTTCAGCTGCTGGACGGCGAGCTTCAGCAGCTCGCCGGCGCCGTCGGTGAGCTGGAGCTGGGCGAAGTCGCGGACCTGCGACGGGGTCATCTCGGCGTTCACGCGGGTTGGGGTCGGCGC
>JBPPMX010000229.1:0-38252 GCA_051306275.1 Tepidiformaceae bacterium
ACAGCAAACAGACCGCGACCGTTTCGGGACCAGCCGCGACAACCGCTTCGACGACGCGAGCGACCTCAGCATCTGTGAGTTCGGTAACGACAGAACCGTCGGCCGCCAGCCGCTCCCGAACCTCCACAACATCGCCGCGAGCCACCACGTGCGGGCGGCGCCTTGGTTCGAGGTCATAGAGGTGTGGACGCTCCTGCCGCCGAATCTCGAGGATGTCCTTGAACCCCGCCGTCGTGACGAGAAGCGTGCGTGGTCCACGTCGCTCGAGCAGCGCGTTCGTGGCCACCGTACTCCCGTGGACGACACGCGCCGACGGGGGAGCGGAAGCAAGCCCCGCGAGGACGGACTCGTCAGGCGCCGCGGGAGTGGAAAGCCGCTTCCATGCGCGGATACCTTCCGGCCCAAAGGAAAAGAAATCCGTGAACGTGCCACCGACATCCACGCCCACCACCGATCCGCGCAGGTCTGTCATCAGCCGGTCAGGCAGCATCCCCGCGATAGGCGCGGGGCGTGCTCATTGGGAGGGAAGGTCTCGCTCGTATGGTGTGGCGTGCCGGACAACCGCCCGGAACGGCCGGAACGTCGAGTCGTAGCGGCGGACGTTGGCAGCCCGGTGAATGTGCTGATGTTCGCAGGCCGACCCGACCGAGCAGCTATTGCAGCAGAAGCGTCGCCCGGCCATCAGGTAGCCGGGGCCGGTGAAGGCGTTCAAGCAGCGGATGCAGCGCGCGGGCGCGTCTGGCATGGGACCCCCGAGATTCGAAACGCCGGGCTCGCGCGCGGCTGGATGCGTGCCATTGTGCGGCTATGGCGAGAACGCGTGAAGCCCCATCGCCGCGAGCCGCAGGATGGGGCATGCTTTGCGCATGGTCAGAATTAATCGTGTCTACACACGTGCCGGGGATGACGGCACAACGGCGCTCGCCAGCGGGGCGCGGATCCCCAAAGACTCGCTCCGGATTGAGGCGTACGGGACGGTCGATGAACTGAACAGTTGCATCGGCGTCTGCGTCGCCGCCGGACTCGACAGCTCGATGCACCCGGCGTTCTTCATCATCCAGCAGGTCCTCTTCAACCTGGGTTCGGACCTGGCGATGACGGAGGAGGACAAAAAGCGGTGGCCGGTTCCACAGGTCACAGCGGACCACGTGTCGCAGCTCGAAGCCTGGATCGACGAGTGGAACGAAACGCTGGAGCCGCTCAAGAGTTTCATTCTGCCCGGCGGCGACATGGCCGCGGCCCAGCTCCACGTGGCGCGGACGGTCTGCCGGCGCGCCGAACGGATCGCCATCGCGCTCGGGCGGACCGAACCCATTGGTGAAAGGGTGATCCCCTACCTGAATCGCTTGAGCGACCTGCTGTTCGTCGGGGCGCGGTATCACAGCAGCCTTGTCGGGCAACCAGACGTCCTCTGGGACAGCCGCGGGTACTAGCAGTTGGCAGTCCGATGTATGGGCGCGTCGAGGATCGCTGACTAGAAGTAGTCGACGACGCTCCACGCGACGTAGTCCCTGATCGCCACACCCATCGTTCCAAGTGCTCCGACGACGACGAGCGCGATGAGCGCAAGGATCAGGCCATACTCGACGAGGCCCTGGCCCGCTTCGTCGGTTCGCTCATGACGGCGAGCGAGCCGAAAGGCCGAGCTGAGCCGCGCATGCAGGGCAGACGGCATACCGTGCATCCGAGGTCCTCCGGGGCAAATACGCCCTGAGGATTGATTCGGCAGCCCGGATAGCACTCAACAAGGACGTTGGGGGGCGTTCAAGTGGCGGAGCCGTGAAGATCAGTGCGGTACCGGGGAACGGAGGTAGGCGCTCAGTGCGAATGGGTGATCGGTAATCAGCGTGGTGGTGCCGGCCCCGAAGAGCTTCGCCATCATGTCCGAAGTCTGAGCTTCGCCGAGGTCCGACAGGGTCCAGGCTGCCAGCTCGACGCCGCGGGTTGCGAGGAAGTCGCCGATCGCGAATCCGAGCCGGGCTGTTGTGAGGACAGTCTCGATGTTGAGCATTAACTCCCTGACGCCGGTGAGCGCACGGCAGGCGTCTTCGAGCCGGGTTTCGAGGTACGCATGCAGATCGCGCCCGTGGACGCGCGCCAGCGGGTTGTCGTCGAGGAATCCCTCTGGGCCGAGGTGGTGGGGATGCACCCCTGATCTGTCAGGCATCGTGGGAAACTTGCCGAACATCAGGGTCGGATCGAAGGAGAGTGGGATCGCAGTCCCTTCGAATGCCCGCAGTGACCAATACGCAGGCGAGCCGAGGAGAACCTGCTCAGCCTGCGGTTCGAGCGAGCGCTTAAGGGCAGTGACTTGCGGGGGCGTGAGCGGCCGAAGCGGCTTCAGATCAACTTGCAGGCGGGTTGGAATGCCCCGGAGTAGGTCGAGGACTTCCGACAGGAGGGGGATGCCCTCGTCAGTACCGCGGATCCGGAGACGCCGAAGCCTGCGCGAGTCGCACTCCGTAACCGCACCCGCACCGTCCGTATCGATGTCGAGCGTTTCGTCGTGGAAGACGACGGGGACATCGTCCCTCGAGAAGCGAACGTCGACCTCGATCCGGGGCGCCGACGCGGCTATGCACTCAGCGACGCCAGAGAGCGAGTTCGGTGGTGTTTCGTGCCGCAGCCGGGAACGATGACAACAGAGGATCCGCACGCGGCCATCGACGACGGGCGCGAGCGGATTGCCGAGCAAGTGGGCGCAGTCGGCCTCAGGCACGGCCACAGTCTAGGGGTCGCGATGTGAACGGTCATCGATCTGCTACGAGCACGTCGCGTCGAGGCGCCGTGGATCGACGACGAGTTTAGGAGACGGACGGCTCGGCCACGGCGGGGCTCGCGACCGGCGCGAGCTGCCGCCCCCAGCGCTGTGCAACCCGCTCCGCGAACAGGTGGCCCACCAGCGCGCACGCGGCTCCCACGATGAGGTCCAGGACATAGTGCTCAGCCAGGTACACCAGCGCGAGTCCCATGATGAGGACGTACACCAGCAGCGGGAGCGCCAGGCGGGGGTGGTGTGTCCTTGCCCAGAGGAACATCGCGAACGTCAGTCCAAGGTGTAACGACGGCATCGCGGCTACAGAGTTCGGCTCGCCAAGCGACTCGTACAGCGCATCGTAGGTCGCCGGGTCAATCGACCGCCCCGCGTACTGCATGATCCGGAACGTGCCATCCGACGGAAGCGCGCCCGTCGCGCCAGCAAGCCAGGGCGGGGCCGTCGGAATCAGGAAGAAGAGGACGAGCGCCAGGTAGAGCGTCGCCAGCACCATCAACGCGTAGCGGGGAAAGAGGTCACGGCGATAGACGAACACCGCCACCCCCAGGGCATGCGGCGCGATAAAGAACGACCAGTGCGTCAGAACGGCCAGCCAGTCGACCGCATCCAACGATGGCGGGGCGAAGAACCGTCGCTGTAGCGCCACGACCGGGTCTGAGCCAAGGAACAGAAAGCGCTCGAAATCGATCACATACGTCGTGCGCACCGGGATCCCGGTGTCGTCGGCGACGGCGCGCAGGAGCGTGTAGATGAACGTCCCGGCGACGTAAGCGAACCACCAGATGCGCGCCCGGCGCCATCGCATCTCGGGTACCCACACCACGACCGTAGCCAGAGCGAGGGCCACGCCAAACCAGGTGTGATCCTGCCAGAACCGGGTGGTAACGGTGCCGACCATGGCGAGGAGGAAGAGGATCTGCGCGATCGCCAGCGGACCCCACGCAGCGGGCGAGGAGCCCGGATCGGTGGGCCCCCGACCGGCGGGACCGGCCATCGCGGGTCGTGGAACACTTCGCACTTCGAAAACGGTACCCGCGATGGGAGCCTGACGGAAGCGACGGAGTATGGCACGATTTCCGTTAGCGGGCGTCACGCTGCCCGCGAGCGAGGAAAATGCGGCGCTTCATAATCGGACTGGTAGTGAGCGGGTTGAGCGTCGCCTTGCTCTACTTCGCGACGGACTGGTCGCGCACGCTCCCCGTCCTTAAGCGCGCCGAAGCACTCCCGATCGCCCTCGCCGTCCTCTGCCTCCTGGCTTCGCTGGCCGCGAAAACCGTGCGCTGGCGCCTGTTGCTCCCTGCCAGCGCCGACGTCACGATGCCACGCCTCTCGCGCATTATGTACATCAGCTTCCTCCTCAATAACGTCCTCCCGGCGAGGGTCGGCGATGTCGCCCGCGTCGCCATGACCTCACGCCAGCCCGGCGTGCGCGTCGGCCATGTCGTCTCAAGCCTGCTCACGGAGCGTGTCGCCGATGCCGCAGTGCTCGTGGGCTGCTTCCTCGTGATCAGTCCGTTCCTGCCGCTTCCCTCGGCTTACCAGGAGTGGGTCGAATACGCGTGGGCCGCCGCACTGGGCGTCGCCCTCCTCGTGGGGCTCGGGTTCCTCTCGCGGAGCCTGATCGCGCGGACCCTCAACACCCGCTGGGTCCGCGAACGGCTCCCGGCGAGAGACTGGCTTCGCCTCGAGGTCGCGTCGTTCGCCGAGGGATGGCGTTCACTCTTCTCGCTGCGCCGGCTCGTCGGAGTCTGGGGGTGGTCCGCTGCCGCCTGGGCGGGCGCCTTCGCGATTAACTACCTCCTGATGCAAGCGCTCGACATCAAGGCGCCAATCACCGTCGCAATCCTCCTCACCTGCACGACCAACCTCGCGATGCTGATCCCTTCCTCGCCCGGCTACGTCGGGGTGTTCCACGCCGCGGCCACGCTTTCGCTTCTCCCGTTCGATGTGAGCGCGCCCGTCGCGTTGAGCTTCGCGGTGCTCGCCCACCTCGTGAACGTCCTGCCCGTGAGCCTGCTCGGGATCGCATTCCTGCTCTGGGGCCGCGAGACGATCAGCCTCAGCAAGAGGCCGCCAACAACGCTCGCGAGCTAGCAGGTTGAGCCAGCGCGAGGCATCCCGCTACGCTGGATCCACCCCAGAGACCAACTCCTAACCGAGGTGAACTGTGTCCGGCGCTACCCTGGCCATTGGCGACGACGCCCCTGACTTCGACCTCCCGGCGAGCCAACCGGCGACCGCTTCAAGCTGAGCGGCCATCGCGGCAAGAACGCCGTCGTCATCAACTTCGTCCCGGCCGCATTCTCGGGTCACTGCAGCACCCAGCTCGGCCTGCTCGAGGAGAAGCGCGCGGAGTTCGAATCCCAGGGCGCCATTCCCGTCGTGATCTCGTGCGACAACGCCTGGTCGCAGTCGGCCTGGAAGGAACGGATCGGCGCGCAGTTCCCCATCCTGAGCGACTTCAACCCGCACGGCTCCACAGCGAAGGACTACGGCGTGCTAATCGAAGCCCGGGGGACCGCTAACCGTGCGGTTTTCGTCGTCGACAAGGAAGGCAAGATCGCCTTCGCGTCGGCCGACCCCAAGCCGACCGCAATCCCGGACCACGACCCCGTCTTCAGCTGCCTCCTCTAACGCGCGGCATCAGTCGAAAACGATCACGCTGCGGTTAACCTCGCCGTTCTTAAGCGCGTCGTACGCCTCGTTGATCTGTTCGAGCCGGTAGCGGCGCGAGATGAGTTCGTCAATCTTCAGGCGCTTCTGGCGGTAGAGCTCCATCAGCCAGGGCATGTCGTACGTCTGGCGCGATGAGCCGTAGAAGCTCCCGACGATGCCCTTCTCCCCGAGGAAGGCCGCGCCCGGCAGAGTCACAGTCGCGCGGACCGGGATCATGCCCACCACGACCGCCCGGCCACCGCGCTTGATCATGCCGAAGCACTGTTCGGCCGTAGCCGCGAGCCCGATCGCTTCGAACGCGAAGTCCACGCCGCCGCCGGTCATCGACAGGACCTGTTTCACCGCGTCCGTCGACGAGCCATCGACCACATCGGTCGCGCCAAACTCACGGGCGGCCTGGAGCTTCGACTCCACGAGGTCTATCGCGATGATCCGGGATGCCCCCGCGAGGACCGCGCCCTGGATGATGTTCAGGCCGACACCACCACACCCGACGACAGCCACGGTGGAGCCGACGGGGATCTTCGCGGTGTTCGTTACCGCGCCGACGCCCGTCATCACCGAGCAGCCCACCAGGCATGCGACCTCGAGTGGGACGCCGTCCGGGATGTGAACGAGGGCGTTCGCGCTCACGAGCTGCTTCTCCGCGAACGCGGACATGTTCGCGAACTGCGCTACCGGGTTGCCGTTCAACGAAAGGCGGTCGCCGCGGCCGAGCTTCGCGCTGTTGTTGCAGAGGTACGGCTTCCCCGTGACGCAGTTGTCGCAGGCGCCGCACGAGGTGACGAACGCAATCACGACCCGGTCGCCCGGCTTCACATTGGTCACCCCCTCACCAACCGCCTCGACCACCCCCGCTGACTCGTGCCCAAGGACGACAGGGACAGGCGTCGGATAGGAGCCCTCCATGAAGTGCAGGTCCGAGTGGCAGACGCCACTCGCGCCAGTCTTGACGAGGACCTCGCCGGCGCGCGGCGCGTCCACCGTGATCTCCTCGATTACCAGGGGCTGACCGACCCCGTACATGACTGCTGCTTTCATCGCGATCCCTCCAGCGGTTGGCGGATTGTTGGGCGCGACGAAACGCCTGTCAACGATCCGACCTACCGGGCGGTAAGCACGCGATCCCTAGAACGGCAGGCGGTGTCCACCGACAGACAGCGTCCACGACGAGATTCGGCCCGGGTGAGCCTGCGCCCATCGCTCCCAGCGAAGCGAGAGCGCGAAAGCAGCCGCCACGATCGCCGCCCCGATCGCCATGTCGACGAAGTAGTGGTTCCCCGTCACAACGATCGACCACCACATCAGCCCCGCGAAAAGGACCGCGACCGTCCGGACGATCGGAGACCGCCAGCACCAGCACGCGCCGAATGCGGCGAGCGAGATCCAGCCGAAGTGGTACGAAGGGACCGCCGCGTAGTCGTTTGAGAACATCCCGGGCCGAGGCCGCCGCTCACCGAGCAGCGTATCCACGAACCCCTGGTCGAAACCCGCTGAAGCGAGGAGCCGCGGAGGCGTCACCGGGTAGAAGGCATAGAAGAACACGCCGATCGCGCCCGACACCAGGATCGCGTTCCGCAGGACCCGGTACTTGTGGACGTCGGTGTGGAAGAAGGCGTAGCCGAGCACGAGCAGGAGCGGGAGGTGCAGGTAGCGATACGTAAAGTTCGCAACGCCGATCAGCCTCGAATTGTCGAGAACGGCCGCCTGCCACGCCGCCTCATGGTAGATGCCGAGCGACCGCTCGAATTCGATGATCGAACGGGCATTCGCAGTTGAGAGCGCAATGCGGTCATCCGGGAGCCCGCGGAGGATGAAGTACGCCGCGAAGAAGACGAGAAAGACAGACATCTCGACCGCGTACAGCCCGAGCGATCGGATGAACGGCGTAACGAGGGCGGGGACGCCCCGGGCGCGCTCTGCTTGAATGGCCACGCGAGGATAATGGCGGGACTTTCGCAGCCGGGAAACGTCCGATCGGGCCGAATGATGACAACGCTGTGTCAAAACGTGGCGAAAAGTGCGGTCACTGCCGGATCGGGGTCGCCTTCGGCATCGTGGTAAGACTCGGTCTCGAGGATCCGGTCGACAATGCCGCCAGGGAAGAGCGCATGCGGGTCGCCACCGGGGAGCTGGCTCCGGTGCGCAGCGATAGCCTTGAGCTTCTGTTCCCTCACCGCCGCAATCGAGAGCGTGTAGTGGGGGTCCGGGATGCCCGGCGACGGAGCGTCGCCCGAAATGACGCCGGCCGCGCGGCAACGTTCTACCTGCGGGACGAAGAGCCCCGGCGGGAACGCGAAGAAGATCAGGGGACACAGGCGGGAAGCCGGCAGCATCATCCACGACGCCCGTACCGCCTGGTTGATCGCGAGGTGGTCGGGGTGGCCGTAGACACCGTCTGCACCCATCGTCACGACGAAATCCGGGTGGTGGCGGCCGACCGCGTCAACCGATAGGTGCCGCAGCTCGACGATCTCGTCTGCGAGTCCGCCATCGGGAAAGCGCCAGATCTCGAGCGTCCCGATTCCAAGCACATCACAGGCGGCGCGCAACTCGGCCTCGCGCGTGACCGCCAGCGCCTGCGGGTCGAGTGGGCCGCCATCGAACCGCTCACCACGCTCACCGCGAGTGGCGCAGCAAAGGACGGCATCCCACCCGGCGGCGGTCGCGAGAGAAATGAGTCCGCCCGCAGTGTAGGCCTCGTCGTCGGGGTGTGGAGTTATGACAAGAAGTTTCGGCATCGACCACCATGCTAGGCCCGGGACGCGTTCGGGTCGCGGCGTCGCAGAGTTATCGAAGGTCTTTATGGAACCTAGTCCGCACGCGCATGGCGCGAGGATGGTGGGCGTGTGACACTCGCCGCGTGCAGGACTTCGAGGAGAACGAGCCGGCAGCGATCCGGGCATCCGGGGTGCGCGTGAGCTACGGCGAGCGTGTGGCGCTCGACGATTTCTCCGTGTCCGTACCGACAGGCGCGGTATTCGGGCTCCTCGGCCCCAACGGCAGCGGAAAGAGCACCTTCCTCACCCTCGTGGCAGCGATGAACCCGCCGGATGCGGGCACGATCGAGGTCTTCGGCCAGCCGCCACGCCCTGCACTTCGCGCGCGGACCGGCGTCGTCTTCCAGGAGAACACCTCCGACCCGCTGATGACCGTGACCGAGACCCTTACGCTCGCGGGCCGGATGTTCGGGGTGCCACGCGAGGAGATCGCCCTGCGCGGTCGTGCCCTTCTCGGCCGCTTCGGGCTCGACGCGCGAGCGAAGGACCCCGTGGGGTCGCTCTCGGGCGGGATGCGACGCCGCCTCGAGATGGCGCGAGCACTCCTCCACGAACCCGACCTCCTACTGCTCGACGAGGCAACGACCGGAGTAGACCCCGGCGAGCGTCGCGCACTCTGGGATGCGCTAACCGGCGCCGACCGTCCGCGGACAATCCTGCTTGCCACAAACGATCTAGCGGAGGCAGATGCCGTCTGCGACCGCGTTGCCTTCGTGCGAAACGGACGGGTGGCAGCGGAGGGGACGCCGGCGGAGCTGAAAACCGGCCTCCGCAAAGAGTCCGTGCGACTCGTCCTGGCGAGCCCCGAGCTAATCGGGCTCGATGCCCTCGCGACCCTCCCGGGCGCCGGGACGGTCACGCGCACGGAGGAGGACGTTCTCGTCACCGTCGACGATGCGGGCGCCTTCCTCCGGGGGCTATTCGAGCGGGCGCCGGCAGCGATCCGGGAAGTCCGGGTCGAAGCATCGTCGCTCGAGGATGCCTACTTCCAGTTCGTGGGCCGGGAAACACGCGAATGAGCGCCGCAGCAGCATGCCTTGCACTCGTTTCGCGCGACCTCCGCGGCGTTGCCCGCGCCCGGTCCCAGCTCTACTCCTCGATGGTCACACCCCTCGCCTTCCTTCTCTTCCTCGGTGTCGGCGTATCCGAAGGGCTTGACCCCTCGAAGCTCAGCGCGGGGAACTTCACGGCGTACCTTGTCGCGGGCGTGCTCGTCATGACGGGGGTGTTCTCGTCGACCTTCTCAAGCGCGTCGTACTACCGCGACCGCGATAGCGGACTGCTCCGCGTCCTGCTTGCCTCGCCGCACTCTGCGCGCGTCATCCTGCTCGGGAAGTCACTCGCCTCGGTCGTCATCGGCACCCTGCAATGCCTCGTTGTCTTTGCGGTCGCGGCGCCGTTCGTCGACTTCTCCTGGCAGTACGGCGTCGTCGTCGGGGTAGCGCTCGTCGTACTCACCACGCTCCTCTTGAACGTGTTCCTCGCCGGCGTCGCGCAGGTGCTCGCATCCCGTATTTCGACCATGCAGGGGTTCCACCTGCTCATGAACCTCGCTCTGTTCCCGCTGTTGTTCTTCTCGGGCGCGTTTTTTCCCGTGGCGAACCTCCCCGGCTGGCTGGAGGTCCTCGCACGCGCGAACCCACTCTCGTACGCGGTCGATGCGCTCCTGCTCGGGGCCTACGCAGACGGCACGGACGGCTACTTTGGGCTCTGGGTGGACCTGCAGGTGCTGGCGATCCTCGCGGTTGGCGTGTACGCCCTCGGGCTGGCACGGACCCCGCGCCTCACCTGGTCCGGGCGATAGCGGACACGAAGAAGGGCGCCTGACGGCGCCCTCTCAACGGTCTGAAGCCGGGAAATCTCAGGCGGTCGCGAGTGCAGCCTTGGCCTGGCCAGCGATCTCGGCGAAGGCGTCCGGGCGCGTCACGGCGAGGTCGGCGAGCGTCTTGCGGTCGAGTTCGATCCCGGCGCGCTTGAGCCCGTTGATGAGACGGCTGTAGCTGAGACCGTGGAGCCGGGCAGCCGCGTTGATGCGGATAATCCAGAGTTCCCGGAAGTCCCCCTTGCGATCGCGGCGGTCAACGTAGTTGTACCGGAGCGCATGGAGCATGCTCTCGTTCGCGCGCTTGATCAGGCGATGGCGCTGACCGGCATGGCCCTTCGTCAGCCCGAGGATCTTCTTGTGACGACGATGCGACGTCACACCACGCTTTACACGGCTCATGGCCTATCTCCCTGGAGCCGGCTATTCCTGGCCGGCGAGCATCTTCTTGATGGTGTTCGTGTGAGTCGGGGATACCTCTACGGTGCGCCCGAACAGTACGGTGACTGGCTTCCGCTTCTTGCGCCGGAAGTTATTCCGGCTTCCGTACATACGCATGATCTTGCCGGAGCCGCTTACATGAAAGCGCGCCGCAGCGGCCTTCTTCGTCTTGATCTTGGGCACGGTGGTTAGTCTCCAGTTGTGGCGGTCGCGAGGCCTTCGGTGGCCTCGTCGGTGTCTTCTTCGGGATCAGTGTCGCCCAAATCGTCGTCACCGTCTTCCAGCACCGGGGCGGCGGCTGCAGCGGCTTCGATTTCCGCATCGTCTTCAGCGACGACGGGGGCTTCACCGGCGGCACGGGCGGCCGCTTCGGCACGCTCCTTGGCCGCGATCTTCTTCTTGTCAGGCGCGAGGATGATCGTCATGTGGCGGCCTTCGAGCATCGCATCCTTCTCGATCATCGCCACGTCGGCGAGCGTGTTCGAGACTCGATCGAGCAGGTTCTTCCCGATCTGAGGATGGGTGATTTCGCGGCCGCGGAACATGACGGTCAGCTTCACCTTGTCGCCCTGCTTGAGCAGCTTGGCAGCGGTGCGTGTCTTGAAGTCCACATCGTGGTCGTCAATCTTCGGCTTCATGCGGACTTCGCGGAGCTGCGAATTGACCTGGTGCTTCTTCGCTTCGCGCTCTTTCTTGGCCTGCTCGTACTTGTAGCGGCCGAAGTCCATGAGCCGGGCGACGGGTGGGCTGGCCTGTGCGGCGACCTCGACGAGGTCGACATCGCGCTCGCGAGCCATTGCGATTGCTTCGACGGTGCGTACTACACCGATCTGGGCGCCTTCCTCGTCGATGAGGCGAACTTCTGGTACACGGATCCGTTCGTTGATCCGCGGTTCAGGCGCTGTCGGCTTTGGTGGTGGCTTAGGTCGTTTCCTCAAACTACATCCCGATAGTGATAGAACAGGGCATGACTATAGCATCGGAGCCGAGCGCCTGTATACGCAGATCAGGCGATTCTGTCGCGAGCGGCCCCGGGAGCGTACGATCCGGCCATGGCAGTACGACGGGCGGTCATCCTTGCAGCGGGCCTCGGGAGCAGGCTCTTGCCGGCCACCAAAGCAGTGCCGAAAGAGATGGTGCCCATCGTCGATCGGCCCCTCATCCAGTACGCGGTGGAGGAGGCGGTGGCGGCCGGGATCACCGAGATCGTGTTCGTCGTCGCTGAGGGCAAGGAAGCGATCGCCGACCACTTCGCCCAGGGCGGTCGCGTGGCTCGCCTTCTCGCATCGAAGGGCGACCGCGCGATGAACGAAGTGGTCGAAGCACCCGCGCGCCTGGCAACGTTCCACTTTGTCGACCAGGCCCAGCCGCTGGGAATCGCTCATGCGGTCGCGTGTGCGCGGAGCCTTGTGGAGGGAGAGCCGTTCGCCCTGATCTTCCCGGACGACCTGATCCTCGGGGAGACATCGGTGGTCGCCCAGCTCGTAGCGGCCTACGGCGAAAGCACCGGGAGCCTCATCGCCGTACAGGAAGTGGCGGAAGCCGAGATCCCCCAGTACGGGATCATTGACCCCGCAGATGCGGGGAACCCGATGGCGCTCCGGGGAATGGTCGAGAAGCCTGCGATCGAGGCCGCCCCGTCGAACCTCGGTGTCGTGGGGCGCTATATCCTCGGGCCGACGATCTTCCGGCACATCGACCGGATCACGCCGGGCAAGAACGGCGAACTCCAACTGACGGACGCACTTGCACACCAGCTCGCCGCCGGCGAGCAGGTGAGCGCCTATCGCTACGCCGGCGATCGCTATGACACAGGCAGGCCAGCGGGCCTCCTCGTTGCTGGAATCGCGGCGGGGCTGCGTCGGCCGGAAATCGCGGATTCGTTGCGGAGCCGGCTGGGGAGCCTGCTCGCAGAAGGGGCTTCGTAATGCGAATTCTTTCCATTGGGCACGCGCTGCCCCACCCGGACATCGACAACTACAACGTCTTCACGGCGCCCAGCCTTTTCGACTACGACATCGTGTCCATCGACCCCGCGAACATGACCGATGTCGCCCGCCAGCTCGTCGAGCACGATGGCGCGTACGAGGCGATCGACGGCAGGCCAGTCGTGAACGCCGCCTCGACCGCGTCCGGCGTCTCTGCGGCCGACCAGGTCCGGCGACGCGCGGAGGAGGCCCAGCGGTTCCTCGAAGCGGGCGGCATCCTCATCGTCGCCGGCCGGCCGAACGCGACCCAGGCCGGTATCGTCGGTTTCGAAGGGCTGGATCGCTACAGCTGGCTCCCGGCGCCTGCGGGCGTGAGCTGGGCGCCCCC
This sequence comes from Tepidiformaceae bacterium, assembly GCA_051306275.1. Classification (GTDB taxonomy): domain Bacteria; phylum Chloroflexota; class Dehalococcoidia; order Tepidiformales; family Tepidiformaceae; genus JBPPMX01. The sequence goes on from JBPPMX010000229.1 coordinate 12,812, forward strand.
GTTCCTACGGGCAGCCGAGGGGCGGACGGTTCGAGTTGTCGCCGACGACCACCCGTTTGGCGATTTCCTCCGCGACCACCGGGGCGAACTGGCCTACCGCGCAACCTTCGACGAACGCCAGGCGCCACTGCGCCAGGCCGGGCGCGTCATCGCTACAGGCGGCGGTAACGCGCCGATCGCCGTGGAGTTCAAGGTTCTCGCGGGCACAGTCCTCTTCCTCCCAGCGTTCTCCCGGGCCGATAGCACGAACCGCACCGCGATCGCCATGGCATTCGTCGACTGCGCGCGCCGAATGCTCGGTGGCGGCGAAGAAGAAGACGCCCCGTTCTGGTCGCGGTCGGTGGCCGTACCCGGTCTCGAACAGGTCGATGCCGAACTTGAAGAGGCGCAGACAACCGCCACACAGGCTGCCGCAAAGCTGGAGGCAGTCCGCGAAAAGCACGAGCACCTCGCGGGCTACCGCCGGATCCTCTGGGACGAGGGGCGTCGCTTCGATCGCGCCGTCCTCGAAGCGTTCCGCGAGATGGGCTTCACGATCCTGAGCCAGCCCGGCGAACCACTCGTCGTCGAGAGCGAAGGCCGCCGCGCGTTCGTCGAGGCGGCAAGTTCGCGCGACCAGATCGTCGAATGGCCCTACGTGCACCTGCAGCGGCGACTCGAGGAGCAGCTCCTCACCACCAGCGAGCAGCTCAAGGGCATCGTCGTCGTCAACGGTCACCGCACGGCCGCGCTCGATCAGCGGAAGCCCCAGTTCACAGACCCGCTGCGCATCGCCTGCGAAAACTACCGCTACACGCTCATCACCACGGAGACGCTATTCGCCCTCGTCCAGCGAGCGCTCGGCGGCGCCGACACCGCGGAACTGACCGGCGTACAGCGGCGGCTCATGGGTGCAAGCGGACTACTGGAACGCGATGTCGCGACCGGCGAAGCCGAAGAGCAGGAGTCCGGGCCGATCTTCTGATCCGGCCCGGTGTGCAGTGCCGCGGATAGCGGCGCTACCCCCCGTTGACTTCCGGGAACGTGACGCAGGTCGTGGTCGACTCGATGCCCTCGACCGCACGGATGTTGCGCGAGATGACGGAGGGGACGTCCGTGAGGCTCGGAACCTCGATCACCGCCACGATGTCGTAGGGGCCCATCACCTGGTAGACCTCGGCGATGCCCTCGACGCCTGAAAGCGTGTGGAACACGTCCATGGTCTTGGCGGGGTCGACGACGATCAGGACAAAAGCTTTGATGGACACGGGCTCACTCCTCGAAGTTCACGCGCGGGCGGTGGCGCGAGAGGACAGTAGCAGACGCCCGTTTCGAACGTATTTCCGAACAGCGCATGCTACGGATCAGTCTTCGCGAAGGCGGAGTACCGCCATGAAGGCCTCCTGCGGGATCTCCACGTTACCGACGCGCTTCATACGCTTCTTGCCTTCGGCCTGCTTCTCGAGCAGTTTGCGCTTGCGGCTTATGTCGCCACCGTAGCACTTCGCAAGCACGTTCTTTCGTAGCGCCCGGATCGTCTCGCGCGAGATGATCCGTCCGCCCACCGCCGCCTGCAGTGGCACGTCGAACATCTGGCGCGGGATCAGGTCCTTCAGCTTCGAGACGAGTACTCGGCCCTCGCGGTTCGCCTTCGATGTGTGCGTGATCAGCGAAAGCGCATCGACCGGGATGCCGTTCACAAGGATGTCGACCTTCACGAGGTTCGCCTGCCGGTAGCCGCTGATGTGGTAGTCGAGGCTCGCGTACCCGCTCGTCTGGCCTTTCAGGCTGTCGTAGAAGTCGACCAGGATCTCCGCCATCGGCACGTCATACTCCAGCAGGACTCGCGCCTCACCCGGGGCGAGCTCGTTCTCCGGCTCGAGGTACTCCATCTTCACGAACTCACCGCGGCGCGTGGTCACCAGCTCCATCACCTGCCCGATGTACCGGCTGGGCGTGATGACATCGATCCGCGCCCAGGGCTCTTCGATGACATCGATCCGTGACGGATCGGGGAGGTCCGCCGGGTTATCGACCGTGACCACCTCGCCGCTGGTCAGCGTGACGCTGTACTCCACGCTTGGGGCCGTTGTCAGGAGGCTGAGGCCGTACTCCCGTTCGAGCCGCTCCCCGATGATCTCGAGGTGGAGGAGCCCGAGGAACCCGCAGCGGAACCCGAATCCGAGCGCAATCGATGATTCAGGCTCGTAGACAAGAGAGGCGTCGTTCAGGCTGAGCTTCGCGAGCGCTTCGCGAAGGTCCTGGTACTGGTCCGAGTCCGTGGGGTAGATCCCGGCGAACACCATCGGCTTCACCTGCCGGTAGCCCGGCAGCGCCTCCGTCGCGGGACTCGATTCGAGGGTGATGGTGTCGCCCACGCGGCACTCGGCGACATCCTTCAGGCCCGTCGCAACGTACCCGACCTCACCACAGCCAAGGCCCGGCAGCGGACGCATCTGCGGCTGGAAGGTCCCGAACTCAAGCGGCTCGAACGAGATCCCGGTCGCGAGCAGCTTGAGGTTCGCGCGCCCCTTCAGTTCGCCCTGGAACACCCGGACATACGCAATCACGCCCTTGTAGGCGTCGTACTTCGAGTCGAAGATCAGCGCTTTGGTGTTGGCGTTGCGGTCTCCGCGCGGAGGAGGAATGCGTTCGCGCACGGCTTCGAGGATCTCATCAATGCCGATGCCTTCCTTCGCGCTGGCGAGAATGACTTCGTCGCGGTCGAACCCGATGACGCGCTCCAGCTCGCCGGCCACCCGCTCGGGGTCAGCGTGGGGAAGGTCGATCTTGTTGAGTACCGGGATGAGCTTGAGGTCCTGGTTCATCGCCAGGTACACGTTCGCGAGCGTCTGCGCCTCGATCCCCTGCGACGCATCCACCACGAGCAGTGCGCCTTCGCAGGCAGCGAGGCTGCGCGAGACTTCGTACGTGAAGTCGACGTGTCCCGGCGTATCGATCAGGTTGAATTCGTACTCTTCGCCATCCGACCCGCGGTACGACAACCGGGCGGCCGCCGACTTGATCGTGATGCCCTTCTCGCGCTCAAGGTCCATCGAGTCGAGGAGCTGTTCGGACATGTCGCGCGCGCTCACCGTACCCGTGCGCTCAAGCAGCCGGTCCGCGAGCGTGGACTTCCCGTGATCGATGTGCGCGATGATGCAGAAGTTGCGAATGCGGGACTGGTCCACGAATCCAGTGTAGGGGCGGGTCGGGTTAGGCGGGGCAGGGAAGTCCACCGTTCGGCCGAGAACACCGGTCCGCGGCCGTGCTGTAACATCCGGTTTTCATGGGTCGACGTAGGGGAGACGAAGACGATGGTTAGGATCCTGATCCTTGGGCGGAGCAGCGTAAACGGGCTGGGGGTGGAGCGGGAGGAGTCGTGGCCCGAAGTGCTCCGGGTCGAGCTTGAGCGGGAGCTCGGCACGCCAATCGAGCTACACACGCGCACCTTTCGCCCGGATGGCCGCGACCCGACCGAGTACCTGGAGCGCCTCGTCAAGGAGATCGAGCCGGACGTCATCAACATGAGCGTCTCGATCTACGACTTCGCCGCTGCCCGCGTCGAGAACCGCATCCAGGAGCGCTTCGGCCGCCGGATCGCACAGGCTGCCTACAAGGTCGAGAAGTTCACGACCGACCCGCACAAGTCCGGCAACCTCGGGCGCGTCAACCGCTGGTCCCGCCGTCTCGCCCACCGCTTCGTCGGCGCAGCCCCAAGAATGGCCCGCGAGCAGGTCGAGTACACCCTCGAGAACGCCTTCCGATTCCTCGCGCGGCAGGAACAGATCGCGGTCGTGGTCCGGCACTCAGCCGGTGCGTCGAAGGTGCTCCTGCAGGCAAACCCTGCCTACAACGGGATGCTTGAGTCGTTCAACGCAGAGTGGAAAGCGCGCGCACTGAAGCACCACTTCTACTGGGCTGATGGCGAGCCCTACGCCGAAGACGAGTTCATGCGCGATGGGCTCCACACCACGCCAGCCGGCCACCGGCGCCGCGCGACGGTGATGGCCCCCTTCTTCGTCCGCGCCATTCGCGAGCGCGTCCTCGAGCCGGAGCCTGTAGCCCGGCGATAGGGATATTCGATTGTCGTAGCATCGCGGTTCGCCGGGACGGGATTCCCTGCGAGAATCGAAGCATGTCTGCCATCGACGATGCACTTGAAGCGAACCGGCGGTTCGTGTCCACGTTCGAACCGCCCGAGACCCCGCCCGCGCCAAAGCTCGCGCTCGTCCTCTGCATGGACGCGCGGATCGACCCCATCCGCGTACTCGGCCTGAAGCCCGGCCACGCGCATATCATCCGCAACGCGGGCGGACGCGTCGCCGACGCGCTCCGTAGCCTCGTCGTCAGCCAGCGGGTCATCGGCACCGAAGAACTCGCGATCATCCACCACACCGAGTGCGGCATGGCGACCTTCACCGACCGCGAGATCCGGAAGCGATTGCGCGAAGAGACCGGCGAAATCACCGACCACATCTCCTTCTATCCGTTCCAGGACCTCGATCAGTCGGTCCGCGACGACATCCAGCTCTACCGCCAGTCACCGCTTGTGCGCCACGACATCCCCGTGCGCGGTTTCGTCTACGAGGTGGGAACGGGACAGCTACGCGAGGTCATCTGACAGTACGGCCTTATGCGGGCTGCGGGAGGTCCTCGGGCGAGATGGCGGGTCGCCTGCCAGTGCGATCCGGGGGCGACGGGCGCGTCGCCAGGATGAAGAAGATCGAACCCGCGCCGGCAATCGCGGCCAGGATATCGAACCCGACCCGGTAGTTCCCGGTCTGGTCGTAGAGGACGCCCGCGATCACGGGGCCGAGAATCGTCCCGATGATGATGATGAGGTTCGAAACTCCGAGGATCTTGCCGAAGTTGGTGCGCCCGAAGTAGTCGGCACGCAGCGCGGCCATCAGCGGCCCGCGCCACCCCCACGCGAGGCCATGCAGGACCGTGAAGGCGATGATCATCTGCAGGTTCACCGCGTGCGAAAGCAGCACCAGCCCAACGGCATGCATGCCCATGCACACGACCACGAGGGCGCGCTTGTTCACCCGGTCCCCGATCGGGCCGCCGGAGACCGTGCCAATCAGGAAGAGCGTCGTCATCAGGAAGACGATCCCCGAGGCCTGGCCGAGCGAGTACCCATGCCCTTCGTTCAGGTGCGAAACGAGGTGGACGCCCATCGCCGACACGACGAACAACGCCGAGGCGTGGCCAAGCGAAATCCACCAGAACGCGGGCGCACGAAGGGCTTCGCGGAGGGTGAAGTCCTCAGCATCGGCCGCGGCGCGGGCTTTCGAGCGCTCGGCGGTGTCCGGTGGGTCGCCGTCCGGCAGGAGGCCGATCGACGACGGGCGGTGGTGCAGGAGTTGCGTCATCGGCAGCCCAACGACAAGGATGAGGACGCCCGAGAGAAACGCCGTCCATCGCCAGCCCGCATTCTCCAGCACGAAGACGACCGCGGGGGCGACCATCCCGCCCATCGCAAACCCTGCGCTCGCGAGGCTGATCGCCGTGCCACGCCGACGTTCGAACCACTGCACGATCGTGAAGGTGATCGTGAGATAGCCCGCAAGGCTGGCGCCGGTAGCCATCACAAGGAACGCGAGATAGAAGGTGAACAGCGAGTTCACCTGGCTGAAGATCATGAACCCGGCCGCGAAAATGATGATGCCGACGCGCGCCACCGCGCGCGGGCCAAAGCGGTCGAGAAGGAACCCCTGGAACGGCCCGGTGATCCCGCTCTCGGCCTCGCGGAGGGAGGCGGCGCCGGCGAGGGCGGTCTTGCTCCAGCCGAACTCATCCCGCAGCAACACCACGTACGTGCCATAGGCCTGGCCGAGCAGCGCGCTATTCAGGAGCTGGATCACCGCCCCGGCGGACACGATCCACCAGCCGTAAAAAAAGCGCGGCTTCGCTTTCGCCGGGGTCGTATCGGGCGCGGATGTGCTGGTCGACAAGTGGCTGCCCCGGGGTACACCGCACGAGCCGGTTGGGTGACCCGAATTGAGGGAGCATACATTCCGCCCCGCTTACGGTGGCGGGCGCCTTTCGTCGGTTTGGGGTTACGGTTGGCGCGTCGGGACCTGGGCGGTTGACCACGCGGAGTGGATCGCTGTCCGGTCCGCATCGTTGGCAGCACGCTCGGCTTCCAGGAGTACGGGCGCGAGCGCGATGAGCTCTTCCGGCGTCCCGTTGATGGAGCGCCAGAAGGACAACGGAGTGCTGGCGATATGGTGAATATCCAGCACCGGCGTCGCAGACGACGGGTCTATCGCCAGGACGATCGCCGTAACGAAACGCCCGGCTGACAGGGCAGTCATCTCACGTCCCTCGAACGAAACGCCCACGAAGAGCACGTCATCTTGCGTGCCTAACAACGTCATCTCCACATGGTTATCGGTCAGAAGTGCTTCGAGCCGCGCGCGCGCGTCGTCGATCAGCACATGTCCGGACGCCCCCATGAGGATCGTGTCCACTTCGACCTCGGTCCCGTCCGGCACCTCGGCATCGCGGCATAGATTCCCGGTGCGCTCAGAGCCTTTCGTGCAGACGTACGTCTCGTGGTTCGTAGAGGCCATCAGGGACTCGACGTCGGAACGAAGCACGGCGTCAACGGCCGCTCGCACCTCCGGGCTGACATCCAACCGCGAAAACTCTGCGTATGGATCACCCGGTGTCTCCCCGGCAATCACGGGCGTAGGGCTCGAGTATCGGCTCCCGCTCGGGAGCTTCACCTCAGCGATCGGGTTTGGATCGGCCGCGGTGAGCAGCGTCCGACCGAATAGTGCGATGGCGCCGACCATCACGGCCGTCAGGAACAGGTTAAGTACTGCGTTTCGCTTGAACGATGAGGGGATCACTTCTTCCGCTCAAGCGATCGTGACGACTCCATGCGGTGTAACCCCACGCTTGGGAAGTGTATATAGTTTGTACATGCGCGACCAGAGGCACGATAGTTCCGTTCAGCAGGGGAACGACCTATGGGCCTGAGACAGTCCGGGCTGATCCGCGCTTTGCGGCGGCAGCGGCGGACGGTGCTGCTGTTCGGATTGGCTATCCTTGCTGGTTCGTTGACAATGAGCAGCCTCGTCGCGGTCGCCAACGACGGAGATGACCGCAACAACAAGCGCGAACCGGTGCGCGATGATCCTGGCCCGGTCACCGAGGCGGACCTCCCAGCAGGCCAGCATCTTGGAACACTCACCGAGCCTCTGGTGTGGGGAGAGTTCCTCATCTATCCCGCCGGCCAACAGCCAGGTTTCGATGATGAATGGGGGAGCAACGAGGGCTGGAGTTGGGCAACGTTTTCTACCGCTCCCGAGGACACCTCGGCTACAGGTCTAATAGTCGACGCGTCTGCGATTCCTTTCGGCTACCGCGTGGACGGCGGCGGCGGAACCCGTGCAACGAGCCCGACGGGCGTGACGGAGGTGGTTGAGGCTGGAATAGCGCTCACGGGTGCCGGGTACCCGATCACGGTCACACGCGCCAAGACCCCTGACGTATCAGCCGGGCGGCCATTCATCCAGTCGGTTCCGTCGCCCGGTGGGTTGATGATGATGACCCTGGGAAAGGTCAAAGGGACACCTGCCGTGTTCCTCCACAGAAGCCCCGGAACCGTGACAGTCGAACTTCAGCAGGTCCGCATTCCGGTCGGCGGGCAACTCTTGCTTGTCGAGGGATACGTGGATGAATTCGAGAAGCTGATTCGGATCACTGAATCGGTACTCGACAATTTCGAAGCACCGCCGCCCGCCAAACAGACGTACGCGGCGGAGCACCCAACTCCCACCGCCATCCCAGCGGCGACGTGTTCGAATGATGAGAACGCTTGCGCGGTGTCGCGCAGTGTCGACGATGCGCTGCGGCGAGACGATCTCCAGGGGATGCTCGCTTCCCTCGCTCCGCGAACGCTTCGCTGCTCCCCTCCACCCACCAGCTCGATCCTACTGTCCGCGTGTCAGCGTGCCGGGGGCGAGCCTCGCGTTGGCTTTCAAATGATGACGAAAGCCGGTCTTGAATGGCTGGAGGAGGAAGCCTTTGTGTCGAGGACGCTTGCCGGATTGGAGGCGGTTCCCGCGCCGCGCGGCGTGCAATCCATCGGGTGCGCGGTAGCGGAAGATGAGAGCGTCGGCGACTGCAGCGGGGAGTTCGCGTTAGCGATCGGGAGTGATCAGGGCGAGGGCGGACCGGTTGTCGTCCTGTTCTTCACGGCCGGATCGACCGAGGGTGTCCTTGGGGCGGCGCTATCGAATCCGCCACTGGGTCCTGTCTCCCGGGGAGGGAGACAGGATGAGGGGTGGTTGGACGTGGCGACCGGCACGGTCACAACGAAATACTTCTGGTTTACGCCCATTCGTTAGCGAGAGACCTGTCCTCTTGCCTGACGTCACCGCGGCAGGTACGTCGCCAGCCCCTCCTCGATTGGCGTGAGCGGGAGGCCGAACGTCGACTCAAGCTTTGTGGTGTCAGCGATGCCGTCCATGGTGATGAAGTCGATCGCGTCGGGGGGAAGGGGAAGCGGTGGGTTGTGCCCCCCCTGTGCTAGCCTCCACCGACACTATCCATTGCGAGCGGGCGACAATGAGTGGAGAGCTACTCACAACGCTAACCCCGCGAGAACGCGACGTCATCGCGCTTGTAGCGGACCATTACACAGACCGGCAGATTGGCGAACAACTCTCTATCACCGAGGGAACCGTGAGCCTACACGTAGCGCACATCCTCAAGAAACTCGGCGTGCATTCGAGACGCGACGCGGCGCGGGTCTATGCGAAAGCGGGCTGGGGCAAAGATATATAGTCACCACATAGGCGATGCACGGTAGGGTACCTCGGTCAGCAAACTGCACGTCGCTGCCATAGCGACTCTGTCGCCAGGGGGACCATAGTGACCGCACCCGCACGCCGGCACGTTTTCGGACTCGTCACGCTCCTCGGCCTCGCCACCTTGACGGCCCTTGGCATCCCGGACACGACGGTCGCAGTCTATGAAAACGGAACCTACCTAGTGGTCTCGCCACGCAGTTCGACCGCCGGGATGACGAGCCCAGGCCGCTTCCATAACTCGTGCGACGCAACCCCACTGTGGGACTCGCCGGACTTCGACAATGGAACCTGCATCAAGGCGGCGCTCGTGGACGGGGACTTCTCAGTCGACATCGCGGGGGCTGACGGCGATGCCGCTTGGCTAGATATCGACCCAGAGGCCATCAACGGCCACTCGTCAGGAGGTGCGTACCGCGTGGTGGCCGGCGCTGTGGGAACCTGGAACGCCAACTGTCCGAACGGCGGATTTCAGACGTTCTACCTGCAGACGAAGAACAGCTCGAACCAGTGGGAGAACAACGCCAAGATCACCATTGGGCACATCGATACATTCCAATATGCCGAGCATGTGGTTGTCCTCGCTGAGTCCACCGCCCGAAATAACACGATCATTGGAAGAGTTGCTCACACGTCGGGTGGCTGCTGGCCCGAGCACCTCCATGTTCAAGTGTGGAACTACGAGGCATGGGCGCGCGTCTTTGACTGGGATGGGCCGGAGAATGACGAAGATGACGTCTGGGGTTCGATGTGCGTCCGCAGCGGCACGAGCAGCTACAACTGCAACACCGAATCCGTAGCTCCGACGGAATCGGGTATGTCGGTGGGACTAATACTGCTACCACCGAGCTGAACAACCCCTACTACGGAGGTTTCTAGGAAGATGTCAATCCACCCACACATCCGAACGTTCTTCCTCGGAATGGTTGCGGTTCCACTTCTCGGAGTCGGTTGCGTCGGAGTCGACAGCCCAGGCCGTGGGCCAGTCGATCCTGCGGACTCAGCAAAGCAAACCGAAGCCGCATCCGATCCAACCGCAACCCCGATGGCCCCGTCTGAGACGTGTCCGGCAACCGTAGAGAGTTGTGCCTGGGCTCACCAGACACTTTTGCTCCTCAATGATGGCAGGGTGGCGGATATCGCCGCAGAGGGGCGTCTGACTGCTGCCATATGCCCACCATTGGACGCCGAGCCTCCGATCGGTGGTCTCTGTAGAGAGACGCCGGGAGCGGCGATCGAAGGGTTCCTCGCGAATGGAAACGGACGTTTTCTGGCCTACCTTAGCCCATCGGACTTCGAGGAGTACCTCAACAGCTTCGGCGTTGCTCCCAAGGCAGCGTTCGATATCCGCGGGATCGGATGCCCCGCGGACACCGGGACTCGAAACTGCGATCGTCTGGTTGTCGTGAGCGTCGAAGTGACATCGGACGGCGAGCTGCCGGACACGCTTATGCTGATCGGGGAAGCGGACGAGCAGGGGCGCTTCTCAACGATTGGCGCGGCGCGGTGGATGACGAACGCGGGCGATCTGACTCCGTTTAACGGGGGCGCGATCTCGTTCAACTTTGTGGGTTACGACCGGCCCTCGCACTATTCATTCGTTCCCTGGCGTGGCTAGGGTTTCGGCAGCAGACCGCCGAGGCCGCAACGGCATGCTCACCGCGGGAGGTACGTCGACAGCCCCTCCTCGATCGGCGTGAGCGGGAGGTTGAACGTGGACTCGAGCTTCGCGGTGTCGGCGATGCCGTCCATCGTGATGAAGTCGATCGCGTCCGGCGTCAGCGGGCGGCCCGGCGCGAACTGGGCGAAGGTCGCGACGAGCTTCATCAGCGGCTTCGGCTGGTGGAGGAGGAAACGCTTCTTCCCGGCGGCCTTCAGCGACGCCCGGATGATCTCGTCCATCGTCATCAGCTTCGGCCCGCCAATCTCGAAAAGCTGGTTGAGCGCGGCGGGGTTCCCAACAGCCGCGACCACGTGCTTGCCGAGGTCACCGATGAACAGGGGGTTGATGCGTGTCTTGCCGTCGCCGATGACCGGGATGAACGGCAGGAACTTCGCGAACCCAAGGAAGCGATTGAGCGAGACATCGTCCGGCCCGTAAATCCAGCTAGGGCGGAAGATCGTGTACGGCACGCCGCTCGCGATGGTGTGCTGCTCCGCCTGCCACTTGAACCGCTGCCAGTGGTACGGCGCATCCGCCGCCGACCCGGCGCCGCTGATGTCGATGAACTGCGAGACGCCCGCCACCTTCGCTGCATCAGCGAGGTTCACTGTCGCGCCAAGGTCAACCCGTTCGAAGGTGTAGCCCTTGCCGGGGTTCTCGATCGGCGACTTCGGGAACTGGACCGCGTCAATCACAACATCGTGGCCAGCGACTGCTGCCGGCAGCGTCGCCGGGTCTGTCGCGTCGCCGGTAACCCATGATGCGCGCCCGCCAAACGGGTCGGTCGCCGGCTTCGAACGGGTGAGAACGGTGACGTCGTGGCCGGCGTCGAGGAGTGAGCGGGTGATCTCGCGACCGATGAGGCCGGTCCCGCCTGCGACTAGGATGTTCATGCTGTCCCTCCAGGGGTGACTGGTGTGAATTGGCGTGCGAGGCGGTCGATGGTTTCGACAGCGCCGTTGAGTGATGTCCCGCCGTAGACCGCCGGACCCAGGTCCTGGAGCGCCGCGGGTGGATCGAATGCAGGCCCGCCGTACACGACGGATGCCGGCGAAAGGGCGTTGAGTTGCGTTGCAAGGTCGCGGACAAGCGCGCCCGATTCGGGGGCGAGCGCGTGGACCGCGATCACGGCGGCAGGCAGGTCCAGCGCCGTCCGCACAATCGTGTCGAGCGGCACATCGGCCCCCAAGTACACAGGCCGCAGTCCCCGATGGCGGACAAGCACCGCCAGCATCAGGAGCGCGACCTCGTGTCGCTCCCCCGGCAGGCACGTCAGCAAGACGGCCGGGGCGGTGCGCGGCGCCGGGAACTGGCGCGAGAGTGTGTCGAGCCGGGCGCGGATGAACTGGGTAGCGAAGTGCTCCTGGGCAACCGTCGCCTCGCCACGGTGCCAGCGGTCACCGATCTCCCGAAGGACCGGAACGGCGAGGTCCTCCATCGCGCGGACCACGTCACTGATCGCCAGGACATCGCCCCAGATCGCTGCGGCGGCCGGTTCGTCGAACGAAAGCAGAGCCGAGATCAGCCGCTCCCGGCGTTCGGACAGCGTCGTGGGGGCGAGTGCCGCCGCGGCAGGTCCACCAGTGAGGACGAGGCGAGCCGCTGAAGGAAGCGACATCCCGTCACGAGCAAGGGCGGCCATGCGGCGAATAGCGTCGATGTCAGCGCCCGAATAGAGACGGTGCCCACCGGTCGAGCGGTCAGGCACAGGAACCCCATACCGGCGCTCCCATGCCCGGATCGTATGTACACCGACCCCCGTCATTTTCACGACGGCCGCGATGCGATACCCGGCTGGTTCGTCCTGTTCCATGCAACCAGATTAGGCACTCCGCCTAATTCTTGTCAAGGTTTTGTCGACCATCTATGATTCAGGTATGCAGTTACCTCGCGAAGTCGATGTCGCAGTCATCGGGAGCGGATTCGGTGGGCTCACGGCAGGTGCACTGGCAGCGAAGAGCGGGCTCGAAGTGGCGCTCTTCGAGCAGCACACACGGCCCGGCGGATGCGCTGGCGACTTCGCGCTCGGCGGCTTCTGGTTCCCAGCTGGCGCCACCGTGATCACCGGCCTCGAACCCGGCGGGATCCTCCGCCAGGTCTTCGATTCGCTCGGCCTCCCCGTACAGGCTCGGGAACTCTCGCCCGCCCTCGTCCTCCACGTCGGCGGGTTGGACCTGCCGTTCTCGACCGACCTCGATTCCTGGCTGGCGTCACTCAGGTCGCAGTTGCCCGGCGCCGGTCGCTACGAACGCTTCTGGCGCTGGACGGCGGAGGCGGGCGGCGTGGTCTACCGGCTTGGCGGGTCGCTGCCGAGCCTTCCCATCGAATCCCTCTCTGACGTCCGCCGGAGCGCGAAGGGACTCCGCCCCGAGGTCCTGAAGACGGCCCGCCTCATCTTCGAGACGGTCGAAGGCGTGAAGCGGCGGCTCGGCGCGACCGGCGACCGCGTACAGGACGCGATCATCGACGGGATGCTCATGGATGCGACCGGCGCACCCGCCCGCGAGTGCAGCGCCATCCAGGGCGCCATCGCACTCGACCTCTACCGGCGCGGCTGCCAGTGGGTGGACGGCGGCAGTGGCGCGCTCGCCATGAAGCTGGTGCGTTCCATCCGCGCGGACGGCGGCACGGTCTCGTTCGCCACCGCCGTTACTGACCTCGCCCGGGAGGGGCGGCGCTGGCGCGTCACGCTCAACGACGGTCGGACCATCCTCGCGGGCCGCGTGGTCGCGAACCTGCCGCCGGATGCCGTCGCCCGCCTGCTCGGAAAGCAGGGACGCCCCACGCGCGATCGCGACGCATGGGGCGCGTTCACCCTCCACCTCGGCATCCAGGCGACTGGCCTCGCGCTCGAGAACCCCTTTCACCAGGTGATCGACCTCGCCAGTCCGACGGGACTAGAGGACGGCGGGAATGTCTTCGTCTCGCTGTTCCCAGGCCGCGGGGTACGCGCGGACCAGTGGTCCGTCTCCGCATCGACACACACCAGCGCAGGCGGCTGGAAGACGAAAGCGATCGGCGCACAGCGAAGGGCGATGGAGGAGCGCATGCTCGATGCCGTCGGGTGCATCATCCCGGATGTCCGCGAACGGCTCGTGCTGTGCGGCAACGCGACGCCCCAGACGTACGAACGGTTCACAAAGCGGCCCGGTGGATATGTCGGGGGCCTCATCCAGCGCAGGAGTGTCGTAGCCCTGCGCGCTCCCGGTCATCGCCCTGAGCGCGGGCTGTACCTCGCCGGTGACTCGGTCTTCCCCGGTCAGGGGACCGTTGGCGTCGCCCTCTCCGGGATCAATGCCTACCGGGATGTCGTGGAGTCGTTCGGAAGGAAGCCGCTGCTGTAGTCACGCGACGACAGACTGCGTAAGGCGGACATGGTCGATAACCGCATCGAGTTCCTCCTCGTCCACGCCCATCGACAGGTAGAATCCCTGGCCGAATGCACATCCCGCCCTGCCCAGCAGCCGGAGCTGCTCCGCCGTCTCGATCCCCTCCGCGGTGACGCCAATATCAAGCGCCTTCGCGAGTTGGACTACCGCGGCGACAATCGGCAACGATCGCTTGTCGCGCCCGAGTGTGCGTACGAACGACTGGTCGATTTTCAGCGTGTCTACCGGGAGCCGCTGCAAATAGCTGAGCGACGAATACCCCGTCCCGAAGTCATCGATAGCCAGCTGCACGCCAAGCGCCTTGAGGTCATGCAGGACACGGATCGTCGTCCCGACATCGTCGAGCAGGATGCTCTCCGTGATTTCGAGGCGGAGAAGCTGCGGGAGCAGTCCCGTCTCGCGAAGGGTTCGCGCGACATCCTCCACAAGCCCATCCCGGTAGAACTCACGCGGCGAAAGGTTCACACCCATCATCACGGCCGATTCGCCCCGCGCCATGAAGTCGCGGTTGAGCGCTGCAGCCTTCCGACACGCCTCGCCGAGGACCCACTGACCAATGTTATGTATCTCACCAGTCTCTTCAGCCAGCGCGATGAACTCCGCGGGAGAGAGCACTCCCCGGACCGGATGGTCCCAGCGAAGCAGCGCCTCCATGCCGATGATCGCGCCACTCGCGAGGTCGAACTCGGGCTGATAGTGCAGCCGAAGCTGGTTGCGTTCGATCGCCCGGCGAAGCGCGCTCTCGAGGTCGATCCGGTCGAGTGGCATCACGTCGAGCGCCGGGTCGTAGCAGATGTACAGGGCGCGCTGATGCGCCTTCGCCCGGTAGACCGCGATGTCCGCCCAGCGCAGCAACTCCAGGGGTCGCGGCTCCCCCGCGCGCGCAGCGGCGATCCCGATGCTCACCGCCACATAGACCTCGCGGTCCTCAATCGTGAAGGGATCTGCCAGCCGCTCATTGATCGCCTCGGCGACGGCGCACGATCGGGATTCCGCGGACGGGGACACCACCAGGAACACGAACTCGTCGCCAGCCAGCCGCGCGAACGTGCCGCCCGGGTTGCTGATGCCACTCAGGCGCCTGGTCACCGCCACGAGCAGGTCATCGCCTGCCGCGTGCCCAAGCGTGTCGTTCAAGACCTTAAAGCGGTCGAGGTCGATGAAGATCACGGCCACCTGATCATCGGCCCCGGAGTGCGCTTGAAGCGCGTCCTGGAGATGGTTCATGAACAGGGCCCGATTCGGAAGTCCGGTCAGCGGGTCGTGGAACGCCTTGTGTACGAGCTTCGTCGTCGTGTCGCGAAGCCGTTCAGCCATGTAGTGAACCGAATCGGAGAGCTCCGAGAACTCCCTGATCGGGCCGCCGCGGAGCGATATGTTCAGGTCGCCGTCGGCAACATCGTTCAGGGTCGACACGGTCGCGACTAGCGGGGAGCGAAAGCGGCGAGCAGTAACCGCCGCGACGGAGAACGCGCCCACGAGAGCGACCGTGCTGGACGCTGCGAATCGCGAGGATTCGGGGATCGGAAGGAGGGCGAGCGCGGCCACCGGCAGAAGTGCGGCGACGAGGAGCGCAATGAGCAGGGCGGCGGTTATCGACTCGCCGATGAACGAAGACCCAAGCCTGCGAAGTAGTTGCACCCTGCTCGTTCCATCGTGCGTGGCATGTTCGTCCGCACGTTAGAAATGTCGGCAGGGAACGTGTCTACACAAGGTCTACCACACGCGGAAACCGGGGAGCTACCTACGCGGTGGCGCCCCAGGTCTCGGCCTGTCGCTGGACTTCGCTGCCGTAGCGGCGCATGTCGGCCTGTGCGGCGGTGACCATCTCGCCAGGCCCCGCAACCTCGTCCCGCCACTGCGCGACGCCGCCGTACACCGTGTAGAAACGCCCCGAAGCATCCGGAAGCGGGTCGCTGCTGATGCGGATCCGCGCGCGTTCGACGAACGCCGCGGCGCCTTCGGCCTCCGCCGCTGAGAGAAGGACAGCGAAGCTGGCCCCACCGAGTCGGAACACCGAGTCCTCCCCTC
The DNA here is from genome assembly GCA_051306275.1 of Tepidiformaceae bacterium. Lineage (GTDB taxonomy): Bacteria > Chloroflexota > Dehalococcoidia > Tepidiformales > Tepidiformaceae > JBPPMX01. The sequence goes on from JBPPMX010000229.1 coordinate 28,702, forward strand.
GCGCAAGCGCGCTGAGCAGGCGCCCAATGGCGGCCGCAGCGGCGGGGTCGAGGCGCCCGCTCGAGCGGAACGCATCCGAGACCTCAAGGACGGCGATGCAGAACGGTTCGTTCCAGCGGCGTGCACGGGCTACACACTTGATCCACGCGACGTCAAGTTCGCGGATCGTGCCCAGGCCCGTTTCCGGGTCTACGTTGAGTTGCTTTCGAATGTGCCGTTCCAGTGCCTCGGCCTCACGACTTGCGTTACCACGGTCAACAACGAGGTGGAGCACAAACCCAACGAGCAGAGCGATCACGCTCAGCAGAAGGACGACGCCCACAGAGGGTCCCAGTGCCGCAGTGGCGAGTAGCCCGAATCCAAAGATGACGAGGATGATCCCCGCGAGGAGCCGTTCGGAGCGTGCGATTCGATAGTGGACGCGCTTGACCAATGGGAACCCTACCTTTCTCCCTACCCTCGATAATCGGCGCGTCCGGGCAGGTTCTGCAGGTAGGGTGGCGCGACTCTTAGAAACCTCGCGCCAGGATCGCGCGTGCGATCTGGCTGGGGTCGGGCTGGTAGGTGCCGTCTTCAATCGCCGCGCGAAGGCGCCCAATGCGCTCGGAGCGCTCATACAGCAAATCGAGGAGCTCGAGCCTCTGCCCGCGGCTGCGTTCTTCTGTGAGGATCATGGTGGCGCCTCCTTGTAGGCGGGCCGTGGCGGGCGCTCCACGGGTTCCGAGGAGAAATGTAGCGAGGGCAAGGCACCCGAATTCGGACAGCGCGTAAACGGAGCGAAAACTGGGTGACAGCGGAGATACGCTCGGGTGACAGACCGGTTGCCGGGGGTTTTCGGGGTGGCCCTGCGAGTCGGAATTGCGGGCCCCCGTCGGCGAACACAGCGAGGTTGCAGGGCCGCTGTCGTTACGTCAGGCTAGCGCGGCCCCGACCGCGGACTGCGATGGGCGAAGCAGAGGGATGCGACCGATGTTCTTCGAACTGCGCCAGTACGGCGCGAAGCCGGGCATGCGCGACGAGCTGGTCAAAGTCGTGGAAGAGGACGTAATCCCCTATCAGGTCTCGAAGGGAATGGTGGTTGTCGGCAGCTGCGTTTCGCTCGAACACGAGGCCGGGTACGTCTGGATCCGGCGTTTCGAAGGCGACGAGGACAAGGCTCGGCTGTACAAAGCCGTCTACGAAAGCGACCACTGGAAGCAGGTCATCGCACCCAAGGTAGGCGCCTCGCCGGACCGGGAAGCAATCAAGGTCACCCGCATCGCTCCGACGAGCATCTCGGTCGTCCAATAGCATCTCGGTCGTCCAATAAGGGAAGGCAACCATGACAACGCAGAATCAAACACGAGACTACACGGCGGAGATGCGCGCCTGCGCCGAGGCCATCGGACTCCGGGCGCCGGCCATCCTCCAGCCAGAGGACCGCTGGGTCGACCTGAACGGGACCCGGTTCCACTACCTCGACTGGGGGAATCCCCACCTGCCGCACCTCATCCTGCTGCATGGCGGGTCGTTGACCGCGCACACCTGGGACATGGCAGCTCTCCTCCTCCGCGATCGCTACCACATCGTCGCACTAGACCAGCGTGGCCACGGCGATACCGGCTGGAACACCCCCGAACAGGCGAAGACCGACTCGATGGACCTCATGGTGGAGGACACCCGCCAGTTCATCTCGCACCTCGGCTTCGGGCACTTCGTCCTCTGCGGGATGTCGATGGGCGGGATGAACTCCATCCGCTACGCCGCCCGCCATCCCGAAGGGATCGACGCCCTGATCATCGTCGACGTCGCCCCAATCACGGAGATGCAGGGCCAGATCGAGATGGAACAGTTCCGGCGCGAAAGCGAAACCATGCGCCGCTTCGAAGACTTCCTCGATCGGGCCCTAAAGTTCAACCCGCACCGTCGGCCCGAACACCTTCGGTACAGCCTCCTGCACAGCCTGAAGGAGGTACCGGATGGCTGGACATGGAAGCAGGATCCGGGCGTCCATGCCGACACGGAGGGGACGGAGGAGGAGCGCCAGGCCTACCGCGACGCCCGCTCGGCCGCGCTCCTCGCGGACATCCAGGCGATACGGACGCCGACCCTCCTGATGCGCGGCGAAATCAGCAAAATCCTCTCGGCGGAGGGGGCCGCACACATGGCCTCGAACATGAGCAACTGCGAGGTCGTCGTCATCCCCGGGGCGACTCACAACGTCCAGGGCGACAACCCGAAGGACTTCGCGACCGAGCTCGATCGCTTCGTCCAACGCCAGGGCTGACCTTCGCCGCCGAAACATCGCTGTAACGAACGGCAACATGCCCGTAATATTCCGCTGCTAGGCTCCGAGCTTCGGAGAGTTACCTCGGACGGAACTGTGTGCGGCGCGCACCTGCGTAGCCGGGCGGATCTGTGCGAGCGAAAGGGGAGAAACGCCGATGGGTATTCTGTTGATCGCGCTCCTGGCGGGTGGCGCCGGGCTGGTCTTCGCCTTTGGGCTTGCACGCAAAGTGCTGGCGCAGGACGAAGGCAACGAGACGATGCGGGGCATCGCCGTCGCCATTCAGGAGGGCGCGAACGCCTTCCTCCGGCGCGAGTACACATTCCTCGCAGGGTTCGTCGCAGTCGTCGCGGTGGCACTGACGCTTTTTGTGGACTACGACATCCTTGACCGCTTCGGCGAGCAATCCGGGCGAGCGACTGAGCTCCCGCGCACCGCGTTCTCCTACGTCCTCGGCGCTGTGGCCTCAGCCATCGCCGGCTTTGTAGGCATGTACGTGGCCGTACGAGCCAACGTCCGCACCGCGGCGGCGGCCCGCACCGGACTGAACCCCGCCCTTCGCGTCGCCTTTAGCTCCGGCGCCGTGATGGGCGTGACCGTCACGGGCATTAGCCTCGTCTGCCTCGCGGCCATCTACATCATGTTCGAGAATGTGCAGCCGCTGACCGGCTTCGCATTTGGCGCGTCATCTATTGCCCTCTTCGCTCGCGTCGGTGGTGGTATCTACACCAAGGCTGCCGACGTTGGAGCGGACCTCGTCGGGAAGGTCGAAGCCGGCATCCCCGAAGACGACCCGCGCAACCCCGCGACCATCGCGGACAACGTTGGCGACAACGTCGGCGACGTCGCCGGCATGGGCGCCGACCTCTTCGAGTCGTACACGGGCGCAATCGTATCGACGATGGCGCTTGCCACCGTCGCAATCGTCGGCGTCAACGAAAACGGCATGTTCAATACCGAGGACGTCAGCGAGTACACCTCGAAGGCGTTCGTCCTGCCGTTCCTCGTGATGGCAATCGGTATCGTCGCCTCAATCGCCGGTACCTTCGCCGTCCGGACGAAGGAAGGCGCAACGATGAACCAGCTTCTCTGGTCGTTGCGCACCGGCATCTTCGTCGCAAGCGGCCTCGTCCTCGCGGGCACCGCAATCGCAGTCTTCGCGCTGGACCTCGAGTTCAGGCTGTTCTGGGCGGTCCTCGTCGGACTCGTCGCCGGACAGGTCATTGGGACAGCGACCGAGTACTACACCGCGTACGAGTTCAAACCCGTACAGACACTCGCGAAGCAAGCGGAAACGGGCGCGGCGACCGTCATCATCGGCGGCCTCGGCCTCGGCATGCTTTCGACGGCCTTCCCGCTTCTCACCATCGTTGCTGCCATCTGGATCACCTTCGAACTGGCCGGCCTCTACGGCATCGCCCTCGCAGCAGTGGGTATGCTTGCGCCCCTCGGGATCACGCTTGCAACCGACGCCTACGGGCCGGTAGCGGACAACGCCGGTGGCATCGCCGAGCAAGCAGGCCTGCCCCCGGAAGTCCGGGAGCGGACCGACGCCCTCGATAGCCTCGGCAACACCACTGCCGCGACCGGCAAGGGCTTCGCCATCGGGTCTGCGGTGCTCACCTCGCTCGCCCTCATGGTCACCTATGCGCAGGTCGTCGGCCTCACCACCATCGACATGCTCCAGGTCGAAGTGCTCCTCGGCCTCCTCGTCGGCGGCCTGATGCCGTTCATCTTCGGCGCGCTCACGATGGGCGCCGTTGGACGTGCGGCCATGGCCATGGTGAACGAAGTTCGCCGCCAGTTCCGCGAAAAGCCAGGCATCATGACTGGCGAAGACAAGCCCGAGTACGCGCACGCGGTTGCAATCGCGACCGACAGCGCCATCCGGGAAATGATCGTGCCGGGCGCTCTCGCCGTCGCGGTGCCCATCCTCGTCGGCGCCCTCGTCGGCGCGGAAGCCCTCGGTGGCCTGCTGATCGGCTCGATCGTCAGCGGCGCGGTCCTCGCGCTGATGATGGCGAACGCCGGCGGCGCCTGGGACAACGCCAAGAAGTACATCGAAGCCGGCCACCTCGGTGGCAAGGGCTCGGACGCCCACAAGGCGGCCGTTGTCGGTGACACTGTCGGCGACCCGTTCAAGGACACCTCCGGCCCGTCCATGAACATCCTTCTGAAGCTGATGTCCATCGTCGCGGTGGTCTTCGGACCCCTGTTCATCGGCTAACTGTTTCGACTGGTAGCATCGGGGCGTGACATCGCCCCGGTACTCCCGTCGCGCACTGCTTTCGATCGCAGGCGGCATGGTAATCGCCGCCTGCGGTCGCAATACCCGTGCCCGCACCTCGCCTCCAACGGGTACAGCCGCCGCCACGGGAACCCGGACGCTCCCGGCGACACAGGCCCCGCCCCCAACCCCCACACCAACACGACAGGTCTCCCTGGCAATCGCCGGAGACGTGATGCTCGACCGCAGCGTCGGGTCGCGTGTCCTCGCGGCCGGTCCGGGCGTGGTTTTCGCGGGAGTCGCAAATGTCCTGCGCGCGGCGGACCTCTGCATCGTCAACCTGGAATGCGCCATCGCCGATGTCGGTGAACCACAGGCAAAGTCGTACACCTTCCGGGCGCCACCCGGATCCGTCGGCGCCCTGGTAGATGCGGGGATCGATGTCGTTTCCCTGGCGAACAACCATGCCATGGACTGGGGGCCGGAAGCGCTGGCTCAGACCCGCGCCCTCTGCGAATCCGCCGGGATCGCGGTCGTCGGGAGCGGCCGTGACGACACCGAAGCGCGGAAGCCAGCCGTGGTCGAGCGAAACGGGCTCCGAATCGCGGTCCTCGGGTATGTCGACGCCCCCGCCGAGGGAAGCTTCAGCCGCCTTTCCTGGAAGGCCGGCCCTGATACACCGGGCGTGGCGTGGCTCGATGTCGACGAAATGGTCGCGGACATCGCGGCGGCAAAGCGCGAAGCGGACCACGTCGTCGTCATGGCGCACTTCGGCTACGAATACCACAACACCCCGGGCGAGACCCAGCGCCTGCAGGCCCGTGCTGCCATCGATGCGGGTGCGACCGTCGTCGCCGGACACCATCCACACGTCCTCCAGCCGATCGAGCAGTACGGCCCCGGCCTGATTGCCTACAGTCTCGGGAACTTCGTGTTCGACGGCTTCGACCCACCGGCGAACACCTCGGCGATTCTCCATGTGGACATCGACGGCGCCCGGGTAGCCTCACACACAACAACGCCCGTCGAAGTCGTCGACGGCCTTCCGGTGCTGGCCGGGACCTGACCCGCTTCCCACGGTAACGGCCCGCTGGTGTAGAGTGCGCGGGCAGAGCAGACGGCGGGTTCGGACGGTTTGTCTGTGGCAGGACAGCGGAGGTTCCGGCGCCCGATAGCCAGTTGCGGCTCGCGGGAGGTGCTCATGACCGGCCCACTTCACGGCGCGACGATCGTCGATTTCAGCCACTTCGTTTGCGGTCCCTACGCCACCAAGCTGCTTGGTGACTATGGCGCCGATGTGATCAAGATCGAACCCCCGTCCGGCGACCCGATCCGGAACTTCGGCCCCTTCCCGGGCGACGAACCCCACCCGGAAAAGAGCGGCAGCTTCGCTTACCTCAACACGAACAAGCGCTCGGTCGTGCTCGACCTTGAGACTACCGCCGGGCGCGACGCTGCGATGCGACTGATGGAACGCGCCGATGTCGTCGTCGAGAGCTTCTCGCCCGGCACCATGGAAAGGCTCGGACTGGGCTGGCCCGCACTCCAGGCGCGCAACCCCGTGGCCTCGATGGTCTCGATCAGCAACTTCGGACACGACAGCCCCTATCGCGACTACAAGGGTTCGGAACTCGTGCTCTACGGGTTCGGCGGCGAGATGTACACGATGGGGATCCCGAGCCGCGAGCCCGTAAAGATGTTCGGGACCGCGGCACTCGTCGAATCGGGCGGGGCCGCCGCCGCTGCCGCGATGGGCGCGTTCCTCGGCGGCAAGTTCCAGGGCGTCGGGAACTGGGTGGACTTCTCGATCGTGGACAGCCACTTCGTCGGGGCGGACCGGCGCCACGCGATGATCATCGCCTGGGAGTTCGCGAAACGGAACGGCCTTCGCCAGGGCGGACAGGTCGTCGGCATGATCGGCGGGACATACCCGTGCGGGGATGGCTGGGTGGAGTTCACCGGCGCAGCCGCACGTCTCGACCGCCTCGCCGATATGCTCGGCAACCCCGAATGGTTCAAGGACCCGAAGTGGTTCGGGCCCGGGTCGATCTACGACCCCGCACTCATTGAAGAGTTCAGTGGACACTTCTACGCATGGCTTTCCGAGCGGACGAAGCGCGAGATCTGGGAGGAAGCGAGGCGCGCGCGGGTCCTCTGCGGACCGCTCTTCACCGTCGAGGAGCTTCACGAGGACCCGCACTGGCGTGACCGTGACTTCTGGACCGAGGTCACGCATCCAGCGATGGGCACACACGAAATCCCCGGGCGTCCCTTCGTCATGAACAAGAGCCCCTGGGAGATACGGAGACCCGCGCCGCTCCTCGGACAGCACACCGAAGAAGTCCTCCGCGAGGCAGGCCTGACCGATGCGGAGGTACGCGCCGCGATGGCAACCAGCGCGCAGACCGCGGGGGTGCGGAAATGACGAAGCTGCCGCTCGAAGGCGTCCGCGTCATCGACTTCACCGTCGTCTGGGCCGGGACCTTCGGCACGCTCACACTGGCCGACCTCGGTGCCGAGGTCATCAAGGTCGAGAACCCGTTCGTGATGCAGCCCATGACGCGCGGAGGCATGGCACGTCCAACCGCCGCGATGCTGAAGTCGGCCCCGGCGCTTCAGGGTGGATACCCCAACGGCGACCCCGGCCCACGCGCCTGGAACTACAACCCAACGTTCGTGCAGCTCTACCGCAACAAGAAGAGCTTCACCGTCGACATCCGTCGCCCCGAAGGTATGGACATCCTGAAGCGCCTGATCGCCGTCTCGGACGTTGTCTACGAGAACAACGCGACCGAGACGATGGAAGGCCTCGGGATCACCTACGACTGGCTGAAGAGCATCAAGCCTGACATCATCATGGCGCGCGTACCGGCCTACGGGTCTACCGGCCCCTACTCAAATGCACGCGCGCTCGGCGTCCATCTCGAAAGCGTCGCCGGGCACACGTTGTTGCGCGGCTACGAAGGCATGACCCCCGACCAGAACAGCGCGATCTTCTCAGGCGACTATCTCGGCGGGGTCCAGGGCGCGCTCGCCGTCATGATGGCCCTATGGCACAGGAAGCAGACGGGCGAAGGCCAGCTGATCGAACTCGGCCAGGCGGAGAACGCCTCCGGCATGCTCTTCCAGGCCTTCATGGAGTACACGCTCAACCACCGGACGCTCGATGCGATGGGGAACCACTCCATCTACGGCGCGGCCCCCTGCGGCGTGTACCCGTGCATCTCCCCGGGCACCGTCGAAGATGCCGGCGACCACTGGATATCCATTACCGTCACCAATGACGACGAGTGGAAGGCGCTGCGGGAAATCATGGGCGACCCCGAGTGGGCGCGAAACGCCCGGTTCGACACCGCCGAGAGCCGCGCCGCCAACCAGGACGTCCTCGACCGCGAGATTGCCGAATGGACTGTGGCGTTCGAAGACTACGACCTCTTCCACCGTCTCCAGGCTGCGGGCGTGCCGGCGGCGCCGGTACTTCAGGGGTCTCGCGTGATGGATGACCCTCACGTGCAGGCACGCGGGCTGTTCAAACCAATGGAGCTCTACGACAAGGTCGGGACGTTCCGGTTCGCGCAGCCATTCTTCAAGTTCTCGGAGACGCCGATCGAGGGACGGACGCCCCCGGTCGCCATGGGCGAATACAACGACTACGTCTACCGCGACGTCATCGGCGTGAGCGAAGAGGAGTACGAGGCGCTGAAGGCGGGTGGCCACGTGTCGATGGACTTCGACGCCTCAGTCCCGTGACGGAGTGCCGGTCGACGCCCTAGGCTGATCGCATGGAGCGACTCCGGCTGGTGCGAACTTCGTATCTCAAGCGTCCGGCGCTCGACACTGCCGTCTCGCACGCGCTGTTGCGCCGGGTCGCTGCGGGCCTCGAGCCGGACACCCTTCGGCTGAACGTGCCGCCAACCGTCGTGGCCTTCGGTCCAGCCGACGCCGTCTCGCCGCAGTTCCCGGACGCCGTAAGCGCAGCGCGCGGAGCCGGCTTCGAGGCCGTCTCGCGCCTTGCGGGCGGCCGCGCCGCCGTCTTCCATGAAGGCACGATTTCGTTCACATGGGCGATCGCCGATAGCGATGCGAAAGCCCGCATCACGCCCCGATTCGAGGCCGTGGCCGCGCTCATGGCCGAGGCGTTCCGTGAGATGGGGATCGACGCCCGCGTCGGTGAGGTGCCTGGCGAGTACTGCCCCGGCCAGTACTCCGTCAACGCCCGCGGGCTCACGAAGGTCATGGGAGTTGGGCAACGCGTCGTCGCTGGGGCGGCCCATCTCGGCGGCGTCGTGGTTGTGGACGGGGCCGAACGGATCCGCGACGTCCTCGTCCCCGTGTACGCGGCCCTCGGCCTGGAGTGGGACCCGGAGACTTGTGGCGCACTCGCCGATGAGATGGCGGGACTCGACCGCAGAGGAATTGAGGGCGCGATCATCCAGGCGTTCAAGCGGCGATTCGACGTGTATGAGGGCGACTTCGGGCGAGAGCTACTGGCGCTCGCCGCCGAGCTCGAGCCCCGGCACGAGGTCCCGCGCTAAGCCTGGAGGTCGGCAGCCGGCTCGAACTCGCGGTAGTAACAGCTGTCGTTTCCCGTGTGGCAGGTCGGGCCAACGGGACGTGCCTTCACCAGGAACGAGTTCGCTTCGCAGTTCTTGTGGATCGAGACGAGATTCAGCCAGTTCCCGCTTGTAGCGCCCTTCTCCCACAGCTCGTCACGACTACGGCTCCAGAACGTGACGTGCCCTGTCCTGTAGCTGTGCATGATGCTCTCGCGGTTCATCCACGCGAGCACCAGGACCTCGTTCGTGTCCGCATCCTGGACAACGGCGGGGATAAGCCCCTTCTCATCGAAGCTGATAATCGTCTCTTCGCTCATGGCGTCTCCCTTGGTTCGACGGGGCGGATCGGGATGCCCCGGGCTGCGAGATCGGCTTTCACTTCACTGATGCGGTAGGTCCCGAAGTGAAAGATGCTGGCTGCGAGGACAGCGTCGGCCTTTCCCTCGGTAAGGGCTTCGGCCATGTGCTCGGGGCCACCCGCGCCACCCGAGGCGACCACCGG
>JBPPMX010000230.1:0-4405 GCA_051306275.1 Tepidiformaceae bacterium
CTCGCGCCCGCCACCAGCTGGCGCACCCGCACCCGCGAACTCCCCCTCGATCGCCCCTGGGTCATGGGCATCCTCAACCTCACCGACGACTCCTTCTCCGGCGACGGCGTCGGTCGCGACATCACCGCCGCCCTCCGCCGCGCCGCCGAACTCCGAGACGCCGGCGCCGACATCATCGACACCGGCGCCGAATCCGCCCGCGCCGACCGCCCTACCCTCGACGAATCCGACGAGGCCGCGCTCGCCCGCGAAGCCGTCGCCGCGCTCGTCCGCGAGGGCCACCTCGTCTCGATCGATACCTACAAGCCCGCCGTCGCCCGCGCCGCCCTTGAATCCGGCGCCGGACTCGTGAACGACATCAGCGGCCTCACACTCGGCACCGGCGCCGCCGCCGAGGCCGCCGCAGCCGGCGCTGGCTACGTCCTCAACTACAGCTACAGCGTCCCCAAGCACCGCCCCCCCTCTCCTCCCGTATATACCGACGTCGTCACCGACACCGTCGCCTGGATTTTCGACCGCGTCGCCCAGCTTCGCGCACTGGGCCTCGCCGCCGACCACGTCGCCATCGACCCCGGTATCGCCTTTGGCAAGAGCCACGACGAAGACCTCCAGGCCATCCGCCGAATCGGCGAACTCACCTCGCTCGGCCTGCCCGTCCTCCTCGCTCACTCCCGCAAGAACTTCATCGGCAGCGTCACCGGCCGCCCACCTACCGACCGCGACCTCGAGACCCACATCGCCTCGTCGCTCGCTTTTGAACAGGGCGCACGCATCTTCCGCGTCCACGATCCGGCCGGAGCGCGCCGCGCCCTCGATTTCGCCGCCGCCCTCAGCCTCGCACCCGCCGTGACCTACGCCCCCGACGCCGAAAGCTGGCCCTGGCGAGCCGGCGCATCCGCCGCCCACATGACCCGCGGCGAACCCGACAAACCCGCCCCCGGCGGCCAGCGCTGGTAGGCGTCCGGCAACATCCCGTACGTGGCTCCCGCCCTATACTCGCCTGAGCGCAGCCGCGCTGGAGCGATTCGAATGTTGTTCTCCGTCCGCCTCGTGTCCCGCCAACCCCCCGACGTTTCCACCGACGCCTGGCAAGCCGTCGTCGCGAATCAGCTCAAGGCCGTCAAAGGCCAGTACGACCAGGGCAAGATCAAAGCGATCTACCGCGAAACCGGCCTCGGCGTCCTCGCCATCTACGACGCAGCCGATGCCCGCGAGATGGACCAGCTCGTCGCTGCCCTCCCCATGGCCCCCTACTTCATCGACACCTCCGTCCACGCCCTCTGGGACATGGCACCGACCCTCCAGAACCTCTAGACTTCGGCCCATCCCCGAGAAGGACGGCACTGTGACACTCACCGAAGACTTCAAAGGCGTTATGTCGTGCTGGGCGAGCGGCGTAACCGTCGTCACCACCGACTACGACAGCCTCGTCTACGGCATCACCGTCTCTAGCTTCGCCTCCCTCTCGATCGACCCCGTCCTCGTCGTCGTTTGCCTCGCCAACACCAACCGCATCTCGCAGATGGTCCAGGACGCTGGCACCTTCGGGGTGAGCCTCCTCGCTGCCGGCCAGCAAGATGTCTCGAAGTACTTCTCCACCGGCGGCCGCGAGCCCGTCCCCGAATTCGAATCCGTCCGCACCCACACGGCGCTCACCGGCGCACCCCTCGTCACCGGCGCAATCGGCCACCTCGATTGCGAACTCGAAGCCGCCCTCCCCGGCGGCGACCACACCATCGCCATCGGCCGCGTCATCTACGCCGCCTACGATCCGGACTTGCAGCCGCTCCTCTACTTCCGCCGCAACTACCACACGCTCCCGGGGGCCTGACCACATGGCGATCAAAGTCGCGATCGAACGGACCTCACTTCCCGGCCAGGAGCGCCAGCTCCTCGATGTCATGCGCCGCATCCGCAAGTCCTGCCTCGAGCAGCCCGGCTACATCTCCGGCGAAACCCTCCGCGACAGCGAAAACCCGCGCACATTCCTCGTCATCAGCGTCTGGTTCGGCCTCATGGACTGGCGGCGCTGGTACGCCTCCAATGAACGCCGCGAACTCGAAAGCGAAATGCGGCCAATGCTCTCCGCCCCCGAGAGCATCCGTGTCCTCGTCGAAGGCCTGAGTGACCTCCATTCCGGCGCCTGATCCCCGGGGGGCCCGGTGTCCTTCTTCATAACCCCCCGCGGCCTCCGCGTCATCATGGTCGTCGGCTTGCTGATGCTCGTGAGCTGGTTTTTCTGGTCCGCCCGCGGGGCCATGTTCCCGTTCCTTCTCGGCGCCGTCCTCGCTTTCGTGATCGCGCCGGTCGTCGAACGTGCGGCTGTAATTCAACCCTGGTACGCCCGCAAACCGGACCTCGCCCGCGGTGTCGCGGTCATCACGATTTACGCGATCGGGCTCGGCGCCATGATCATCGCCGCCATCTTCTTCGTCCCGCAGATCATCGACGAGGTGGACCAGCTCATCGAGGACGTTCCCAGCCTCTTCGATGACGCGCGCGCTCAGGTCGATACCTGGCTCGAGGAGTACCGCGATCGCGTCCCCGAAGACGTCCAGCAGCAGGTTGATGACGCCATGGCCGGGATCGGCACCGAAGTCGGCGCCCTCATCGAGAGCGTCCTCGAGCGGTCTCTCGGCATCGTCTTCTCAACGCTCGCCGCAGTCTTCGGCTATATCGCGGTCCCCTTCTTTGTCTTCTACGCCCTCAAAGACCGCGACCGCGCCCTCGGCCGGTTCTACTCCTTCTTCCCCGAAAACCTCCGCCCCGATGTCCGCGAAAGCGTCCGCATCGCCAACCAGGTACTCGGCTCGTACGTGCGCGCCCAGCTCATCCTCGCCCTCGTCATCTTCACCGTCACCTTCATCGGCCTCAGCCTCATGGGCGTCGACTTCGCGCTCGGCCTGGCCGTTGCCGCGGGCTTCACCGAACTCATCCCGATCATCGGGCCGATCCTCGGCTTCGTCCCCGCCTTCATCGTCGTCCTCGCCACCGAGCCCGATAAATGGTGGTGGGTCATCCTCTTCTACATCGGTGTCCAGGCCGCCGAAAACTACCTCCTCGTCCCCCGCTTCCATGCGAGCTCCGTGCACATGCACCCGGCCATCGTGCTCATCTTCCTCACCGCCGCGGGCGCAGTCTTCGGCCTCTGGGGCGTTCTCGTCGTCGTCCCGATCGTTGCCGCCCTCCGCGATGTCTTCGCCTACATCTACCGCCGCCTCGGCGAAGAAGACGCCCGCCGCAAAGCCAACATCCCCTCGCCTTAAGGACTGGGGTGGGTCGGGGCCCTGCTACGCCGACTCTCGATTCTTCGGTTGGGTGCGGCCCCTCGCCAGAAAGGCGATGCCGTCGGGTGGTAGGGCTTCGGCGTTAGCGGATTGTAGACTTGTCTCAAACGGAGGTTTAGCATCCCGATATGCTCTACGTCCGGTATTTGAGGGCAAACCTGCGTGAAAGTTTTGGGCACTGGGGCCGCGACGAGACCGTGATTGCCCTCATTGCCTATGGAACGGCGGTCATCCCCTCGTGGGTTCTCGTCGGTTCTGAAAACGTGCCTGCGAAGCTGGCTAGCGCCTTGACGCTCGCTGCGGTCTTTTGGTTCGTTGCCCTTGTCTTCGTTGTTACGCCCGCTCGGTGGTGGCAGAAGCATTCCTTAGAACCGGAAATGCGCCTAACCCGCCTAAGGCAGGTCTACCCAGCGGGGCTTGACTCTGATCTGCTCTCGTGGCTGGTCGACCAGCATGCGGGGTTCGCAACCGGCGTTCCCGTGGGAGGGCTACCGCATCACGTTGTCAGTGAGCTGCAACTCCACGACCTGATCGAAATCCGAGATAGAACATTCCCAAAGTCAGGTCCGTTCCCTGCTACCTTGGAACAATATGCGTACCTTAGCGCAATCGGAAACGGCGTGGTGCTGGCATCAACTGGCCCGGCAGCGCCGAACAGGGCGAGGTCTCTGAGGCGATGACTGACTACGCGCTGCCCCCAAGGAAGTCGCAACAGAGTCGGCGCGTCGTTGGAGGGATGTTCAAGCGTGGCTCCGGAATGGGTGCTGCGATTCTGACGGCCCTGATGCTGGTGGGCTGCGGCGGTGACGCCGGTAACGAGGTGGCCTCACTGCAAACGCAAGTCGCGGAGTTGCTCGCCCTGCAGACTGCGACCGCACAGAGTGCCACCGCGCCGTCGTTATTGACATCGGCACCCGAGCCGACGATCGAGGGACCAACCCTTGCACCATCGACCGTGCCAACCGACGTTCCTCCGACCCGTGCTCCCGCGCCTCCAGAGATCGTTCTTCAGCCAACTGCAATTCCCCCGACGCCGATCCCGGCGAACGCCTGCAAGGGAGTAATAGCGTCCATCCAGCAAATTGGCTTGAGACCGGGGACGCCTGACTTCCGATATG
>JBPPMX010000231.1:0-4547 GCA_051306275.1 Tepidiformaceae bacterium
GGTCTCGTGGGCTCGGAGATGTTTATAAGAGACAGGTATATGTCAGCGCCACCCCCGCAATCCCGAAGGCCGAGGCCATTCCGACGCTCCAGATAATCTGCGCCTTGTGGTCCTGCAGCAGCGCGACAACAAAACCGAACGGCGGAAACACGAATCCAACTGCCGGCATCCACCCAGTCAACGAAGCGGGCTTGCGGTCCCGCCCACTCCGCACAAACAGGAGCGTCAGGAAGTAGAACGGCAAGATGCCGATCCAGCCGATAACCGGGAGCGCCAGGCCCAGGATCCACGGCCAGCTCGGGGGCCCCTCGTCCGTCCGCACGCTCGCCGGCGCCGCGAAGTTCGATCCGCGCAGCGCATAGAACCACGGGCTGAACAGGCCCGTGATGATGAAGAGGCTCCCGATCGCAACGCCCGCGCCGCCGGCGAACATGAATGCCAGCCCTAGCGGCAGCGCCATTGCCACGACACCATTAAGTACCGCCCGGTAGTAGCCCTTCCATGTCGACGTCTCGGGGTTCACGGGCTTCGTGTCCGGGAGGTCGCGGATCGCGGCGGTGATGTTCAACCGGCTCGCCCGCCACGACGCGATGAAGATCACGAGGAACGTCGCGATCACGCCAATGCAGAACGACGTCACGAGGCTCCGAATGGTGAACGCAACTGTCAGGTCGAGCCCCAGCGCGTCGCCGGCGAACGCCTTGATGATTTCCACCATCAGGACCGTCACGCCCATCCCCACGACCAGGCCCACGAGCGCAGACCCGAGGTCGTAGCCCATGCCCTCTGCCAGGAACGATTCCACAAGCTGCCGCCGCTTCGCGCCGACCGCCCTCGCCATACCCATCTCCGGCTTCCGCTCCGCCGCGAGCATCACGAAGATCAGGAAGATCAGGAGTACGCCGGCGGCGATCGAGAACAACCCGAAGACCACGAAGAACGTCAGGAAGAGCGCGCCGAGAAGCTCAGCGAACTCGATCGAGTCCTTCTTGAACGCCAGTATCTCGTAGGTCGAGTCGTCAAGCAGGGGTTCGATCTTGTCCACTGCAGCATCGCTTCGAGCGAGCCCCGAGCGCGTATCGCCGACGTTCGAGACCAGCGCTCCATCTGCTGTGTCGCCCCTCCCCGTCATCTCGCCGAGTTCCTCGAAGTTGATGACGCCACCCTGGAGGGCGAACGTGTCGAACGCGCCACTCAGCACCGAATCCGGGAGGATCGCCACCACCACGAGGTCGTACTCGTCTTCGCCATAGAACACCCTGATTGTGTCCCCTACCGAAGCGTCGAGCGCTTCCTGCAGCTCCTCGTTCACCCCAACCTCGCCCGGCCCCACAACCACATCCCCGCCCGACGTGTCCTTCAGCCCACCCAGGGCTGCGTAGTCCGGCTCCCGGATCCCCATGAACGTCGCCGACGACTCGTTCAGCCGCGTGTCGACGTTCTGCGCGGGAAGCGCGGCCGTGCGATACGGAATAATCCCGGCGATATCCGGGTCCCCGTCGAACTGCGCCGCCCAGCTATCAATCTCCGCGATCGGCAATACCCGGTCGCTCTCGGGCACCGGGTGGTCATCAACATTCCAGATGATGATCTCGTCAGCCTCGCCCGCGATGCTGTACACCTCGTTCGTCACCGAACGCGTCAGCGTGTCGCCCGTCCCGAAAGCCGCGCTCATGATCACCGTTGAGAGCATCAGCCCGATCACGATCAGCGCCGTCTGCGCCTTGCGCCGCGGGATATTGCGCAGCCCCATCTTGAACATCACCGGGTTCCGCCATGCGATGAGCGCGATGAAGAGCAGGATCGCGATGGTCAGGGCGATGCAGACCCCCGCGATGTAATCCATCGATACGCCAAAGATTTCGTTCATGGTCTAGTGGGCCGCCGCCGCTGCCATCATCTGTGCCTGTGTGTCTTCCCGCTCGATAACGCCGTCGCGCATGTGGATCGTCCGGTGGCATCGCGCCGCGACCTTCGGGTCATGAGTCACGATGACGCACGTGTGCCCGGCTTTCGAGTTCAGCTCGACGATCAGGTCCATGATGTCCGTCGCGGTGCGCGAGTCGAGTGCGCCCGTCGGCTCGTCCGCCCAGACGATCGCGGGGTTGTTTACAAGCGCCCGTGCGATCGTCACCCGCTGACGCTGCCCGCCCGAGAGCTGCGACGGCCGACTCGCCTGGTATTCCCGCAGATTCACCCGATCCAGTGCCTCGAGCGCCATCTCCCTCGCTGCCTTCGGGCGCGTGCCCGAAACGATGAGCGGCAACTCGACGTTCTCAGCCGCCGTAAGCACCGGAAGCAGGTTGTACGTCTGAAAGACGAACCCCATCTGCTTCGCCCGGAACTCCGTTTTCGTATTGTCAGACATACGCGTGATGTCGGTCCCCGCGATCGCGACCGACCCGGAATCGAACACATCGAGCCCCGAGAGGCAGTTGAGCAACGTCGTCTTCCCGCAGCCTGAAGGGCCCATGATCGCGACCATCTCACCAGCAACCACCTGGAGCGAGACACTCTTCAGGGCTTCGACGCGGATGGTGCCGGTGTCGTAGGTCTTCACCACATCCTGCGCGTCGATCACGACGCCGGTGTAGGTGGACATATCGGGATGCTGATCAGCCAAGCGTATCTCCCAGTTCAGGCCGCACGGGCCTAGAATCGGTGTCAGTGAATCTTTGTGTCGGATTTCGCCCAGCCATCGTAGCAACACTCGTGATCCGGAACATCATGAATTCGTCACAGCCGCCCTCCGCCTCTTGCCCGAGGCGCGGGGATGCGCCAAAGCCCCGACTCGTGGAAAATCCGGGCGTAGTCCACTCACCGGAGGCGCCTCATGGCTGATTCACACGGCGAAACGAACCCCGACGCCTCTCCCATGCGCCAGGACATCAAAGAAAACTTCACTAACGCGCAGGTTGCCCTCGTCGTTTCGCTCGGACTCATCGCCACCATCGCTGGCGTCGTCTTCGGCGTCCTTCTCTCGAACGACTAGCCCACCCTCGCGACCTTCGTACCGGCACCCACGCCCGAACTGGCCGCAGCGACCGCAACCCCTACGACAGGACAACGAAAGAACGCCGGCGATGCCGGCGTTCTTTTTGCGCGAAGTCCAGCCGGCGCTAGCGGGCGGGCTCGAATCGGCGCTCCTTGATTCGGGCGGCTTTTCCGGTGAGTCCACGGAGGTAGTACAGGTTGTTTCGGCGGACCTTGCCCCGGCGGATCACTTCGATCTTGTCGACTCGAGGGCTGTTCACGGGGAACGTCCGCTCGACGCCAACGCCGCTCGCAATCTTCCGCACGGTGAAGTTCGAAACGAGGCCCTTCTCGCGGCGTCGGATAACGACACCTTCGAAGACCTGGATGCGCTCTTTGTCACCTTCGACAACGCGGGCATGGACGCGAACCGTGTCGCCGCTGCCGAAGTCAGGGACTTCCGCGCGCCGCGGTTCGGGGATCAGTTGGTCGAGTTCGTAGGACATGTCGGGGTTCCTCTCAGGACGTAACCTGTCAAGGATACGCGGCAGCCTCCGTTCGGCCAAACCGCGACTACCGGCCCGTACTGCCGTGGCCCCCTGCGCCCCGGCCCGTGTCGCTCAACTCCACCTGCTCCGCGAACTCCACCGGCGCCAGCCGCGCGAACACAAGCTGCGCAATCCGGTCGCCGTCCTTTACCACGTACCGTTCGACCGTTCCCACCCGGTAGAGCGTGACCATCAGCTCCCCCCGGTAATCCGCATCGATCGTCCCGAACGTCCCCATCACCCCCTGCCGGCTCAGTCCGCTCCTCGGGCGAATCTGCGCATCAATGCCGGGCGGAATCTCCAGCGCGATCCCGGTCCCGACCACGACCGGCACCGGACCGACATCGACATCCCCCTCGGGTAGACATGCGTACATGTCGAACCCCGACGCCGACTCCGTCGCACGCGCCGGCACACGCGCGCCGTCTTTCAGCTTTCGAAAACCGACTTGCACTGCCTCAGACACCCGGACCCTCCACGCGGTTGACCGGCGTGAGCGCCTCGTGGCCCGCCAGCACCGCAATGATGTTCTGTGCCGCCAGGTCCGCCATCCGCGACCGCGTCGCAATCGATGCACTGGCGATGTGCGGCGTGATCACAAGGTTCGGCGCGTCGAGAAGCGGATCCCCCGGTCGCACCGGCTCAGGATCCGCGACATCGAGCGCTGCCCCGGCGATGGTCCCATCGTGGAGCGCTTCGATCAGCGCCGCCTGGTCGACCACTCCCCCGCGTGCCGAGTTAACGAGGATCGACGTGCGCCTCATCATTCGCAGTTCCGCCAGCCCGATGAGATGCCGCGTCTCCGCGTTCAGCGGCACGTGCAGGCTCACGAAGTCCGACTCTGCCAGCAGCTGCGGCAATTCCTTGCGCGCGATCCGTACTCCCGCTGGTGGCGCCTTCTCCGACCGGCTCACGTACAGGATGCGCATCCCAAACCCCGATGCCCTCCGCGCCATCGCCATCCCAATCTCCCCGAGCCCGACGATCCCGAGAGTCGCGCCGTGCACGTCCACCCCGAGATATCCG
>JBPPMX010000232.1:0-4819 GCA_051306275.1 Tepidiformaceae bacterium
GACCGAGCCCGTCTGGCGCTCCGTCGCCCCCGGCCTCGCGAGAGACTAACCAAGGATCTCCAGCGCCTCGCGCATGTGCTGCGCCGCCTCCCGGTCGAACCGCGCCGCCCGCCGCAGCGGGTTCGCCGCCGCCTGCCGCAGCCCCGGGTTCGTGATGTTCCCATGCCCGCCCGTCGGAAACGGGAACAGCGTGATCAGCGGCGAAAGCGCCTTCGCCAGCTCGTTCAGCGCCGTCTGCGCCTTCTCCAACGGTGTCGCGAGCTCCGGCAGCGCCGCCCCCACATCCCCCAGGAACGCCGACCCATCGATCCGCGCGTTCTGCACCACCCCCAGCAAATACGCATTCCCCGCGCGGTCCACCTCCTCGTCCGACTCCAGCGCGTCCGCCCACGCGTCAAACCCCGCCGCTCCCCGTGCCGTCGTGTAGCCCACCAGCGCCGGGTTGCCTGCCGCCGCACCCTCCAGCGCCTCCACTCCAAACGCCAGCGCCGACCCGATCGCATCGATCGGGTCGAGGTCCACCGGCCCCGTCGGCGCGAACAATTCGATCAGCCCCAGCGACGACGGCCAGTCCCGGTAGTGCGCGATCGGCCCCACTTCCTCCGTCAGCACCGACTCCACCATGAACGCCTGCGCCGCCGGGTCATGCGCATACACAATCCCGAACTCGTGCAGGTGAAAGTCCCAGCCGATCAGCAGCCGCCCCGCGTCCAGGTGCCCCGTCGCCCACGCGATCGCCGCATCCTTCCCATCGCCCGAAAACCGCTCAAACCGCCAACCACACGCCGCGTATCGCCCCACCATCGCCGGCCAGTCGAGGTCCACCACACCCTCTGGCAGCGCATGCACCGAATCCCGCGTGGCAAGCGAAAAATGCCACGCATGCCCGGTCAGCCCCATCACCGCATGCCGCGGCAACGGCGCCCCGAGATACGTCAGTAGCCCCTCGAGCGCGCCCGCGGCGGTAGTCCAGTTCGCCGCGATCCGCGGCTGTGGGGTAGCCATGTGATCAGTGTAAACCGGTGGGACTTTCGGGTTGGCAAACGGTGCGTAGAATGCCGGGAATCCTGAGGGGTGGAAGAGGTAGCTTTGACCGGACCGGATATCACGACGCTCAGCAACGGCCTGCGGATCGTCACCACTGAGATGCCATCGACCCAGGCAGTGTCGGTGAGCCTTTTCGTCGGCGTGGGGTCGCGCTCAGAGCCCCAGCGCCTCAACGGCATCACCCACTTTCTCGAACACATGGTGTTCAAGGGCACCGAAAAACGCCCCGACGCCGTCATGATCGCGGGCGAGATCGAGGGCGCTGGCGGCACCCTCAACGCCTACACTAATAAGGAATACACCTGCTACTGGAACATCGTCCCCTTCGATCGCTTCGAAACGGCCCTCGATGTCGCCGCCGACATGCTCCTCAACTCGAAACTCGAGCAGGTCGAGATCGACCGCGAGCGCACCGTCGTCCAGCAGGAACTCAAGCGAAACCACGATAACCCCGGCGCCTGGGCACATCGCCTCATCGGCACCGCCGTCTACGGCGACCAGCCCTGCGGCTGGGATGTCGGCGGCAGCGTCGAACTCGTCGAAGACATGCAGCGCGCCGACTTCATCGAGCACATCAACGCCTGGTATCTCCCCTCGAACATCGTCCTCTCGGTCTCCGGCAACGTCACCCACGAGCGCGTCGTCGAACTCGCCGAGCCCCTCTTCCGCAACATGAAGCCCGGTGTCATCCCTACCGTCTCCCCCTACGACCCCTCCATCGACGGCGAACTCGTGAAGGTCGATAGCCGCGAAATCGACCAGTGCAACGTCGTCCTCGGCCTCCCCATCTTCGGCCGCGACGACCCCGACCGGCACGCCCTCCGCATCATGAACGACATCCTCGGCGCCGGGATGTCTTCCCGCCTCTTCCGCGAAGTCCGCGAACGCCGGGGCCTCGCCTACTCCGTCAGCTCCGGCTACGGCTTCCTCGCCGACGCCGGCGCATTCACCGTCTCCGCCGGCGTCAACCGCGAAAAGCTCGCCGAAACCGTCTCCGTCTGCGTCGAAGAAGTCCGCAAGATGACCGAGCGCCCACCCGAAGACGAACTCCGCAAGGCCAAGGACCACGCCATCGGCCGCTACCGCCTCTCCCACGAGACCGCCCACTCCCTCGGCCAGCGCTCCGGCGAACTCCTCCTCACCAAGGGCTTCATCGAAAGCGTCGACGACATCGTTGCCTACATGGAAGAGGTCACCGCCGACGATGTCGCCAACGTCGCAAAGCGCCTCTTCGATGGCCGCCAGCTCCACGCCTCCGTCGTCGGTCCAACCCTCGACGCCGGCGAAATCGCCGCAGCCCTCGCCGGCTAACGGTCGCGACGTCGCCGATAGCCCGGATGTCCGCGAGCCTCCTACGCCCCGGTGTCGAACCGTCAGCGTGGCCCCCACACCATGTCGAAAACCTCGGCTACCAATCCTCCTTCGCCGCTGGAGGGCGAGTGGTGCCCACCGCGTGACACGCGTAGAGTGGCTCCAGGAGGGGTGATGCCTACCGCAGCTATAGATGGAACGAATATTTACTACGAGATTCGGGGAGCAGGGCCGCCGCTTCTCTTCATCTGCGGCGCTTTTGCCGATGTCTCACATTTCGCCCGGGTTGCCGAGTTACTCGCAGACAATTTCACAACGATCACCTACGACCGTCGCGGTAATTCGCGAAGTGGGGGGCTAAGGCCAGGCGTGCCCACCGGACCGGATGAACAGGCGGATGACGCCATGGCACTCCTGAGGACGCTCGACCTGGCGCCGGCGCACATCTATGGGAACAGCTCGGGAGCCATCATGGCGTTGAATCTCGTGCTTCGGCATCCGGATGTCGTCCGGGCGGCGATCCTCCATGAGCCGCCACTCAACGCGGGGATGGAGCGCCCAGAGGAAGTCGAGGCATTCCTCGGCAACATCGTGGAGACAGGCATGGCGGCCGGAGGGGAGTCAGCGGCTGCTGAGGCATTCCTCCGGTTCGCCATTGGCGACACCAACTGGGAGGCCCTGGGGCGTGAGGGGCAGGACAGGGCGAGAAGCAATGCCACTGTCTTTCTCGGATCCGAGCTCGGAAACTTCGAGAGCTATTCACCGGGGACCGCGGCGCTCAAGGCCGTATCGCGACCGGTGACGGTGGTTGTGAGCGACGACGGGCCGCCGTTCTTCAAGGAGATCGGCCCGTGGCTCGCCGGAGAGCTGAGCGCACAGTTCCTGACGACGCCAGGGACGCACGCACCACAACTCGACCACCCGGCCGAACTCGCCCTGCTCATCCGGTCCATTCTGGCGGGTCTAGAAGCCTAGCTCCAGCTTCTCGAGGTTCACCGTTGCGACACCGATGAAGCCGGTGCGGGAAGACTCGCCCGGTTCAAAAGTCGGGGCGGATACGTCTTGGGGTCGGTCGTTGTCAGCTTCAGTTGCTTCGTCAGGCCGGTCATCTGGCGTCTCCGACGCTGGCGGACTGCGCCGGTTTCGGGTGCCGGATGCTGGCGCGAGCGCCGCCGGGGGTTGTGAGATCACTTCGCCCTCACTGGCCGCCCGCGCGACATTTACCGCATCATCTGGCACCCGCGCCGCGGCTGGGCATACCTCTACCCTCGCCGGATAGGCCGCCCCCGGCGAAACACTTACCGCGCTGATCTGGCAACCACCGGGCGAGTGGCGTATACCTCTACGCAATATCCGGTCACGCCGTCCACCAGTGGCGGCGCGACGACTATCGAGCGAAGGGGCATCCCATGACTGAGAACGGAAAAGCGACCGTAGCCGAATACGATGCGGTGGTCGTCGGCGCTGGATTCGCCGGCATGTACATGCTCTACCGCCTTCGCAACCTCGGCTTCTCCGCCCGCGTCATCGAACGCGGCGATGGCGTCGGCGGCACCTGGTACTGGAACCGCTATCCCGGCGCCCGCTGCGACGTCGAAAGCCTCGACTACCAGTACTCCTTCTCCGACGAGCTCCAGCGCGAGTGGGACTGGACCGAGCGCTACGCCACCCAGCCCGAGATCCTCCAGTACGCCAACCACGTCGCCGACCGCTTCGACCTCCGCCGCGACATGGAGTTCGAAACCTCCGTCACCTCCGCGAACTGGGACGACCGCGCGAAGCGCTGGCAGGTCGGCACCGACCGCGGCGACCGCCTCTCCTGCAAGTTCCTCATCGCCGCCACCGGCTGCCTCTCCGCCTCCCGCATCCCCGACATTAAGGGCCGCGACGCCTTCAAGGGCCCCTCCTACCACACCGGACAGTGGCCCCACGAAGGCGTCGACTTCACCGGACAGCGCGTCGGTGTCATCGGCACCGGCTCCTCCGCCATTCAGGCGATCCCCGTCATGGCCGAGCAGGCCGCCCAGCTCGTCGTCTTCCAGCGCACCCCGAACTACAGCGTCCCCGCGAACCAGGCGCCCGTCAGCCAGGAACGCCTGCGCATGTACAAGGAGAACTTCGCCGAAATCAAGCAGCAGGCCCGCGAATCCCGCGGTGGCGTCGCCCGCCCGATCCCGGACAAGTCAGCCCTCGCAGTCTCCGAAGAAGAGCGCATCGCCGCCTACGAATCCCGCTGGATGGATGGCGGCGTCGGCGTCCTCGGCGCCTTCAACGACCTTATGTCCAGCCGCGAAGCCAACGACACCGCCGCCGAGTTCGTCCGCAACAAGATCCGCAGCATCGTGAAGGACCCCACCGTCGCCGAAAAGCTCGCGCCGAAGGACTACCCCATCGGCACCAAGCGCATCTGCGTCGACACCAACTACTTCGAAACCTACAACCGCGACAACGTCGCCCTCAT
>JBPPMX010000233.1:0-6263 GCA_051306275.1 Tepidiformaceae bacterium
GTTGGGAGGGTAGGCGGCGGCGACATCGAGGAGGCCGTCGTCGGCGGTAGCGCCGGGGGTGAAGCGGACGAGGCCACCATAGAGCCGGGTGTTGCCGATCACCATGATCGCGAGGCGGCCTTCGTGGCTCATCGCGCCGGCGTGCCAGCGGGCCATCGTCGGGCGGAGGTTGGGGAAGGCGCGAGCGGCCTGGATGACGTAGGCGCCTTCGCCGATGCGGCGCTTGAGCGAGTGTGAGACGCGCTGGGCGATGGCGGCGTCCCAGCCGATGCCAGCCATGAGAAGAAAGGGGAGGCCGTTGGCACGCCCGACATCAATGGAACGGACCTGCCCGGCGAGATGGGCATCGATCGCTGCGCGGGCGGAACGAGGGATGCCGGTCTCTTTCGCCCAGACGTTGGCGGTGCCGCACGGGACCGAGGCGAGGGCGGTTTCGGAGCCTGCGAGGCCGCCGGCGGCGGTGCGTAGACTGCCATCACCGCCGACGACGAAGAGCATGTCGACGCCACGTTCGGCGGCGCGAAGGGCGGTACGCTCGGCTTCTTCGGGGGTGACGGGGGTCGCGAGGTCGACTTCGACGCCGTTGCGGCGGAGGTAGCGGACGGTGGCGGCGCTATCGAAACGACGGGCGACGCCGCGCGCGAGCGGGTTGACCATGATGGTGGCGCACTGGATTCGTTGCGTCATTGCGGGGGACCGGGCATCACCCTACCATACCGCCTCATCCTGAACCCCGGAGCGAGTTGTGATCCCTGTGAAGCGGGTGGACCACATCAGTATGGCCGCGAGAAGCTGGCGCGATCAGGCGGCACTCCTTGAGCGGCTGGTCGGGTTCCGGCTGGACCATAGCTTCGAGCCGAACGAATCGGAGCCGTATTCCGGTGCTCTGCTGGGCGTGCCGGGGACGGGGATCGGGTTCGAGATCCTGGAGCCGGCGGACGAGCAGAGCTTCGTGCAGCGGTTCCTCGACACGCGAGGGCCGGGCATCCACCACGTGACCCTGGAGGTGCACGACATCCGGGAGGCGGTGCGGGCACTGGAGGCGGAAGGCATCGAGCCGTTCGGCGGGGTGCAGGACGATGGGGTGGGCTGGATCCAAACGTTCATCCATCCGCGGGATGGCGGCGGGCTGCTGTGGCAGTTGTTTCAGCCGTACGGCACCGAGAAGCCGATTCCCGACCCGGGGCCGGGCGGCGCAGTTGGGCTTGTGCGGGTCGACCACCTGTCGCTGGTGGCGACGGACCTCGACGAGCGAATGGGATGGCACAAGCGGCTGTTCGGGATGACGGAGCTGAGCCGGTTCACGAGCGAGGAGCAGGGGTTCGAGGCGTGCACGCTGTCGTTCCCGGGGAGCAAGCTGATACTGGAGATCATGGCGCCGCTGCGCGAGGACAGCTTCGTCGGGAAGTTCCTGGCGGAGCGCGGGCCGGGCGCTCATCACATCTGCGGCGAGGTGCGGGCGGTTGAGGCGGCGGTTGGGGGTTTGAAGGGGGAGGGGATCGAGGCGTTCGGTGGGGTCATCGAAGCGCCCCACTGGAAGCGGCACACGTTCCTGCACCCGAAAGATAGCGGCGGGGTGCTGTTTCAGCTGTTCGAGGAGCGGTAGCGGCGGTGGTGCGCTTGCCCGGCGTGGCGCGGGGTGGTTCGCTAGAGGGCGCATGAGCGAAACACCGGCCACGCCATCGTCATCCTCGCGGCCCGAACTGGTGGGGGAAGCGGGGTACGTCACCCCGTATCCCTATCTCGACCGGCTGCAAGAGAAGATGGAGGAGCTGATCGACCGGAAGGTGCCGCGGGCGGGGTTGTTCTGCGGGTTCTGCTATGGGCGGATACGTGAGTCGGATGAGGTGTGCGGGTTCTGCGGGACGGTGGTGGCGACGGCGACGCCGGTGCGCGAGATCCCGCAAGACGTGCTGCGGATGTACCGGAAGAAGCAGAAGCGCGAGGCGAAGTGGGTGCACAGCGGGGCGATGTTCGGGCTGGTAGTGGCGGCTGTGCTGTTCGTGGTGCTGGTGATCTGGGGGCCGGGGCCGCTCGGACACCCGGCAGTGGCGTTCGCAGTGCTGATCGGTGGGGGATATGTGCTGGCGCAGGCGTTCGGGACGTTCCTGGGAGCGCAGATCGGGTACCGGAAAGCGGCGCGTGAGCGGGACGAGACGTGGAGGGCGTACCTGGCGGAGCGGCAGTAGGGAACGGGCCGGGCTGGGCGCGAGAGAAAACGAAGAGGCGTCCATTCCTTGCGGTCTGGACGCCTCTCGCTTTTGCCGGAGGTGTTGCCGGTCGCCTGGGCCGAACTGGGGAGCCTTGCGGCTGCCCGGCACGGGCCTCTCCTCCCGGGACCGGACTCGTAGAGCCCGGCCAGCCACGGCTGCGTTGCCCTTGCGGGGCGCTGTCGCGGTGGTAGCCTCGCGGCCACCCGGCAGGCGGCTCTGCCAGGGGCCGGAGCCCCTGTAGGAGCCTTCTCGCCCCACCGGTCCGAAGACCTGCGGGGCTGAATCAGCTCCCGGCCACCCCGCCTCCAACACCGGGACAGTACGCCGGGCCGAGGGGGCGCGCCTAGCTTTTTATGACGTGTTGGGGCGGCATTCACGAAGGCTTGACGGCCGGCATGGATTATCGTCGCGGGCAGATTCGGAGGGCGCTGAAAGCGAGGTTGCGGGAGGCGAGGGTTATGCGGGCCTGGGCTCACAGTGGGCGGGTGTTATGACGCTCGCAGCCGATCGGACTGGAATCGCGGGGCGTTTGGCCGTCTTGTCCGGGGGCGATGCAAGCCTAGAGTGTGGGAATGATCAAACGATGCGTCCTGCTCGCGACGTTCCTCATCCTCTCGATCGCGGTCGGCGGGTTCTCAGCGCGTGATACCCATGCCCAGGAGGACGCTTCCCTGATCGTGCTCGCCGGGAGCGGAGAAGGCGGGTACGCGGTGAACGCCTACCTTCCCGCGACGATCACCGTGCAGGAGGGGTCGTCGGTGCGGTGGGACTTCGCGTGGTACGAACCCCACACGATCACCTTCGGCACGCCGGTTTCGGTACCGATCGGGTCAACGCCTTCGCCCGCAACGTACAACGGGGAAGGCTTTCTGACGTCCGACATGACGTTCGGGCCGGGTGCTTCGTACACGATCACATTCACCCAGGCCGGGACGTACCCGTCCTACTGCCTGATCCATCCGTTCCACAAAGGCACGGTGGAGGTCATCGCGGTGGGGGAGGCAGGGGCGGACGCGCAGGCCACGGTGGACGCGCGGGGACAGGCGGAATACGCGGCTGCGCTTGCAGAGTTGAGGAGCATCGCTGATGAGGCGCGGGCGCAGCCGATCGAGACGCGGGACTTGCCGGATGGGACGACGGAGCGCACGGTGCGCATCGCGCGGGAGACGCGGTACGGCGATGTGCAGCAGTTCTTTCCCCCGACGATCACCGTGGAGGAGGGGGATAGGGTGCGGTGGCGGACGGCCGCGCGCACGCCACACACGGTGACTTTCGGCCCGTTCCCAACGGGCGTTCCGCTGCCGGGGAACCCGGTGGTGGACGGAGTGTTCCGGCCGGCGGAGACGTATGACGGCGAGGGGTACTGGAACAGCGGATTGCTGAGCATCGACCAGGACAAGGGCGCGGAGTTCAGTCTGACGTTCACGACGGAGGGCACATTCGCGTACTACTGCATCCTGCACGCGAACCAGGGGCATGTCGGAACCGTCGAAGTGGTCGCACGGGGGCAACTCGATCCCGGGCCGTCGCCAACGCCGAAGGCGCCCACGGTTGGGTCCGGGGCAGGGGTTGGTGGTGGCGGCGGTGTGTCGTGGTGGCTGGCCGTGGCGGTTGCTGCGGGGTTCTGTGTCGCGGGGCTGGGCGTGTCCCGGCTGGCCGGCAGGCGATGATTACACCCAACGAGCGGCCGATCGGACGGAGCGAAGAACGACTTGCAGCGCTGGCCCGCGCACACGACAAGCAGAGCGAAGCGTCGGCGATCGAGGAAGACGAGCGACCGTACGCCGGGAATACGATGATGGAGATCCCGACGGAACTCATGCCGGCCGTGGAATCTCTCGTCAATCATCATCGGGCACTCAAGGCCTGACGACCGCAATCCCGAAGCTCGTCCGAAGAAAAAGGGGCCGCGAATGCGGCCCCTTCTTGTGGTGGTTCGTGAGGCGCGGGTTAGCCGAGCTTCTTGATCTCTTCGATAAGGGCGGGGACGACCTTCTTGTAGTCGTCGACGACGGCGAACTTGGAGACCTGGACCATGTTGGCGTCCGGGTCCTTGTTGATCGCGACGATGTTCTTGGAGCCGGCCATGCCGGCCATGTGCTGGCTTGCGCCGCTGATGGCGATGGCGATGTAGAGGTTCGGCGAGACGGTCTTGCCGGTGAGGCCAACCTGCTGGGACGGGGGGTACCAGCCGAGGTCGCAGGCGGCGCGGCTTGCGCCGACGGCGCCCTTCACAAGGTCGGCGAGGTTCTCGAGGATGCCGAAGGCGGAGGGGTCGCCGAGCCCGCGGCCACCGGAGACGACCACGGGGGCGTCTTCGAGGCGGACGCCGGTGGTGGCGGCCTTGTCGCGGCTGAGGACCTTCACGCGCGCATCGCCAGCAGCCTCGATCGTGACGGTGTTGCCGCTGCGGGAAGCGTCGGGTTCGAGGGCGTCGTACTGCTTGGGCTTAACGGTGACGATCTGGACGGCACCCTTCCAGACGTGCTCGGCGCGTGCGTTGCCGCCGTAGGCGCCGCGGGTGGCGCGGAGGCGGCCACCGTCGATCTTGAGTTCGACGGATTCGGTGGCGATGGCGGTGCCGAGGTTGAAGGCGAGGTGCGGGCCAAGGTCACGGCCGAGGCTTGTCTGGCCAAGGATGACGATATCGGCGCCGGACTGCTCGACCGCGGCCTTGAGGGCCGGGAGGTAGGCATCGGCGGTGTAGTCGGCTAGGGCGGCGTTGGTGGCCACGTAGGCGGTATCGGCGCCGAGCGCGATAAGGGACGCGCCGAGGCCGGCGTCACCGGCGATGAAGGCGCTGACAGAGCCAGCGCCTTCGCTTGATAGCTGACGAGCGGCGCCAAGGATCTCCCCCGAGATGGGAGCGAGAGCGCCTTCGCTGGTTTCGGCTACAACAAGGATTCCAGGCATCTGTTCGTGGCTCCTAGATCAGCTTGGCGGCGCGCAGCTTGAGGGCGAGGTTGTGCGCCTTTTCTTCGGGGGTATCGCCTTCGATGATCTCGACGTTGCTCTCGATCTTGGGGACGTAGAGGGCTTCGAGGGGGAGCCAGCGGTTGGCCGCGCCGGTTTCGTCGCCGGAGAGGCCGAGGTCGGCGGCGGACCAGACCTGGACGGTCTTCTTGGCGGCGAGCATGATCTGGCGGAGCTGCGGATAGCGGGGCTCGCCGAACTCGTTCGAGACGGAGACGACGGCGGGGAGCGACGTTTCGACGGTTTCGAAGCCGTCATCGACGACGCGCTCGACCTTGAGGCCGCCGCCACTGCCTTCGATGCCCTTGGCGATGGAGACAACCGGGACGCCGAGGATCTGGCCGAGGCCAGCGGGTACAACACCCATGTCCCAGTCGGCGGCTGCGCGGCCGGTGAGGATGAGGTCGAATTCGCCGACCTTCTGGATGGCCTTTGAGAGCGCGACGGCGGTCTGGAAGTTGTCGATGCCTTCGAGGGCGGGGTCGGTAATAAGGATGCCTTCATCGGCGCCCATGGCGAGTGCGTGCTTGATGGCATCGCGGGCTGAGTCAGCGCCGAGGCTGATGACGGTGACCTTGCCGGAGCCGGCGGCTTCCTTGAGGCGCAGAGCCGCTTCGGTGGCCTGTGGGTCGTACGGGTTAACGACGGGCGCGATGCCCTGGGCGGGGATGACCTTCTTCGCGGCTTCGTCGACTTTGAACGACGCAGCGGGCGTTTCCGGGTCCGGGATTTGCTTGACGCAAACGATAATGTTCACGCGCGCGTAGCACTCCTTTTCGCCGGCTGGGCCGGGCGTGATGTCTGGCTGAGGTGTGTGGGAAACCCGACGAAAGGTAGCACAAACGGAAACGCTTGTGAAACATCGCACGGTCTGTTTTGGGCGGGTGGAGGGCGATCCCGGGGCAATGTAAAGGATGTGTTTCGAAACAACTGGGAAACCGGCTGGAAACCGGCGAGTAACCATCCAGCCATACCGTCCGAAACGAAGGGTGAAGAGCCCTATCCGCCCAGCGAGGGGTACAGGATGGTCCTCAGGAGAGTTTTGCGTCTGCGTCGACCGGCGCTGGTCGCATCGGG
>JBPPMX010000234.1:0-5223 GCA_051306275.1 Tepidiformaceae bacterium
CCCCGCACGCACCGCCGATGCCCACCTCGACGAAGGCACCGTCTACTTCAACGTGGGGCAGTACATCCTCGCCATCGCGTGCTCCTCCAGCGCGATCGACCTCCAGCCCGACCTCATCGCCGCCTATTACAACCGGGCCAATGCTCGGACCCGCCTCGGGCACTACGGCCAGGCCCTCGCCGACTACGACCGCGCGCTCGAGCTCGAACCCAACGATGCCGATGCGCTCAACAACCGCGGCATGCTCCACCTCTACCGCTCGGACTACGCATCCGCCATCCGCGATTTCGAAGTCGCCCTCAGCATTGACCCCGGTGACACCACAATCGTGGTCAACCGTGGCCTCGCTTACCTTCACAGCGGGAACGGCGCCGCCGCGCTCGTCGACTTCGAAGCCGCCGCCGCCGCCGATCCCGGTGATGCCGCTGCCTACTACGGCTGTGCACAGGCGACCGCCACCCTTGGTGATCGGGATGTCGCGCTGCGCCACCTCACCCGCGCATTCGAACTCGACCCCGCCTATGTCCGTGAAGCCGCCGCCGACCCCAAGCTCGCCTCCCTCCAGGGCGACCCCGAGTTCCTCAAGCTCCTCCGGGACACCGGTAGCCGCGGCAACTGATCATTAGTACCCCTGATAGCCCCGAACTCGCGCTGAGCGTCACATCGCCGATGTCCGAATCGGCCCCGCGGGGCGGGGATGAGCTATCGTCCCCACACCGATGACGCTCCCCCATTCAGTGCACAGTGTTCCCCCGTGGCCACTCGCAGATTCCGAAGCGTTCGTGACGATGGACGAAGCGACTCGCCGCGACATGGCCCGGTACATCACCGCGGCGCTGGAACGGGACGTCATCGCGACCTGGTTCAGGCATGGAGTCGACCGGGAACGCGGTGGCTTCGTGACCGATCTCGACCGTCGCTGGCGGCCGCGGGGGCCACAGCAACGCATGCTCGAGTTCCAGGCTCGGCAGACGCGGAGCGCGGCGCGACTTGCGATGGCGTTTCCTTCACAGGCGCGCTGGCGAGAGGATGCGCTGCATGGCTTCCGATTCCTTCGAGACGTGATGTGGGACCGTGAGCACGGGGGCTGGTTCTGGCTCCTCGATCGGGCCGGGACGCCCCTCGCCGACGGTTCGAAGCACTCGCACGGGACGGCGTACGCCATCGGCGCATGTTTCGAGGTCTACCGCGCGACTGGAGAGACCGCAGCCCTCGAACTCGCGCTGGAAGGCTTCCGCTGGCTCGACGATTCGCTCCACGACGACGAGTTCGGCGGCTTTCACGGCTGGGCGCGTCGCGATGGAACCCCCGTCCTGTCCGTTGAGGATTCTCCGGATGGTCGTGCGCTCGTCGACCCGCTCGGCCATGGCGTCGGGCACAAGGACATCAACGTCACGTCCGACATCTTCGAGATGCTCGCGGACTCCCTTGAGTATCTTCCCGAACAGCCAGGGATCCTGCGGCTGCGCGAACTGCGCGATTGCATCTCGGGGATGATCACACCTGACGGCGGCCTTCAGTACGCCGCCTATCCCAACTGGGTTCCGGTCCCCGGCCCGGAGCGCTACGGGTACCACTTCCTTACGGCATTCCGCCTCGTGCGGGCCGCTCCGCTGCTCGGGACACCGATGAATGACGCCCTCGCCCAGGCGTGCTTGCTCGCCACCCATGCCGTCGAGCGAGGCTGGCTCCCCGGCGGGGGGTTCGCGTACGGGGGCCCGGCCGCACCGCCCGATGCCCTCGAAGGCACATCTCTCGTCGTCCGCAGCCGTCAGTGGTGGGTACAGCTGGAGGGCCTGAAGGTACTGCTCCTCCTTGCGGCCCACGGCTATCCAGCGAAGGACACCTTCGCCGCGAAGATCGAGCAGCAGATCGCCTTCATCGAACGGGAGTGCCGCGATCACCGCTTCGGCGGCTGGTACCAGGATGCGACCGGCGACCACCCGCTTCTCAAGCGCCTCGCGGTCCCGATTGGCCTTGCAAGACGCGCGAAAGGCGGGGTCTGGAAGGACGGCTCTCACGAAACCGACACCTACCTGACAGTGCTTCGCATGATGGCCGGGCTGTCGCTTGACGCGCCGCTCGAGCGGCCGGGGTAATGCTGACGATCGTCTTCGCACCTCCCGCCCCGTAGAATCGGCCCCACTCAGACGAACACGAGGTGTCCCACATGGGCCTTGAAGGCCGCGTCGCACTTGTTACCGGTGGCAGCCGGGGTATCGGAAAAGCCATCTCACTCGCCCTCGCAGCCGATGGCGCAGACATCGCAGTCAACTACCGCCGCGACGAAGACTCGGCGAAGGCCACCGCCGCTGAGATCGAGAAGCTCGGCCGCAAGGCGAAGATCTACGCCGCCTCCGTCGACTCCTGGGAGGAAGACGAAGCAATGGTGAAGCAGGTCGCCGAAGACTTCGGCCACATCGACATCCTCATCAACAACGCCGGCATCGCCAGCCGCGGAAACACCGTTTACGACACCGATCCGCTCGAAATGGAACGCGTCGTCCGCACTCACGCCTTCGGGCCCTTCTACCTATCGAAGCTCGTCCTGCCCTACATGCGCCCGCAGCCGCGCGGCGACATCATCGTCATCTCCAGCGGCGCCACCCGCCGCTTCGCTGCTCACAGCGGCCCCTACAACATGGGCAAAGCCGCGATGGAAGCGCTTGCCTGGACGCTCTTCAAGGAGGAGCGCAAGAACAACATCCACGTGAACATCGTCGCCCCCGGCCTCGTCGACACCGAGATGGGCAAGCGCCTCGTTCGTGCCACTCGCGGCGTCCAGGAGATCCACGAACTCGACGCCGATAGCCCATTCGGCTACGTCTGTTCGCCCGAAGAGATTGCCAGCGTCGTCGCCTTCCTGGTCTCCGATGCGGCCAGCTACGTCAGTGGGGAGAGGATCTATGTCGATGGCGGCGGCGCCGTCTAACTCCCGTATGCCCGAAGTCCCGGCTGCCGTCATGGCCGCGTTCCGTGACGTCGGCCGGGACCTCTATATGCTCGGGCTCGTCACCAGCCACGGTGGCAATCTCAGCATGCGCGACGGCCACAACATGTGGATCACCGGCACCGGCACCATGCTCGGCCGCCTCGAACCGCGCCACATCAGCCTCGTCGGCATGGATGGCCGCCACATGGGGCCACCGCCTTCCTCCGACACCGTCCTTCACTCCACCGCCTACGCCCTCGGCGAAGCCCGCGCGATCGTCCACGCCCACCCCCGCCACGCCATCGCCCTCTCGTTCGATACCGACCGCTTCACCCCGATCGACCACGAAGGCCTCCTCCACCTCGGCAACGTCCCCGTCGTCGAGAACGGCCCCCACCAGGTGCAGGAGATCGCCAGCGCCCTCCGCACGCACGTCATCGCGATGGTCCGCGGCCACGGCGCCTACGCCCGGGGCTCCACCCCCTGGGAAGCACTCCACTGGGTCACCGCCCTCGAAGAAAGCGCCCACATCGCCGTGGTGAGAACTCAGATATCAGCCGTCAGAGATCAGATATCAGCCTCGACCAGCCAAACGGACCTCGCACAGGGGTGAGACCATTCCGCGATCTCCAGGTCTGGCACAAGGCGTATGCATTAACGCTAGCGGTCTATCAGGCGTCGAGTTCGTTCCCACGGGACGAAGTCTATGGGCCGACCGCACAGGTTCGTCGCGCCGCCGTTTCCGTGCCCGCGAACATCGCTGAGGGTTGCGGCCGGGACAGCACCGCCGAACTGGCACGATTCATGCGGATCGCAGCGGGATCTGCGAGTGAGCTGGAGTGCGAGATCCTCCTCGCGCGCGATCTTGGCTACGTCACTGCAGAGCACTACAGTGAACTCGATGCTGCGATAACCGAGGTAAAGCGGATGCTGGCCGCGTACATCCAACGCCTCTGAACGTCGGAGCTGACTTCTGATTTCTGAACTCTGATAACTCGCGCAGCTACACGTTGAACAGGATGTTCAACACATCCCCGTCCTGCACCACGTACTCCTTGCCCTCTGTCCGCAGGAGCCCCTTCTTCTTCGCCTCCGCCTCGCTCCCCGCCGCGATCAGGTCGTCGTAGCGGATCACCTCCGCCCGGATGAACCCGCGCCGAAGGTCGCTGTGGATCTTCCCCGCCGCCACCGGCGCCGGTGACCCCGCTTCGACCGTCCAAGCGCGGCACTCGTCATGCCCCGCCGTCAGGAAGCTGATCAGCCCCAGCAGCCGGTAGCTCAGCCGAATCGCCCCAGCCATGCCACTTTCAGTGACACCCACCGAATCGCGGAACTCAGCCGCCGCCTCCTCATCGAGGTCGTTCAGCTCCATCTCGAACTTCCCGCAGAACACCGCCGCCGCCCGCCCCTTGCCGTCGTACCGCGCACGGTACTCCTCCTCGATCTCGGCCCGCCGTGCCAGGTCGTCCTCACCAATGTTGATGACGATCAGGAGCGGCTTCGAGGTCAGGAACTGCGTCCCCTCCAGCGACTTCCAGTCTTCGTCGCTCAGGTCGAGTTCCCGGATCGCCTTCTCCGATTCGAGCCCCGTCTTCAGCCGCGTGAGCACCTCCTGCGTCCGCAGCAGGCTGTCCCGTTCGCTCGCCTTCATCGAACGCAGCTCAGCCTCCATCCGGTGCAGGCGCTTGTCGATCATCCCGAGGTCCGCAAACGTCAGCTCAAGGTCCATCGTCGCGATGTCCCGGTGCGGATCGACGGTCACATCCGGGTGCGGCACCGTCTCGTCTTCGAACGCCCGCACGACGTGGATCAGCGCGTCCGTCCGCCCCAGATCGTTGATGAACTTTCCTGCCGGCCCCTCGCCCTTTCCGAACGACTCCCCGGCCGCCGGGAAATCGACGTACTGGATCGTCGCGTAGGTCACCTTCTTTGGCTTGTAGAGCCCCGCCAGGACATCCACGCGGTCGTCCGGCACGT
Source organism: Tepidiformaceae bacterium (assembly GCA_051306275.1). Taxonomy (GTDB): domain Bacteria; phylum Chloroflexota; class Dehalococcoidia; order Tepidiformales; family Tepidiformaceae; genus JBPPMX01. Next base: position 4,910 of record JBPPMX010000234.1, read on the forward strand.
TCACCACGCCCACGTTCGGCTGCGTCCCACCGTAGGTACCGACCTCCGCATGTCCACGCGTTACGGCGTTGAAGACCGTCGTCTTGCCCGAGCGCGCCAGCCCGATAATCCCGAGTTGCATGCCTGTCCCCTCAGCTCGCCGGGTCTCCCGGCTTTTCGAGCACGATGAAATGCGAAAGTCCGAACGTCTTCAACGGCGTGTGTTCGGCCCGGTACAGCACCGTCCGCAGGATCGCCCCGACCTTCTTGCGCCGCGCGATGATGTTGTCGAACCCCGGGTAAACGTACGTCTCCGTCAGTGCCCGGAACCCGAG
>JBPPMX010000235.1:0-5266 GCA_051306275.1 Tepidiformaceae bacterium
AATGGACGACTCCGATTCGCAATCTACGACCGCGACGGTAAGGAGGTCGCGGGATTCAACCTGAATGGCGAGGACGTGGGTTATCTCGAGGCAGAACGGCTCCTGCGGCTTGCATACGCGAATACTAAGGAAGCAGAGCAGGCGCTCGACTCACTCTTGAACGACCTTCGAGGCACTTGACCGTTCAGTGTGTTGCCGCGCGTCAGAATAGACACGATATTTTCGCCTCTTTCGCTCCCACGCTCACATCTGACGCCATGGCGTGTCGGTCGGATGTGTTAGGAAACCACTGCTCTATCCGCTGAGCTACGGGGGCAGATGCCAGTGGTTCATGATGTCGTGTGGGCGCGGTTGCTGCCACTTCGGCCAGCTTGCTGGCGGGTTACGCGGGGGGTTCTATCACGTCGGCCCAGACGCGCAGCTCTTCAAGCGTGAGCTCGCCGAAGGTTGTGAGCATGGCGCAGTCGAGCGCATCGCGGCCGCGGCCAATCAGGAGGCGGCCGCTCCGACGGTGGTTGTTCCGCGGATCGAAGGTGTACCACTGGCCATCGAGCCAGACCTCCATCCATGCGCAGAAATCGTTAGGCTCGGTCTCGTCCGGGAGGTTCGGGAGATACCCGAACGCGTAGCGCGCCGGGATATAGAGCGCGCGGCAGAGGGCAATCGCGAGGTGGGCAAAGTCGCGGCAGACGCCTGCCTGGGAGGCGTGGACGTCTGCCGCGGTTGTGAGGGAGGAGGTCGCGCCGGGTGTGTAGGTCAGATGGCCGTTCACGAAATCGCAGATCGCCTGTACGCGCCCCCACCCTGGCGCGACATCTCCGAATCGCTCCCACGCTTCACCGGCGAGTTCGTCGGAAAGGCAGTACCGGCTGGGGAGGGTGTAAACGAGCACTTCGTCCGGTAGTTCGCCGGGCGGAGTCTCCGACGCATCCGGAACCGCAGGGTCGAGGCCAGCAGGGACATCGAACGTGCCCTCGTAGCGCAGGGAGAAGTCAGCTACCGGGAGATCCAGCCGACGACAGGCATTGCCGTAGATGTCGATGTAGCGCCTCACGGTGAGCGCCGGCATGAGGGCCCAGCACTCGTCGACGCGGCGGTTCGCGGGGAGTTGCAGGGGTTCGACCTGGAAGATGGCGTGCCCTGGCTCGGTCGAGTTCAGCCGGAACTCGCACCCCACGTTCAGCCGCATTGTCGTTGCCATCCGGGGAAGCATCGCACACGGATACGTACGGTCATGAGTGGAGCGCGGGCGAGCCGTATCAGATTCGTCGCGCTCGAATCCGCCGTACCATTGAGGCATATGGATCGCAGGCGGTATCCCATCCTCGGCCGACTGGGCCAAGCACTCGAGTACATCGCAACGGTCCCTGAGCGAGTGGTGCGGGCAGCGGCGGCCGGGCTGGGCGGGGCGACGCACGAGACGGGGCGGCTCGTCCTCCCGCGCTTCGTCAGACGCAGCCGGTTCTACGAAGTGACGGCGAAGAACGCCCTGCGCATAGCCATTGAGCTGGTGGGGGGCGTCGAGCCGGCGGAAGGCGACCGCGAGCCAGCCGCGCCAGCCGCGAACCGGCTCGCCGTGAAGAAGGCTGCGGGGAACGCGTTCGAGATTGGGTCGATCGCGGCGTTCGGATTCTCGCCGCTCTGGCTCCTCGCCGCGGCATCGGACGTCCTGAACGGATCACGCACCTACCTCGTGGCGCTCCAGGATGAACTCGTGGCGGCCGGATACCTCGCGCCCGATGTGCGGTTCGACTCGGTGGACCAGCTGCTTGGTGCGTTGCAGGGGGCGACAGGAACGACGGCCGGGGCGATCGACACGCCGCCGATCGAGATGGCCGAGCTGCGGAAGTCAATCTCAGAGCTACGGAGCGATGTTGCCTCGCTTCCGAAATCGGCGGAGATTGCTGCGCTTTTCAACGGACTCGTCAGAACGGCGCGCGCGGAGAACCGACCTCTGCTTGAGGTTTCGACGGGGGTCGGACTGGCCTTCCTGACCTCGGCGCGGCAGGTTTCGAACCAGCACGTCGTCGTGCCCTACCGGGACGACTGGGCTCCGTTGCGAGCGGAGGGGTTCGGCGCCTACGCCTCCCGGATCTCGGGGCCGTATCTGCGGGCCGTGAATGGGCACCTCGATCGCGAGAAGACGACGTGGACGAAGCGCGGGATCGACTGGGTCCGAATCAAGACTCGCAGGCGCTTGCAGCAACCTGAGCATAGGCGGTGACCGGCGCGAACTACGCCCGGCGCTGGCCGCGAAAGCCGCGGCGCATGAGCAGCGAGTTCGACGGGAACGGACCCCATGGGACGGGCCGCATAAGCGAGTCACTCGAGGCTTCGCCACCCAGCTCCGAGAGCTCCGCGAGGACCGCTCGAAAGACATCGTCGTCGTCTTCCTGAAAGAGGGCACCGAACGCGATGTCAGCGAGTGGCTTCGGCGCAATCGCGACACCCGGCGCGTCGGCAGCGCGCGACAGTTCTGAGCTAGCTTCGCGCTCCGAACGACGGCGCATGAGCAGGATGAGGATCCCGAGTGCCAGCGCGCCGATCATCAGGGCGACGACGACATCTGGCCCGAGCGCGCCGCGGACGCCAACGGCGGTGCCGAGCATGCCGATCATCAGGAGCCAGAGCGGGCGCTCCGCACCCGCTGGGGTTGCAGGATTGCCACGTGACGCTGCCATCGATTGAAGGTCCTCTGAAAGAAGAATCGTCCTCCATGGCACCGACAACAGCCCTGATGCGTGCCTGTGCTCCGCCCATTACCGTCGACCGGCGCGTCGACCCTCGCCACAAACTTTGCCGTTGTGCCGGACGAGATTCCCATCGCCCACGTCCATCCCATCGGGCCCGACTCGGAGCGCCGGGATCGACGCGTCGATCGTCCCGAAGGTCTTCGCGTTGTATTCACCGTAGACCACCACCCCATGGCCATCGAGCACCGCGACCAGGGGACTCACTGCCTGCCAGCGGAACTCAATCGCCCCGAGATCGCAGACACCCTGATCCAACGCTAGACCCAGCCCTCGCCCATATGTGCGCGGGATCGTTCACCCAGGTAAGAGCACGGGGCCTGGCCGAGCACGTACTCACCGATGATCGATTGCCAGGGGCCCTGCGCGCGAATGCTGGCCATCAGGCCGGCGAAGCCGAAGTTGATCCGCTGGATGAAGACAACGCCTTCGGGGATATTAAGCTGGCGGTTCACCTGGCCCGTCTGGCCGGTGAGCTGGAGGTTCTGGCGGACCATCTGCGAGGCGAGCTCCGAGGTGAAAGTCACCCCATCCTCCAAGACGAAGGAGTAGTAGACCTTCATGTGCTCCCACAGTTCTTCGGTCGAGACATCGAGGTCGCGCGGGACGTAGCCGACATCCTCCATGCCGGTCCGCCAACGCGCGTGGTCACTCGTGATCACCCCGGCGATGAGGTTGTTGAGCTGTAGCCGAAGTCCGGGTTCGAACTCAGACACACACCCGTAGTCGAGAAAAGCGACGGTGCCGTCATCAAGGATGAGATAGTTGCCGGCGTGCGGGTCTGCCTGGAAGAGTCCGTACCGGTGCATCGAGCCGAAGGTGAAGCGATAGATCATCTCGGCGACGCGGTTCCGATCCTCCGCGGGCCATTCGCGCAGGACGCCGAAACGTTCGCCCTTGATGTATTCCTGCACGAGGACGCGCCCGGTGCAGAGTTCCCCATGGATCTTCGGGACGCGGATGAACGGGTGCCCGTCGAAGAGTGTGTGGAACCGGGCCTGGCGGTCGGCTTCGCTGCGGTAGTCGAGCTCCATGGCGATACCGCGGCGGAGGTCTTCGACCATGGGCTTGGGATCGAGCCCCGGGGCTGCCATCCCCACCAGGCCGAAGATGAACCCGAGGTTGGAAAGGTCGGCACCGACCGCCTCCTGCACTCCCGGGTACTGCACTTTCACGGCGACCTCAGTCCGGTCGTGCAACTGCGCCCGATGGACCTGCCCGATGGACGCGGCGGCGAACGGTTCCCATTCGAACTTGCGGAACAGCTTGTCGGGGGACTTCCCGAAGTCGGCCATGAAGACTTCGCGCACGAGCTCCGGCGCCATCGATGGGGCGGATGACTGCAGCCCTTCGAGCCGCATCGCGAAGTCGTCCGGTACGGCTCCACCCATGAGCGACATGATCTGGCCGATTTTCATGGCGACGCCCTTCATGTCGCCCATCACCCGCGCGACATCGTCCGCGGTACGGAGGACCGCCGCCTCCTGACGGTCACCGCGGCCACGGCCGGGCACTACCTTCGCGACGGCCATCCGGGCCGAGGCGCGCGCGCCCAGACCTGCGAGCGTTGCGGTTCGAGCTACCCGGGACCGTGAGATGCGCTTTCCAGTTCCTGCCACGCTTCGATCGTAGCCGAGCGCAAGACATCGAGCGCGTCAGGCCGCAAACATCGATGCCGTCTACCGCTTCGTCGCGATGTAGATGAGTTCCGGCGTCCCCGCTGCGGGCGGCCGCCTGTCCCAGTCGCCGAAGAGGTTCTCGACAGCGAAGCCGGCTGCCACGAGTCCCGCGGTCAGGTCACCCTCGCTTCGGAAGCGGAGTTCGTTTTCTGAGACCAGCTCCTCGGACGTCGCCGTGAACCAGTAGTGGATGGCGTAGCGCACGAGGTCCCGGGCGACCTCGCGCACATCGAGCCACACGTCGACGCCGCCGAATGCCGGGTCTTCGGCACGGCGGAGAGAACGCTCCGGGGTCCACTCAAGCCATGCGCTGGCGCGGGGGTCCCGGCTTTCGAAGGCAATCCTGCCGCCGGGCTTGAGTGAGCGATGGGCGGCTGCAAGCGTCATCGTCCATGTCGCCTCGTCGGCGATCACCTGCGCTACGTGGGCGGTCATGACGACGAGGTCGGCGCCGGTCACGTCGAGTTGAGACGCATCCCCTTCGATCCAGCGCACCTGATCCCCGCCCGGGCGCTGGCGGGCGATACGCAGCATCTCCGAGGCCGGATCGACGCCGATGACGCCGTGCCCTCGCCGCGCGAGCTCGCACGCCAGGAGGCCCGTACCGCAGCCGATGTCGATGATCGTCGAGCCGGGCCGCTCGTCCGCGAGTTGGAGGTAGAAGGCCGTGTCGACACGCGAGGTATCGAGTGCGTCGTAAAGCGGGACGAGGCGTGGATCGGTGAACTCGCTGAAGAGCGTCATCCCATGATTGTAGGGGCGGCGCGTACGCGAGTTGGTAGCGTGGTGGGCCCACCGGGATTCGAACCCAGGACCAACCGGTTATGAGCCGGCCGC